>NC_019978.1:662313-993470 GCF_000328625.1 Halobacteroides halobius DSM 5150 | reverse complement strand
AAGTAATTTGATAAATCTAAGTCTATTACTTTTCTTTTCCCCGTTATTATTGCTTTTTCTATTTTCTTTACTGCTTGATGAGCATTCCTTTTTGGGCGATATCCATAAGAACCTTCTTGAAAATCTGCTTCAAATATCGGCTCTAATATTAATTTTAAAGCTCCCTGTACTATTCTATCTTTAATAGTTGGAATTCCTAGCACTCTTACTTTCCCATTTTCTTTTGGTATCTCTTGTTTTCGATTTATCTGTGGTTTATATGTCCTATTTACTAGTTCTTCTCTTATTTCTTTCAGATATTTTGTTACTCCTATTTCTTCAATATCTTCAAATGTCACTCTATCTATTCCTGAAGAACCAGCTTTCTCTTTTGCCATTATATATGCTTTCCTAAGTGTGTCCATTTTGCATACATGAACATACATCCCCCAGAATTTATGAGATTCTTCCTTTTTAGATTTAAGATATATTCTCCTTCTCAAGTCTTGTAAACTAATGGATGCTTTTATCATTTCACCCTTACCTCCTGTATTGTTAGAGAAATTATTAAATAGTAGGGTTCCTTTGCTATATGAAGTTATATTTACTTCATAATCTTCGCTACTACAAACCCGTCCGCCACCCTCTTCTTTTCCAATTCATTTCCTAGGTCTTAGTTATAAAATCTTCTTTGCTCAAGTGATTTCTCACAGGAAGAAGTAGGGCTTCTCCAGTTCCAGACATATCCTTGTATCCATACTACCGCTAATACTCCGCTGGTGTATATAAATGTTTCAGTCATTTTCATTTATATATCCTGTCTTCACCCAGACGTTAAAGGTTCGACCACCAAATTTTACCCCTTTCGAAGCTAGTATGCGTTCACTGGTGTTATAGTCTGAATACTTGCTCGATATCCTAACGATATCTTTGTCAATAGACTTCAATGTTTAGATCTCTCACCACACTGCTATCCTACTACAAGGCTTTGACTTTTACCTTGACGGGACTTTCACCCGTTGGATATGTCCAGCTTCGCTGGACATACAACGTCCCGCAGATTCGCGACGTCCCCGCCAATGCTCCTAATCTTATATAAACCCATAAATCTAATGTAAGTCAGCCCAACCCTCTTTATACATCTAAATTGGGATGTCGCTAACGTGCTGTTATCTGAAGTGTGGCGGGGTTTTCCCAACATATTCATGATATCTCAAAATATTCATGAAAATTCATTTTAGGATTCGCTTATACTTTATTTTTTACAAATTACAAGATTTCTATTTATTGAGTAGAAGAAATCATTTTTTTCATCTATTTCTTTTAAATCATTTAACCAGTTATTCAACTTTTCTTCCTCAATTTCATCTTCATTAACTAGCCAATCTTTCATCATATGAGCAATTTGATAAGAATAATAATTTTTCTCAAAGTTTTCATTAATTACTGTATAAACTAGAGGGGTTATTTCTTTAAAATTAGCTTTTTTACATAAACCTAATAGTTTTCTGCCTATTGTACCATTTGGACCACTATCAGTAAATTTATTAATAATTTTTCTTGTTAAATTCAATTGATTAGTTGTGAAAATCTGGCTATCAAAATCTGTATGCTGTACTATTCCTATTCCGTTGGGTTTTAATACTCTTTTTATTTCTTCTATTACCTTTTTAGGATTATCAACCCATTCTATCGTTTCAGCACATATAATTTTATCAAAAGTCCCATCTTCAAATTCTAAATTACATGCATCCATTTTTTGAAATTCAATCTTTTCTTTATGAAATTTTGTTTCCAATTTCTTTCTTGCATCCTTTAATTTATTTTCATCTATATCTACCCCTATCACTTTTTCTATTTGTGAATTGCTATTTATCATAAAAATTTCTGTATCTCCTCTATTACATCCGATATCCAAAACTTTATCTCCCTTTTTTAACTCTAATAATTCTAAATAAAATTTCCATTGCTCAATAATATCCGGATATACTTCAGTATAAAAATTTTCTTGTGCCATCTTTAATCACTCCCCTAATTTATTTAGCCACATTTCAGATAACTCTTTTATTAACGACATATGTCGTTAATATCCTATATAATTAAATTTACCTTAATACCTAATCAACTCTAAATTCCCTTTATATTTTTAATGATAAATACTACTCTTTATTTTAATATTCTGTCTTAATAAACATATCCCTCCAATATTATACAATAAAAAGTGATATATCCAAATCACATAAACAAAAATAAAGCCTCTGGATAAATTCCAGAGGCTTTAATAAAAAATTTAGTTTTTAAGAATTAATTTCTTTTACTCTACCAACTATTCCACTCTTAAGACGTACCTTAATTCCATGGGGATGTGTAGCAGAATTAGTCAAAATATCTTTAACTACACCATCAGTTAATTTTCCTGAACGCTGGTCTTGTTTTTGGACAACTGAAACACTGAGTCCAGGCTTTATATTTTTTCGCTTCTTGCCATCCATTAATATTACCTCCCTTTATTAAATAATTATACTTCTCATTGTATATTCATCTCAGTCGCAACTCCTGTGAAAACTTACAAAATTATTAAACATCAATATTACTAGCCAAATCAGCATTATTCATGATAAATTCTCTTCTTAAACTAGCTTTTGAGCCCATTAAAGAATGAAATACATCATCAGCTATAATTTCATCATCTACTTCTACTTTCTGTAGTTTTCGGTGTTCAGGATCCATAGTTGTTGTCCATAATTGTCCAGGATTCATCTCACCTAGTCCCTTATAACGTTGGATACTAATTCTATTTCTATTCTTATCCTTTAAATACTCTTTTAATTCTTGGTCAGTATATAAATACTTCTTTTGTCTACCATAAGTGACCTGATACAATGGAGGTTGAGCAATATAAATATGACTGTTTTCAATCAATTGTGGCATGTAACGATAAAATAAAGTTAATAATAAAGTGCATATATGAGCTCCATCTACATCTGCATCAGTCATAATAATTATCTTATGATATCTTAATTTATCTAGATTAAATTCTTCACCTATTCCTGCTCCTAAAGCAGTTACAATTGAAGCAATCTCTTTATTCTTTAATATTTTATTTAATCTAGACCGTTCTACATTCATAATTTTACCCTTTAGTGGTAATACAGCTTGAAAATTTCTATTCCGTCCTTGTTTAGCAGAACCTCCTGCAGAATCACCCTCTACTAAATATAATTCACATTCTTCTGGAGTACGACTACTACAATCAGCCAATTTCCCCGGTAATGAATTACTACTTAATGGTCCTTTTCTTTTTCTAGCTAGCTCCCTTGCTTTTTTAGAAGCTTTACGAGCTCTAACTGCCTCTAATGCTTTATTAATTACTGCCTTAGCTAACTTAGGATTACGCTCTAAATAGGAAGGTAAATAATCAGAAACAACATGTTGAACAGTAGTTCTGATTTCACTATTACCTAATTTAGTTTTAGTTTGGCCCTCAAATTGAGGGTCAGTTAGCTTAACACTTATTACTGCAGTTAAACCTTCTCTTAAATCCCGTCCAGTTAGTTTAGGGTCAGTCTTATTTAAAACATTTTTTTCCTCAGCATATTTATTAAGAGCTTTGGTAATAGCTGTTTTAAAGCCAGTTAGGTGATAACCACCATCATGAGTATTTATATTGTTTGCAAAACTATAAATTCGCTCATTATAGCCTTTATTATATTGAAAGGCAATCTCTACATAAGTATCATCAACTTCCCTTTCAACATAGACAATATCATCTACTAAAGGTGTTTTACTTTTATTTAAATGCTTAATAAATGCCTCTAATCCTCCATCATAACAATACTTAACTTCTTTATCCTTTTCCTTACGCCTATCTTTTAAAATTAAATTTAAATTTTTATTTAAAAAAGCCGATTCTTGTAATCTGTTTTTTAAAGTATCAAATTTAAATTCAAGAGTATCAAAAATTTCTGCATCTGGTTTAAATGCAATCTCTGTTCCTGTCTTACTTGTAGTTCCTTGTTTTTCAAATTCAGTCACTGGATAACCTCGTTCATACTTTTGATGATAAACAGCACCATTACGATAAATTTTTATCTTTAACCATTCTGATAAAGCATTAACTACTGAGACACCTACTCCATGTAAACCTCCTGATACTTTATAACCACTACCATCAAATTTTCCACCAGCATGAAGCGTAGTTAATACTAATTGGGCCGCCGGTAAACCTTTTTTAGGATGTATATCTACTGGAATTCCTCTTCCATAATCTCTTACCTTCACTACTTGGTCAGATTGTAATGTGATTTCAATTTTATCACCATAACCTGCTAAAAACTCATCTATACTATTATCAACCACTTCCCAAATTAAATGATGCAATCCTTTAGTTCCTGTAGATCCAATATACATACCAGGTCTTTTTCTTACAGCTTCTAAGCCTTCTAAAACCTGAATCTGTTCTGCATTATATTTCTTATCTACTGCCATATTAGTTCACTCCTTCGATTACCATCATCTGTAAACAGAATATTACATTTATTATGATAGCACATATAATTTAAGATGACAAATGTTTCTGAAAAATTATAAAGTTATATCTCTAACTTATAAATAATCTCCACTAAAAAAATAAAAGCTATACAAAAAAGAGGATATAAAAATTTTACAACTAATTGTTTAATGATATAATAGACATTGTTAACATAATAATTTTTATAAAATCAAATCTTTTGCTTATAAATTATCTGTTATAAGCTCTTACTAATACTAACATATAAGAAAGGGGAAAAAAATAATGGTACAAGATCAACAAATTAATCCAATAACTATTGAAGATAAAATGCGTAATTCTTACTTAAATTATTCATTAAGTGTAATCATCGGTCGCGCTTTACCTGATGTTAGAGATGGGCTAAAACCTGTACATAGAAGAATATTATATGCTACTAAAAAATTAGGCTTAATACCTGATAAACCACATAAAAAATCAGCCAGAATTGTAGGTGAAGTATTAGGTAAATATCATCCCCATGGTGACCAAGCAGTTTACAATGCTATGGTTAGAATGGCTCAAGATTTTAGCCAAAGGTATAAATTAATTGATGGGCATGGTAATTTTGGTTCTGTTGATGGTGATAGTGCTGCAGCTATGAGATATACCGAAGCTAGATTAGCCTCTATTTCCTTAGAGTTACTTAAAGATATCGAAGAAGATACTATTAATTTTGTAGATAATTTTGATGGTACTTTAGAGGAACCAACAGTTTTACCATCTAGAGTTCCTAATCTATTAGTTAATGGCTCTAGTGGTATTGCAGTCGGGATGAGTACTAATATCCCACCTCATAATTTAAGTGAGGTAATAGATGGATTAACTCAATTACTGGAAAACCCTGATTTAGAAATTGATAAATTAATAGAAACTATTCCAGGACCAGATTTCCCAACTGGAGGAGAAATTGTTGGTAATAAAGGAATTAAAAAAGCATATAAAACAGGTAAAGGAAAAGTTACTCTCCGGGGCAAAAGTACAGTTGAAGATCGTAGTAGAGGTAGAAAAAGAGTTGTAATTACAGAAATTCCTTATCAATTAAATAAAACAAAACTGATTAAAGAAATAGCTGATACTGTTAAGAAAAATAAAATCAATAATGTCAGTGATGTCAGAGATGAATCAGATCGAGAAGGACTAAGAATTGTGATTGACTTAAAACGTAAGGCTGATCCAGATATTATCTTAAATCGTCTATATAAATATACATCATTACAGTCTAAAATTAGAATTAATATGTTAGCTTTAATTAATCAACAACCTCAAGTAATGGACTTAAAAACTATTCTACAACATTTTATTGACTTTAGGAAAGAAGTTGTTACACGTCGCACCAAACATCAACTAAAAGAAACTAAGGACAAGCAACATATTTTATTAGGTTTAAAGAAGGCTATTGATAATCTTGATATAGTAATTGATATCATCCGTAATTCTGAATCTAGCAAAAAAGCTAAAAAGAATTTACAACGAAAATTAGAAGTAACTAAAAGGCAAGCTAAAGCAATTTTAAACATGAAGCTACAACGATTAGTTAGTCTAGAAATTGATAAATTAGAAACTGAACTACAAGAGCTAAAAGAAAAGATTGACTCTTTAGAAGCAATCTTAAATAATGAAGCAAAATTGATTAAACTAATTAAAGAAGAATTAATTAAAGTAAAAGAAGAATATGGTGACCAGCGAAAAACTAAGATTATTGAGGATGATTCTGAAGCAAAATTAAATAAAAAAGATTTAATTAAAGATAAAGAAGCTGTTATTTCACTTTCTTATAATCATAAATTAAAACGAACTGATGATAAAGAGAATGTTAGAGCTGGAAAGAATGATTACATTACTCAAGTACTGTCAGGGCGTAGTCATAATAAACTTCTCTTCTTTACTCAAACTGGTCAAGTTCATTTATTAAAGATTCATAAAATCCCTGAACACCATAGCTTATCAACTGGGGATCATCTATCTGAATTTATTAAGTTCCCTCTAGACGAAAAAATAGTTGATGTGCTTATTTTAAATGAAGAAGTTGAAGATGATTTTATTACTATTGCAACTAAAAATGGGCTAGTTAAAAAGACAGTTGGTAAAGAATATAAAACTAGTGTTTCTTCACTTAAAGCAATTAATCTTGAAGATGATGATGAAGTAATTGGAGTGCAAGTAACTGATGGCAAACAAAAATTACTATTAGGAACTAAAGAAGGATATACTATTTATTTTGCAGAAGAAGAGATTTCTCCTACTGGTAGAAATACTAAAGGAAGAAAAGGAATTAATTTAGAAGATAATGATGAAGTAATTAATCTAAATGTTACCAATAAGGAAGAAGTGGTTATATCTTTAACTGAAAATGGTAGAGGTAAAGCGAGCCCTATCACAGATTATAATTTACAACAAAGAAATGGTAAAGGGCTTAAAACCATGAGTAATGACGATTATCAATTGTTAAATATTATATCAGCTAATGTTAATGAAAAAATAATATTGGTCACAGACAAGGGCCAAGTTATTGAAAAAAATGTATCTGATATTACTACAACAGAACGATTAGGTAATATGTACTCACAAATCAATTTAAAAGATGAGAAACTAGTTCAAATAATCAAATTACCACTTTCCTAAATTAATTAGGGACACGGCATCCCGTGTCCCTAACTTTCACTTATTAACCATTGACACTAATTCATTACTTATCTTATAAATTCTCTTTACACTATCAACTGCTCCTAATTCAAAAGCAACCCTAGGCATTCCATAAACTACTGAAGTAGCTTCATCTTGAGCAATTGTCTGCCCCCCAAACTCTTTAATTAGTTTTAATCCTTTAGCTCCATCCTTACCCATTCCAGTTAGTAATACACCAACAATTTGATTTTGATATTCTTTAACTACTGAACCTATTGTCTTATCAATAGCGGGGCGTACATTATGAACTTTAGGCCCTTTAGTTAACTGAACTTTATTATTCTTTATTAACATATGATAATCACCAGGAGCAACTAAAGCTACTCCAGCTTCTAATCGATCACCTTCTTGGGCCTCTTTAACTTTTAATTGAGATGTTTTATTTAATCTTTGGGCCAAGGACGCCGTAAATCCAGCTGGCATATGCTGTACAATTAAAACAGCAGCATTTAAATCAGCAGGCAACTTGCTAACCACTTCTTTAACTGCTCTTGGCCCACCAGTAGAAGCACCAATTATGACTAGCTTTTCTTGATTATTAGAAATATTTTTAACAGTTGACTCTTGAGAAGCACTAATTTGCTGATTTAACTTTGGTTTCTTCTTTCTTTCACTTCTAAATTGACGTCTTAACTTTCTTTTTACCTTTGTTTGAGCAGCTAATTTAACCTTCTCAATCAAATCATCTTGAACTTTTTCTATATCTAAAGAAATGGAACCTGAAGGCTTGGAGATAAAATCAAAAGCTCCTAATTCTAAAGCCTTAATAGTTGCCTTACTGTCCTCAGTTGTAATACTACTTAACATTATCACTGGAATAGCCTTTTTACCCTTTAACCTTTTTAAAAAATCTAACCCATTCATTTTAGGCATTTCCACATCCAAAGTAATTACATCTGGAGTATGCTTTTCAATTTTTCGTAAGGCATCTCTACCATTTCTTGCTTTATCAATCACTTCTATTTCTCTATCTTCTTCTAATAGTTCGCTAACTACTTTTCTCATAAATGCTGAATCATCTACTACTAAAACTTTTATTTTAGAAGCCATAACTCCATCACCTCCATCTCCACAAAGATATTAATCAACTAAATTCTTTAAAGCTTCTTTTACCTTTTCAGGTTTAATTGGCTTAACTATAAAATCTTTGGCTCCTGCCTCTAGAGCTTCAATAACCATTGGCTTTTGGCCCATAGCACTACAAACTACAACTCTAGCCTCTGAATCTAGTTTCATAATCTCCTTAATTGCCTCAATCCCATCCATTTTAGGCATTGTAATATCCATTGTAACTAAATCTGGTGCTAAATCCTGATACAATTGAACTGCTTCTTCACCATTAACTGCTTCTCCAGCTACTTCATACCCATTTTCTTCAATTAATTTACTTAACATTGTGCGCATAAACTGTGCATCATCTACAACCAAAACGCTTTTAGCCACGATTAAGCCCTCCTTAACCTGTAATAATCTCTTCTGCATTAATAATTAAAGCTATATTACCATCACCTAAGATAGCTCCACCTGCAATTTTTTCTACATTTTCAGATAGATCATTAATTCGTTTAATAACAACTTCTTGTTGTCCAATAATAGAGTCAACTATTAATCCATAGTAATCATCACCAACTTGAACAATTACTGTAGATATCTCATCTTTTTCTAATAACTCATCACTTTCCTTATTCAATTTATCTCGTAAAGAAATTAATGGAATTACAGCTCCACGTCGATAAATAACTTCTTCTTGTCTAATTGTCTCAATTTCATCTGAACTTACATCTATAATTTCTTGAATAGATTCTAATGGAATTACATATTTTTGATTTGCTACTTCCGTTAAAAAGCCTTGAATAATCGATAAAGTCAATGGCAACTTAATAGTAAATGTTGATCCTTTACCCAACTGAGAATCAATCTTAACTGAACCATTCAATGATTCAATTTTATTCTTTACTACATCCATTCCTACTCCTCGACCTGAAACATCACTAACTTCACTAGCAGTAGAAAAACCAGGCGCAAAGATTAAATTAATAATTTCTTGGTCAGACATCGTATCTAATTCAGATTGATCAACTACTCCTTTCTCTAGCGCCTTTTCTTTAATCACTTCTGGATCAATACCATGTCCATCATCTTTAATTTGAATTACCACATTATTTCCTTCATGAAAAGCTGATAATTCTATTAACCCTTTTGGATCCTTATCTGCCTCTTCTCTCTTTTGGGGATCCTCAATACCATGATCAATTGCATTTCTAATCATATGAACTAATGGATCTCCAATTTCATCAATAATTGTTCTATCTAACTCTGTTTCTTCTCCTTCAATTACTAAGTTTATTTCTTTATCTAACTCTTGGGCCAAATCCCGAACTAATCTTGGAAAACGATTAAAGACTAAGCTAATTGGAACCATTCTCATTTCCATAACTGCATCCTGTAGCTCAGTTGTTACCTTACTTAAAGGTTTTAGCTTCTTATTTAACTCATCTAACTCGTACTGTTCTCCAACTGACTCAACTTGAGTCCTTTTAATTACTAACTCTGCTACTAAATTCATTAAAGAATCTAATCTCTCTACATCAACCCTAATAGTACTACTTGACTTTAGTCGCTTTGATAAAGATTTAGTTTTAGAACCTGTAGATTTAACATTATTCTTTGTTTTTTTAGCTTCAGTTTGAGATTTCTCTTCTTTTTGATTAGTTAATTCATTAATATCGCTAACTTGATTAATTTCTACTCTCTTAACTTCAGAAATAGTAGTTAAAGAATTTAATAGATCACTTTTTTCTTTATCAGTTAAAAATAACACCGAAAATTGATTTTCTAATTCTTCATTTCTAATCTTATCTATACTTGGTAGTGACTTAATTAATTCTCCCTCTTCTTCTAAAGCCTCAAAAATCATATCTGCTCGTAAAGATTTAAAGACACAATCATCTTCTAACCTTACTTTAATAGTAACTGGCTCACCTGAAGTCTCAGCTATAATCTTCATTTCATCTTCACTTAAATTGAAGTTAACATCTGTTTCATTGCTGTTACTTTGTTGAGAATTTGATATATCTTGACCAGTACTATCCTCAGAAACTGCTTTAAGTTCTAAGATCAATGCCTGTAACTCTTCTTGTGTTACTTCATCTGGATTACTACTTAATAATTCTAAATTATCCACAGCTTCAAATAATAAATTAATTACTTCAGTAGTAACTACTAAATCACCATCTCTAAATAGATCTAACACATTCTCCATAGCATGGGCCAATTCACTAACCTTATCAAATCCCATTGTCCCGGCCATCCCTTTTAAAGTATGTGCTGCTCGAAATGATTCATTAATCATTTGACTATTTTGCGGATCATTTTCCAAAGTTAATAAAGCATCATTTAATATATCCAAATGCTCACGGGATTCACTAGCATATAATTCCTGAAAATCATTCATATCCATAATCTATTCCTCCTTTCTTAACCAGCCTATTTCTCTATTTTGATATCTTCTTTAGACTCTAATAAATTATCTAAATCTAAAATATTAATCATATCATCTTCAGACTTAGCAATGCCGATTAAATAATTATTCTTAATACTTACCATACTTTGAGGTGGATCATCAATATCTGCTGGGTCAATATGTAATACTTCAGATACCGCATCAACAATTAATCCTACATCCTGACCTTTAAATCCTACTACAATAATTCGAGTTTCATCAGTATCTTCTCTACTCTTAACCCCAAATCTACGCCGCAAATCAATCACTGATATAATATCCCCCCGTAAATTAATAATTCCGGCAAAATATTCGGAGGTATCAGGTAACTCGGTAATTTCCTTCATTCTAATAATTTCATGAACCCGAGTAATTCTAATTCCAAACTTCTCATTTCCTATATCAAAGATTATCATCTGCTCTGTATTAGCCATAAAAATTCCTCCTTCCTAAATGACACTTTTACTTTTATCTATTTCTTGATTTTTATTATTAATCCTGCAAAAATAAGCAAATTATCAGATAAACTCTCTCTGTTTTATAGTAACTTTTATATGTTATTAATTAGATTTATTTTTCTTCATATAAGCTACTATCTTTTTATCTAACTCTTGACTTAATTTATGAACTTCTTCACTGGTTAAATCTTTTCCTTCTACCTCTAAGCTCAATTTTTCCCGACAAGATTCTATTTCTGCTTTTAAATTATCTGTAATAATTTATTCTCCTTTCTTACTAATTATTTTTAAACAAGCTTGTACTACTCTTGAATCATAAAGCACTCCCTGATTTTCTTTAATCTCTTCTTGGGCTACACGAATTCTTTTCGCCGGTCGATACGGACGATGTGAAGTCATAGCCTCTATAATATCAGCTACTGCTATAATTCTAGCTCCTAATAAAATTTCACCTTTTTGTAATCCTTTTGGATATCCTGAACCATCTAAACGTTCATGATGTTGGTATATCATCTCTGCAATAGGCCAAGGAAAATTCAAATCTTTAGTAATCTCATAACCTGTCTGAGGGTGATTCTTAATAATATTAAATTCATTAACAGTTAATTTTGTTGGTTTAGCGAGAATATGCATTGGAATACTTATCTTCCCTAAATCATGAATTAAAGCTGCTAATTCAATACCTCTAATCTCAAATTCCGATAATTTAAGTTCTTTAGCTAGTTTAACCGCTAAATCAGCAACTCGACGTTGATGTTTAGCTGTATAAAAATCCCTTTTATTTATCGTCATAGCTAAAGCTTCTACAGTCTCCTTGGAATATTGAATCTGTTGTTGTGGTTTATTATTTAACTTTATCTTCATCAGTTACTACTCACCCTTTCGACAATTTTATTAACAGAATTAATATTCTGTTAACAAAATTGTCAAAATAAATGCTATAATAGTAATAATTATCGACTTATAGGTTTATTTCTTGCCAAAATAAACCTTGGCTAGTATAATATATAAATAAAATGGGATGTTTTTATATAAAAAGAGATTAATTATTAAATTAGCTTAACAGAATATTAAAATTGTTAATCTTATAAATTGACTTTATCATAAGCTTTATTTACATCTTTTTGTTCAATCCCTAAGTAATGTCTTGTTGTTGAAGTATTAGCATGCTTATATTTAGCTTGAATGGTTTCTATACTTATTCCATTTTTATGAGCATGATAGCCCCAAGTCTTCCTTAAAGTATGAGTGCCAACCGGTAAATTCTTCAATCCTACCTGCTGGCACCATTTCTTAACTAACTTATAAGCTTGAACTCTACTTATATTCTTAGTTTGATCTCTAGTATTATAAATAAGATAATTAGTCTGGTCATTAGTTATCTCTGTTTTTTTATTTAATAATTGAATAGCTTGTTTAGCTTGCTGATTAATTTTAATTACATTTCTCTTATTTGTTTTTTGCTCTACAATTTCAAATGTTTCTCTAATCTCTCCTACTGAATTAATTACATCTTTAATCCTAAGCTTTAATAAATCTCCTATCCTTAAACCAAAGTTAATACCACACACAAATAATACATAATCTCTGTATTTTTTATTTTTTTTAAGCATCTCCTTAATTTCAATTATTTTATCCCGCTCTCTTATCGGTTCCATCCTATTTCCCATTTTATCTCCTCCAACTTCTAGTTAATCCTTTAGCCACTCTTATAGTATTATATATTATTTTACTTAGCAACTTTAATTATTAATTATAAGTAGCAACAAAAACTAAAAACTTCTGCCTAATTAGGCAGAAGTTAAAGTATTATCTTCGCTCTTTTAATTCTTTTAAAATCTCTTCAATCTCAACATCATAGTAGACTAATGCAACAAGTAAATGATAGATTAAATCAGCTGATTCATAAATTAGTTCCCCTTGGTCACTATCTTTAGCCGCCATTACTACTTCCGTGGCCTCTTCTCCAACTTTCTTTAAAAAAGCATTTTCACCTTTTTCATATAAAGATGAAGTATATGAATCAGGCTTAGGATTCTCTTTTCTATCTTTAATCACTTGGTATAATTCATCTAATATTTCTGCATCTAAATTATTATAGACTTCTTCAGGATCAAATTCCTTTTCTGTATCATAATCTCGCTCTATACCGCGATAAAAGCATGATTTATGTCCTGTATGACAAGCACCTCCTGTCTGCTTAACCTTAAGTAATAAGGTGTCACCATCACAATCATATTTAATCTCTTCTACTTCTTGAATATTACCTGAAGTTTCACCTTTCCACCATAGTTCGTCTCGACTGCGACTCCAAAAACAGGTTCTACCTGATTTGATTGTGTTTTCTAAAGATTCTTGATTCATATAAGCCATCATTAATACTTCATTAGTTTCAATATCTTGAATAATAGCAGGAATTAATCCATCTTCATCAAATTCTAAATGATTTACAGACATCTAATATGGACCCCCTCTTGATTTAAATATTTTTTTACTTCTTTAATAGTATACTTCTTAAAATGAAAAATAGATGCTGCTAAAGCTGCATCAGCTTCTCCTTTAGTAAAAACTTCTTTAATATGTTCTAAATTTCCTGCTCCTCCAGAAGCAATTACTGGAATATTTACTGCTTGAGCAACAGCTTTAGTTACTGCTAGATTATAACCATCTTTAGTCCCATCAGCATCCATACTAGTTAGTAGTATCTCTCCAGCACCTAATTGTTCTGCCCTTTTGGCCCATTTAACTACATTAAGTCCTGTTGCTTTACGACCACCATGGATATAGACCTCCCATGAATCTTCTCTTCGTTTAGCATCTATAGCTACAACTATACACTGACTCCCAAATTTCTTAGCTCCTTTTTTTATCAACTCTGGATTCTTTACAGCAGCTGAATTAATAGAGATCTTATCTGCACCAGCATTTAGCAGTTCTCTCATATCTTCTGTTGTTCTAATCCCCCCACCAATAGTAAACGGGATAAATACTTCTTTAGCAGTCCGTCTGACAACATCTATCATTGTCTTACGTTTATCACTAGAAGCTGTTATATCCAAAAAAACAAGTTCATCAGCCCCCATTTTGTCATATAATGCAGCTAATTCTACTGGATCACCTGCATCTTTGATATCAACAAAATTAACCCCTTTAACCACCCGTCCTTGATCTACATCAAGACAAGGGATAATTCGCTTAGCTAACATTTAAATCCCCCTTTATTCAGTTACTTCAATTGCTTCTTTTAAATCTAAACTCTCACTATAAAGAGCTTTTCCTGTAATTGCTGCTTTAACTCCTTGGCCTTCTAACTCTTTTAAACTCCTAATATCTTCTATATCTGAAATACCGCCCGAAGCAATTACTTGTAATCCTGTCTTTTTAGCTAACTTTTTAGTACTTTCAATATTGGGTCCGCTTAAAGTACCATCTCGACTAATATCAGTATATACCACCCACTTAACCCCTTTATTCTTCATTTTAATTCCTAACTCTACAGCTGAAGTATCAGATGTTTCTAACCAACCTTCAGTAGCTACTTGACCATTTTTAGCATCAATTCCTACTACAATTCTTTCTGCACCAAACTTATCAATTGCATCTATTACTAAATTAGGGTTTTTAATTGCTGCTGTACCAATAATTACTCGCTCTACTCCAATATTTAGGTACTGCTTAATTGTTTTTTTATCTCTAATTCCACCGCCAACTTGAACTGGTAGCTGAACCTCATTTATTATTTCCGCAATTAAATCCAAGTTTTGTGGTTGACCATCTAATGCACCATCTAAATCAACAATATGTAACCTGCTTGCTCCTTTATTGGCCCATAATTTAGCCATTTCCACTGGATCTCCATAAACAGTTTTTTCGGCAAAATCACCTTTA
Source organism: Halobacteroides halobius DSM 5150 (assembly GCF_000328625.1). Classification (NCBI taxonomy): domain Bacteria; kingdom Bacillati; phylum Bacillota; class Clostridia; order Halanaerobiales; family Halobacteroidaceae; genus Halobacteroides; species Halobacteroides halobius. Next base: position 978,406 of record NC_019978.1, on the reverse strand, counting down.
TAAAGGCGAACACATTCACCATCTTTAATATCGATCGCTGGTATGATTTCCATACTTTTCACCTCTTAATTTATTAATAATCTGGTTTTAAATTTAACTTTTAGATTGCTAAGAGAGGATTTCTCACTAGATAAATTTCTCAAAATTCGTCTAAGCTCACTTCCATAAAAATAAGGTTAAGCTAATCAAAAATAGATGATTAGCTAACCCAAACCTTATTTTTATTCCAGTTCACTAAGACTCATTAATGAAAAATTTAGGAGTCGTTGCGAAACCCTCCCCAGCAATTATTAAAGGTATTGTGGGGCTTTTGGACTGTCTTATAGTTTTTGTTCATATGCTTTGAATGAAGGGTGAATGAAATGAACAAAAACTATTTAAGGAAAAAGCTACACAATACCTGATTGAGAAGTGCAACTAATCCTCAGCTTTTAACTAGTGCTCCAAAATTATTGAGTATTTGCAATCCATCCTGGCTACTCTTTTCTGGATGAAATTGAACAGCATAAATATTATCTTGAGCAATACTAGATACAAACTCTAATCCATAATCAGTTACTGTAGCTATTACTTCATCATCATCTGGCTCTACATAATAAGAATGAACAAAATACTGAAAAACACCTTCCTCTAACCCTTGATAAATTTCTGTTTTTTGCTCTATCTTAAGTTGGTTCCAACCAATATGAGGAATTTTTAGTCCTAAGTCTGTCGGAAACTTCTTTACTGTCCCTGGAATAATATCTAACCCTTTAGTTAAGCCAAATTCTTCACTTTCACTAAATAAAAGTTGTAATCCTAAACAAATACCTAAAAAAGGAACTCCTTGCTCAATTACTTTTTGGATTGGTTCTATTAACTCAAGCTCTCTTAAATTATTCATTGCATCACTAAAAGCACCAACACCTGGTAATACTACACCTCTAGCTGCTAAGATTTCTTGGGGGTCATTAGTAATTTCAACTTGGTAGCCAACCTTTTCAAAGCCCTTGGCTACACTCTTTAAATTACCCATACCATAATCTATAATTTTGATCATCTTTTCACCTCAGCTATTCTAACTTCCCTTTAGTTGACATAACTCCGTTAATCTGATCATCTAACTTTACAGCTTGGGCCAAGGCCCGAGCAAATGACTTAAAAATCCCTTCAATAATATGATGAGTATTAGTCCCAACTAATTGTCTAATATGTAGATTTAACCCAGCATTATAAGCTAGCGCTCTAAAAAATTCCTCTACTAATTCTGTATCAAAATCCCCTACTTTATCCTTTAAATTTATTTCAGAAAAGTTAAGATAAAAGCGCCCACTAAAATCAATAGCAGTATGTAACAATGCTTCATCCATAGGAACAAACTGATCACCATAGCGTTGGATTCCCTTTTTATCTCCAATGGCCTCTTTAAGTGCTTGGCCTAAAACAATACCTATATCTTCTACAGTATGATGTCCGTCAATCTCCACATCCCCACTAGCTTTTAACTTAAGATCAAATAAACCATGTCGGGTAAATAACTCTAACATATGATTAAGAAAAGGAACTGGGGTCTTAATCTCTGCCTGACCACTACCATCTAGGTTCAAGTCTAATTTTATCTCTGTTTCACTAGTCTTTCGTTCTAACTTTACTTGTCTCATTTTCTCCCTCCAACTTAGTCCTCTATTCGCACCCGAATACTATTGGCATGTGCATCTAATCCTTCTACTTCAGCTATCTTTAAGGCTTGATCTTTAACCTTATCTAATCCTTCTTTGGAGTAATGAATAATGCTAGATTTTTTAACAAAATCATCAAGATTTAATGGAGAATAAAATTTAGCTGATCCTCCAGTTGGTAAAACGTGATTAGGACCGGCTACATAATCGCCTATTGGTTCAGCTGCATACTCCCCTAAAAAGATAGCTCCAGCATTCTTTAACTTACCTAAAATAGAGAAAGGTGATTCTACTTTAACTTCTAAATGTTCTGGAGCAAACTGATTGGTTAGTGAAATAGCTTCTTCCATATCCTTGGCTACCAATAAAGCTCCATAGTTCTTTAAGGCCTCTTTTGCTATCTTGGCTCTAGATAGATTTGTTAATTGTTCTTCTAACTCTAGCTTAACTTCTTTAGCTAAATCTTTAGAAGTAGTTACTAAGACTGCAGAAGCCATAGGATCATGTTCTGCTTGAGATAATAAATCAGCTGCTATATATTTAGGATTAGCATCTTGGTCTGCTAAGACTAAAATTTCGCTTGGCCCTGCTAACATATCAATATCTACGTAACCATAGGCTAACTTTTTAGCTAACGTCACATAAATATTACCCGGGCCAACAATCTTATCTACCTTTTTAATCTCTGCTAAGTCTAAACTCAAAGCTGCTATAGCTTGGGCCCCACCTATTTTGTAAATAGTATCTACTCCTACTTCAGCTGCTGCAACTAGAGTATGAGGATTTAAACTCCCATCTTTAGCTGGAGGAGAGACCATCACTATCTCATCTACTCCTGCTACCTTAGCTGGTACTCCATTCATCACTACTGAAGAAGGATAAGCTGCTCTACCACCTGGAACATAGATACCTACTCTAGCTAATGGTTCAAACTTTTGTCCTAAAATTACTCCATCATCCTTAATATCCATCCAATCCTCGCGTAACTGTTGTTGATGAAACTTTCTTACATTTTCAATTGACTTTTGAATTGCGGCTAGAAAGTCTTGATCAACTTGTTTATAGGCAGCTTTAATCTCTGTTTGACTTACTTCTAATTGCTCTAGCTTGGCTCCATCAAAACGAGCCGTATACTCTAAAACAGCTTCAATTCCTCTATTTTGTATATTATCCCAAATATCTTGGACAACATCTATCTGTTCTTGACTATCAAATGAAGAACGATTTAAAATAGTAGCCAATTTTTCTTTAGCTCCCGCTTGGCCCGTATCTAATATATCTAACATATTATCCACTCCTTACTCTTTAACAACTTCTTTTACTTGTTTAATAATCTTTATAATCCGTTGGTCTTCAGTCTTATAACTAACTCGATTAACAATCAATCTAGCAGACGATTTAGCTATCTCACCAATTTCTACTAAATTATTTTTCTTTAAGGTGGTTCCCGTTGAAGAAATATCAACAATCATATCTACTAATCCAATTAAAGGGGCCAATTCAATCGAACCATTTAATTTAACTAATTCCACCTGAAAACCTCTTTTAGTAAAGAATTTTTCAGCTACATTTGTATACTTAGTAGCAACCCGACTAGTCAATGGTAACTCTTCTAAACTAGTAATTCCTGCTTGCTTAGATAAGGCAACAACTAGCCTACACTCTCCAAATCCTAAATCAGCTACTTCATAGACATCAGCTTCTGACTCTAATAATATATCCTTACCAGCAACTCCTAGATCAGCTACTCCATGTTCTACGTAGGTCTGAACATCAACTGCTTTAGAGAGAATAAACTCAACGTCATTTTTTTCATCTGGTAAGACTAATTTTCTTGAATCATCATCTAATTCTCGATTAACTAAGCCAACTTTTCGTAAAATCTCAACTGCTGGGTCAAACATTCTACCCTTAGGTAAAGCAATCCTTAATCTGCCCATCTTACTCCCCCTTTCTTAAGCTAATTTCTTTAACCTTAACTCCTAGTATTTCTTTTCTTTTAAACTCTAAATCTAATTTTTGATCATCTAAAGCTAAAATCCTATCTAATCCTTTAGTACTAGCATACTCAATTATCTCTTTTATCTCTCTCTTTATTAACTCTAATTCAACTTGATATCCACTCTGGCGCAAATCAGCCGCCAAGGCAAAACCTTCCTGTTTATTCTCTGAATTTACAAGTAATAAAACCCCCGCTTTAAAATCGGGAAACTGATAATCTTGTTTTTGTAGTGATAATAATAACCTATCTACTCCAATAGCAAATCCTGTCGCAGAAATAGGATAGCCAAACTCCTCTACTAACTTATCATAGCGGCCTCCACCACAAATAGTATAACCTAAATCTTGACTATAGCCTTCAAAAACAATCCCTGTATAATAATCAAAACTCCTTACAACACCTAAATCAATACAGATATGAGATGCAACTCCAAGTAATTTTAGATTATGATAAACCTCTTTTAAGTTTTCTAATGCCTGTAATGATGCTTGATTAGCAATTAATTCCTTAGCTTCTTTAAGTACACTTGGCCCACCCCTTAATCGGGCCCCTTTTAAAATAGCCTCTTGTTGCTCAAAAGTAAGGTTAGATGCAGTTAATAATTCCTCTAGTTCAACAAAATTTCTAGATGATAGAGCAGTCCGTACTTTATTTTGTAAAGAATTTGGTAAGTTTGCTGCTTCCATAATTCCTGTAAAATAATCCACATCCCCAATATCAATCTTAAAATTCTTTAGTCCTGCCTGCTCAAGAGATTGGGCAGCTATAGCAATTACTTCTGCATCTCCTAAAGGTGTTTTAACACCAAATAACTCAATACCCGCCTGATAAAACTCTCGATAGCGACCAGCCCGTGGTGTCTCATATCTAAAGACATTACTTTGATAAGCTAAACGTAAAGGCAGTGGCTCTTCTTTAAGTTCTGTAGCTACTAAACGAGCAATTGGAGCAGTCATCTCCGGTCGCAAAGCAATTATTTCTCCTTTACGATTAAAAAACTTATACATTTTTGTCTGTAACCCTTCCGTAGCCTCTGATAATAAATCATAATACTCTATTGTAGGAGTTATTATCTTCTCATACCCCCACTTAGTAAATACTTCATTTAGTTGATCTTCTATATATTCTTTCTTAGCTGCTAAATCAGGTAAGAAATCTTTGGTTCCTCCTGGCCGTTGTAACTTATTTATTGTCACACAATCTCCTCCTTAATCCTTTATCGCTTTAAAGTGTTGATTTATTAAAATATAACATATATTATTAACTCTGTCAATCAAATTATCAGTCTATATTCATAATTTATTGTTTGTAATTTAACTAATTAAATAAGTTAAATTTCTATTATTTCAAGCATGGCTGATAAAAAGTGACTAAAATTATATAAAAATAATTCCTAGAACCAACTCTAGGAATTATTTAGCAAAAACATGATTTCCAATTTTAGTAGTTACTTCACGAGTCCTTAACCATTTTAATCCTTCTAAGCTTGAAGTTTTAGGATTATAAAAGTATAAAGCTCCAAAACTTGGGTCTCTACCATTTAAAGCCTCTTTAGCTGCTCGATAAGCACTCGCACTAGGATTTAAATTGATCTGACCATCTTTAACTGAAGAAAATTGACCTTGCTGATAGATTACACTATAGATAGTATTAGGAAATTGGCTACTTGCTACTCGATTAAGAATTACTGCCGCTACTGCTACTTGTCCTAAATAAGGCTCTCCTCTTGCCTCAGCATTAACAGCTTTAGCCAACCAATAAACCTTATCTTGACTATAATTGCCAGTTGTATTCCTTGTTGTTGCTACTTGTGAATCAGAAGTTAACCATTTGATTGTTAAAACCACAATTCCTGTTAGTAACAAACCTTTATAAGCAGTTTCTCGGTCAATTTCTGCAGCCTCAGTTATACTCATAAAAGGGGTCGTTACTGAACCTAACAGTACAAATACTAAACTTAAAGAAATTATCTTAATTACTCTACTATTCATTATCTTTTCTCCTGTTACCTATTGATTAACAATAATAATCCAATACTTAATCCAGCACCTAGCCAATAAAATCTACGCTTAAGGGTTTTAACTTCTGCTGCTCCACCCTTGCTAGCTACTTTAATTTCTAATTGCTGTAACTTCTTTTCTAGTTGTTGATTACTTTTTTCTAACTTAGTAATTCTTGTTCTTAATTTAGTTAGTGCCTCTTCTCTTAAATCATTAATTAAACTTAGTAACTCCTGTCTTAAATTACTTATTTTATGATTAGTCTTAATTATATCTTCTTTTAAAATAGTTTGCTGGTCTGAAAGGGAATCAACCTTCTTTTCAAGTTTATTAGTCTTACTCATTACACTAACTAACTCCGATCGAAATTCTGTTGCTAACTTCTTTAACGTTAGAATATCTTTCTTTTGTAATGAAACTTGTTTTTGTTCTACATTCTGTATTATTTTATTTAACACCTTAGCTAACTGGTACCTTGTAACTGCTTCTTCACCCTTGAATTTATTACCATCATATAAGGATAAGTAGCCTTGATTTATTAATTTAACTACACTTTGATACGCCCAATGATCTTGGGATATATCTTCGATCTTTTTTTGAGCAAAAACAGGTAAACTACCTCCACAAACTAATGCTACTACCAATAGTAGACTAATTAATCTTTGGTTCATCTTGATCCCCTCCGATATCTAACTCTTTTTCTTGTAACTTAACTGATATTAATTCTTTACTATCATTATAAGCATTATATTTAATAAATCTTAGATTACTATCTCCAGCTGATTTAACTTTAAAGTGAATACTAGCTACAATATCTTCTTTAATATCCTGTGGAGTATCCAATGCCCCGTTAATTTCTTTAATCACTCCAATATCTCTTTTAATCTGAGGAGTACTCCAACTCAATAAATTATTATTATCAACAAATAAACTCCCCCGAGAAATATAAATAGGCTCCAAAACTTGCGGATTATAACCAATACTACTATTTATCCTATATAGGTTAGCTATATTATCAACTTTTATTTGAACTGTAATATAATCTCCTACTGTTATTTTAGTCTCTTCTTTGATTTTGAAACCAACTGTAGGTTGACGTTTTTGAACAGTAAGTTTTGTACTCTGAATTTGATTAGCTGCATTCGTACTATCTACACCAATAAAGTAAGGTAAGTCCCCTTTAATTAAGCCTACTGGTTCTATCGTCCAAGGAATCTTAATCGAACTATGAGGTGCTAAAGAACCTATATATTTCTCCGCTCTATCACCAGCACTGATAGTCAAACCTGGTGGTAGGGCAACATAAGCATTAACTCCATAAGCAGTTGAATCACCAGAATTACTTATTGTTCCATAAATTGTAATTGAGTCCTGCTGCAAGTGATTATTCTTTACCTTTATCTTCTTTGCAGTCTTTAATTCTAAGTTTAATTTTGGTGGGCCAACAACCTTTAGACTTCTTGACACCTGATTATCATCAGTATTATCTGCAGTTACCTTAACAGTATAATCTAAATTTTGTGTTTTTAATTCTTTAGGGCGCACCTTCCACATTATCTGGGCTGTTTCTTGAGGATTTAAATCCCCTAAGCTTTTTATTTGACTAGTAGAAAGCAACTCCAATCCAGCCGGGAGATCTAACTTAACCTTTACATCTTTAACTTCAATTTCAGCTGTATTTTGAATATAAGCTATAATCTGTAGACTTTTATCTGGCTTATTCATTATTACTTTAGCTGGTGAAGTAACACCTAAAGATAGTAAGCCTGGTACAATAGTAATTCCACCTAAACCATAATCAGTTATATACTCTCTGGTCTCTCCTGGCTGTAAAGCTTTTGGTTGCCAAAATAAAGCTAGTGCACTATCTAATTCAAACTCTCCTTTTCGTAAAAACTTCTGGCCTGGATTAAAATCAAAATTCCATACTCCATCAGCCAAACTACCCCAATCAGTAAAATAAATCCGGTCTGGCGTAGTTAAAGTTGGCCCTTGAATTGTCCCCTGAGCTGTTACTTGCGGATTATTTAAGGAATCAAACGCCTGCCAAAAAGATGCCAACTCATCTTTAGTATATAGTTTATCACTAGTTACTGCCTGATTTTTAATTCTAAATGGCGCTCCATCATTCTTCCCTAACATCGTATCAAGCATTACTCTAAGGCCAATCTGATGTGCTTTCTTACCTTGGTTAGTTATTCGATACTTAATCCTAGCTGTATCCGGTAAGCCAGTGGTATTACTCTTTACAAAACTTAAAATTTGAGTTACAACTATCTTGCCATATTTATACTTAGTAACAATTTGATTATTCTTTATTTGGGGAGGAGTAATTACTTGCCCATACTTTCCCTTAAGACCAGCCCGTTTATTAGTCTTACCCCCAAAAATATAATTAGTACCATCTATCCTAATTGTAGTATAGGATGTCCAAGGAGCCGGGCGTCCATAAATTAAAGGTTTCCCATCATCCCCATCTCTTAGCGGAGCCCCCCCGGTAACATCAAGAGCAAAACGCCCTTGGTTAAATTGGCCCTGGTTGACAAATATTGAAATATAATTATTCTCTAATACTAAATTACCATGCTCATCAACTTTAGCTATTGCTAATCCAGATAAAGTAATCGTTACTAACATAGTAATCATTACTAACTTGAATTTGTATCTCAACTCCTAACACCTCATTCCTCAACAAATGATAAGTCTATATATTCTACGCTAACCTGGCGTCCTTCTTCTGTCATCTTAAAATGAACCACTAAAATCAATTGATAGTTATTTAATGCACTTTTAAATTCCCAACCATACTTAATTGTATTAACAGCTATATTATCTAATCTAATATCATTGGCTGATTTTAAAATCTTAACCTGGTTTATCTTACCACTAGCACTAATATTGGCCTGTAACTTAACATCACCTTCAACATCAGTATTTGATGCATCCTTGGGATAAGTAGGTGTTACTTGTTTAACAATCATACTCTTAGGTGCTGGAGAAGCAGGTTTTTTATCCTTAGCTGTTACTTGTTTAGTTGGTTGTTCTTTTTTCTTTTCATTTGACTTAACTTGAGATTCTTTCTCTTGCGTTTTAACTTTAGGTTCTTTTTTCTTTGTTGTTGTTTTTATTTCCTTTACCTCTTGCTCCTGCTTTGTTTTTTTCTGACTTACCTTTACTACTTCATCACTCTTTTTACTAGTTAATAATTTATCTTTGGCCTCTTTTGGTTTGTTATTTTTTTGAGCACTAGAATTAGACTGTTTAGTCTCCTGTAGCTTAGCTTCTTTATCTTTAGTTACCTTAGTTACCTTTTTAGTCGGTTTATTATTTTTTGGTTCAGGTCTCTTTTTATCTTGTGGCTTCTTTTGTGGCTTCTCTTGTTGCTTAGTTATTTTTTGCTCCTGTTTAATTACTTGTTCTTCTTTAAACTTTCCTAATTGTTTAGTCTTATCAATCTCTATCATCTTTACCTTACCATAATAGTCTAACTGTTCATTAAAAGCTGGAACTGCCCCTATACCTAACTGGGCCAAAAAGTATAAAATTACTCCATGTACAATCAAAGAAATCAATACATACTTAATTAAGCTATCTTCCGTATTAAGCTCTTTTCTAGTCATAGCATCACCTAATCCATATCTTCTTTATCTGCTGCTAAAGCTAATCGATAACCACCTGCTTGCCGAATTAAATCCATTATCCTAATAATCTTCTTGTACTTTACTTCCTGGTCAGCTTTTATAACGAATAAAGTATTTGCTTGTTTCTTTATTAACTCTTTGACCTTAGCTTTAAGACCTTTAAAAGCAATTAATTGTTCATCAAGAGATAATCGTCCCTCAGCAGAGATATTAATTCTTACCTTTACATCCTGCTGTTGTTTAGTTACAGTCTTAGCCTGGGGAAGATTAATCTCCATTCCTGCTGGTGTTACTTTAAATGTAGTAAATAACATAAAAAAGACTAATAAAAAAAACATGACATCAATCATTGGTAGTAATTTAACATCAAGTCGCTTCTTTAAATTTGATTTAAACATTTTTACCATCCTGACTTAAAAGGTCTACTATATCTACAAACCACTGGTTCATTTCCATTGTTCTTTTCTCTACTAAACTAGTTAAATAAGAATACATTAGCATTGTAGGAATAGCCACAACTAAACCAACCGCTGTACTAATTAAAGCCTCACTAATCCCAGAACTTAAAGCTCTAGGTGAAGCTAAACCTTGAGCAGCCTCTAAAATATTGAAACTGTTAATAATACCTAATACCGTACCAAGCAACCCTAACAAAGGTGCTATTGCAGCAATAAATTCTAAAACTCTTAATCTTTTTTCTAACTTTTTAATTTCATTTTGACCAAGTAATTCTAAGTTATCCCGAATTTCATACTTACTCTTACCATGATGTCTTAAGCCTTGTAATAACATCCCTGCGATGGGCCCTTTTTCTTCTTTGATTATCTCTTTAGCTTTACTGAATTTTCCCTTCTTTAGGACTAATTTTACTTGCTTAACTAAATTATAGTTATTAGACTTTGCTCTTTTTAAATAAATTAACCTTTCTAGACTAACTGCTACACTAACAATAGAACATAAGACTAGAGGAACTATTGTTATTCCTCCTTGTTGTAAAATATTTAGCATATTTATTACCTCCTACCTAACTTCTTTTAATTTCTCTAATAGTGAATAAGGGGCTTTAATCTCTCCAAGTAGCATTCCTGTCTTTCTAGTTGGCCCGTGACAATCGGAACCTCCTGTTATTAATAAATTTTTTTCTTTAGCTAATTGTAAATAATGGTTGATTTCTTCTTGATTATGTTCAGTATGATAAGCTTCTAAACCTTTGGCCCCTGCTGCTACTAATTCTGATAGTAAATCCTGGCGACTTACTAAACCTGGGTGAGCAATAATTGGTATGCCACCTGCTTTTTTAATTAAATCAATTGCTTGAAAGGGAGTCAACTTCTTTCTTTTAACATAAGCAGGAGCAGATCTGCCAATATACTGATCAAAAGCCTCCTCCCATTCTTTAACATACCCTTTATTTAACATAACCTTAGCTAAATGCACCCGACCTAAAGCTGCTTGATCTGCTAAATTAGTTACCTCTTTAAATTGAATCTCTAACCCCAAGTTATTTAGTTTGTTTACCATCTTCTTAATTCTATTAAATCTAGCTTCTTTAAGAGTTGCTAGTTTATCTTTTAAACTTTGTTGCTGATAATCTATATAATAACCTAATACATGAACTTCTGCATCCTGGTAATCTGTATTTAGTTCAATACCAGGTACAAATTCAATTCCTTTTTCTCTTGCTACCTTGGCCCCTTCTTCTAAACCATCTACTGTATCATGATCTGTTATAGCAATAGCACTAAAACCTAACTCTTTAGCCTTAGTCACTAATTCAGTTGGTGTAAAACTTCCATCAGATGCTGTAGTATGTAAATGAAGATCAATATATTTTTTAACCATGATTCACTCTCCTGTTTAATAAATATTAACTATATAATCACTTCCATGTTTATAGTCAAAATTCCTGCTTGATAATTGAAAATAACTATTATCTTAAAAAACTAATTGACAAATGAATATAGTAGCCCAAAAACCTGCTAAATCTGCAATCAAACCTGCTATGATAGCATGGCGTTGATTTTTAATATTGACTGCTCCAAAATAGACTGTTGCTACATAAAAGGTTGTTTCAGTACTACCTTGCATTGTTGAAGCTATTCGACCGATCAATGAATCCGGGCCATATTGTTTAATTAAATCACTCACAAAAGCTAAAGATCCTGTTCCAGATAAGGGCCTTATTAATCCTAAAGGGATAATCTCTTTAGGCACCCCAAGTACTTTTAATGGTGGTTCTAATAAATTTAATAATAAATCTAAAGTTCCAGAAGCTCTAAAAATGCTTATAGCCATTAGCATTGCCACTAAATAAGGTACAATTTTTATTCCAGTATTTAGCCCTTCGACTGCTCCTTCAGTAAAAGCATCATATACATTAATTCCACGCCAGGCTGAAGCTAATAAGATTAAAACTATAATCCCAGGAATAGCCCATTGAGAAAAGATACTAATTAATTCAATCATAATCTATGCACCTAACTTTATAAATACTTTATTAGCTAATACTCCAGCTAAAGTAGAAGCAGCAGTAGCAAATAAAGTAGTGCCTATAATTTCAGTAGGATTACTAGAACCAGCTCCAATCCTTAAAGCTAATACTGTAGATGGAATTAATGTTACACTTGAAGTATTTATTACTAAGAAAGTACACATTGCATCAGAGGCAGTCTTTTTATTAAAGTTAAGCTCTTGTAATTGGTTCATTGCCTTAATCCCTAATGGAGTAGCTGAATTTCCTAAACCTAGTAAATTAGCAGCCAAATTCATCATAATAGCTCCTAAAGCTGGGTGATTTTTAGGTACTTTAGGAAATAAAACTCTTGCTAGTGGTCTAAATAATTTAGCCAATGCTTCTGTTAGATCTGCTTTCTCAGCTACCTTCATTATCCCTAACCATAAAGACATTGGCCCAATTAATTTTATTATTATTTCAATACTATCTTCTGCTGATTGTAAAATAGCAGTTGATACTGCTTGCATTTGGCCCTTAATAGCTGCAACTGAAATACCAATGATTATCATAGATAACCAAATTTTATTAAGCATAATCATCCCCCCTATCTTAAATCTATGTTCTTTATTGGGGGATATGAAAAAAATAGAAATAAAAGGCCCTGACATTAATGTCAGGGCCTTAAGGTATTTAAATTAACTAAATAAATCCTCTAAATCATCTCCAACTAAATCTCCAATAGTAGTTCCATTCTTTTTCTCTTTATCTTGTTGTCTATTATTATTTCTTTTATTAGGTCTAGATTTAGGTTGACGCGCTGGTTGACCTTGACTAGCCGGAGCAGATTCTAACTCCTTGATACTTAGACCAACTCTTCTTTCATTAATATCAATATTAAGGATTTCTGCTTCTACTTCATCTCCTGCTGTAACTACATCTTCTACATTAGCTACATGCTCATGAGACAATTGAGAAATATGAATTAATCCTTCAACTCCTGGCTCAACTTCCATAAAAGCTCCAAAGTCAACTGTCTTAGTAATCTTTCCTGTGACCTTATCTCCCTCATCATACTTATTATCAAATTGCTCCCAAGGATCTGGCTGAGTCTGTTTATAACCTAAAGCAATTCTTTCTTCTGTAGGATTAACTTCTAATACTTTAACTTCAATCTCTTGGCCCTCTTCTAAAACCTTAGAAGGATGTTCAATACGCTGCCAAGAAATTTCTGAAATGTGTAATAAACCTTCCACACCACCTAAATCAACAAAAGCACCAAAATCTACTAATTTAGTAACTTTACCTTCTACTATATCTCCCTTATTAAGAGAATTTAAAATTTCTTCTTTTTTCTTACTAAGTTCTTCTTCTAATATAGCTTTTCGAGAAAGAACTACATTATTATTTTCTTCTTCAACTTCAATTACTTTAAGTTCTAACTCTTGACCTACAAATTGACTTAAATCTTCTACATAATCGACTGCTACATGAGAAGCAGGAATAAATCCTCTTAAACCAATATTAACAACTAATCCACCTTTTACTTCTCTATCTACCTTAGCTGTAATAATTTCTTCATTTTCATAAGCTTCTTTTACTTTGGCCCAAGCAGCTTCTTCATCTACTTTTCTTTTAGATAAAATAGGATGTCCATCTTCACCTTCAGGATTTACTATTTCAACTTCAACTTCTTCTCCTTCACTAAGAATCTCAGAAGAAGCTACTCGTTGAGAACTTATTTCATTATTAGGAATAAATCCTTCCGTCTTAGCACCTATATCTATATAGGCACCATCCTCAGTTAATTGAGCAATCGTTCCAGTTACTCTTTCACCTACTGTTAGTGTAGTACTTTCCTCTGTAGTTTCTTTTTCTTCTACATCTTGCTTTATTTCTGCCATTCGACTAACAACCTCCTTAATTATCCAGTTAGGGGTCGATGCCCCTGCTGTTACACCAATCTTTTTAATATTAGAAAACCAATCTACTTGCAATTCATCTGCTTGCTCAATATGATGAGTTATAGCACCATTTTCACGACAGATTTCTGCTAAGCGATTGGTATTGGCACTATTATATCCACCAATCACTATCATTAGATCCATATCTTGGGCCAATCTAGCTGCTTCATCTTGACGCTGACCTGTAGTAGTACAAATAGTATTGTGCACCTTTAAATCTGATATCTGTGGTAATAAGTAGTCAACTAGTTTTTTAAGTTTATTAAGAGATTGAGTTGTTTGAGCAACAACCCCCACTTTACTTTTTAATTTAACTTCTTTACAATCTGATAATTCTTCAACTACTATTGCTTGGTTATCAGTATGTCCTAAAATACCAATCACTTCTGGATGATCTTTATCTCCACTGATTAAAACCTGATAACCATCTTTATATAATTGTTTAGCCTTTTCTTGTACTCGTTGTACAAAAGGGCAGGTAGCATTAATGATATCTAAGTCTTTATCCTCTGCCTCTTCTATAATACTTGGTCTTACTCCATGAGAACGAATTATTATAGTTCCATCATCTACTTTATCAATCTGATCTATTACTTTAATATCTGCTTTTTTTAATTTGTCAACTGCTTGTGGATTATGTATTAAAGGCCCTAAAGTATGAACTGAATTTTTGCTTTCTTTGCCTTCTTTTAGAGCAAAATCCATTGCTCGGTCAACTCCAAAGCAAAAACCAGCACGTTCCCCTACTTTGATCTCCATTACTTCTACTCCCTCCAAATTAACACTACCAAACATGTGTGTATTATTTCCAAGTACATATTAGTTATACATCTAAATTCTATATTCCATAACTTCCTATAGATATTATAACAGAAATAATAACAAAACTAAAGAGTATTTCCACATTTTTATTTATCCAGTAAGCAAAGAAATAATTGGGGTTATTAATCCCATCATCAAACCTAAAATTGCACCAAACCAAGTAATAGCTTTTAATTCAGTTTCAATTACGTCTAATAATAATCTTTCTACCTCTAATATATTAAATGAATCAATCTTTCTTTTAACCATCTCTTTAAAGTCTATGATAGATAAAATTTCTCCTAATTGGTTTTCTATTATATACTCAAGAATACTTATTACTGCAGCTTCTAGTTCTTCTAATTTAAAAACAAATAAATTAGACAAAAGAAGAGTTAGAGGTTGTTTTAAAAAGCTATCAGTTTGAGTTGTTATAAACTTTTTAATCTTGTTACTCAAAAAGCTTGATTTAGAACAGATTAATTTCTTACTTAAATCCTTAATTTTATCATTTAAATCATCATTATTTATATTTTCTAGAGCCAATTCTTCTAAAGTATCAATCATTACCTCAATTTGTTGGTTAGCAACTATATAATTTGTAATCTTATCAGCTAATTTAGATAAGTTTTCTTCATCTATCTTATTTGCTATAGTAGCTACTTTAGTCTTTAACAAAGAATCTAAAAATTTATTAAGCTCTTTCTTTACCTGCTTTCGATTTTCTGGATCTTCTAAGAATTCAATTAAATAACGTAAGAATTTATCTACAATACTATTTTTAATTCCACCTAACATACCCATTAAAGGATTATCTCCTAATAATCCTTCTAACTTCTGATCTATTTTTTCTTTAATAGAATCTGAAGTAAAAAATTCAATTATTTGTTCTGTAAGTTGGGGTTCATTTTGGGCCAACCATTCTTTTAACTTAATAACTACTTCACTAGGCAAAAGTTCTGCTAACTCTTGCTCACTATTTTTAGCTTCTTCTATATTTGCCTTTAGTAGTAAAAATATTGCCT
Organism: Halobacteroides halobius DSM 5150; assembly: GCF_000328625.1. Classification (NCBI taxonomy): domain Bacteria; kingdom Bacillati; phylum Bacillota; class Clostridia; order Halanaerobiales; family Halobacteroidaceae; genus Halobacteroides; species Halobacteroides halobius. The sequence continues at coordinate 962,863 of NC_019978.1, read as the reverse complement.
GTTTAATAGTTGTACTATCTAATTGATCTATTAATTCTTCTTTTAAGTGCAGGTAACTTTCTGAATCCAAATAAGATTCTAGTTGCTCTTTATCTAATCTAGTAAAGAAGTTATCAAGCCAAGATACTAGCTTCTCTTCACTAATCAAATTAGTAGTTAATTTAATAAATAAACCCTCTAAATTACCCTGTAACTTTTCTACTTGGCCCTTAGAAAAGACCTCACTTAAAATTTGCTTTAAGCTCCGTTCCTCTTCTTCTAATAATCTCAACTTTAATCTAATAAATTCTCTTACTTTCTTTTCTACTTCCTTATCTTGTAATAACCGCTGAAAAGCATCAGGAGTCAATAATCGATTACCTACTGCACCACCGATACTTTTAGCTAATTTTTCTCTTCTGCGAGGAATAACCCCTGGTGTAAAAGGAATTTTAATACCAAAGAACTCCTTTTTAGTCAATGGTTTAAATAGCATTTTTATTGCTAACCAATTAGTAAAATAACCTATAATAGCACCTACAATCGGACTAATAATAAATGTTGGATCCATCTTCCTCTACCTCCTATATTTAGTTTTTATTAATTAATCTATTTCTATCCCTATTATTTTAATTAACTTGTGATTGCTTTATATGAGGTATCTAAATTAGAAGTTAATTTATCAACTGCATTTTCTAATTTAATATAAAAGGTTGTCCCTTGTTTATCACTTTCAAACCAAACTTCTCCTTTATATAACTTAGTTATAATATAATAAGTAATTGTTAAACCCAATCCTGCTCCGTTTCTTCCTTTACTAGAAGAAAATACATCAAAAAGATTATCTCTTATTTCTTCTTCTATTGGGGGGCCAGAATTATAAATACTAAAGAGAATATTAGTCCCTTCAACCCAAGACTTAATTTTTATCTCTTTTATACCATTATGACCTTCTAAAAATTCTATAGCATTTTCAATAATATTTAATAAAGCTTGGATAATAATCTTTTTATCAGCCATTATTTTTGTCTTATTATTTTTTGCTTCTACTAATAATTCAATCCCCTTTTGTTGGCATTCTTCTTGAATCAGACCTGTGATTTCAGCTAATAATTCATTAACGTATAATTTAGTAGGTTTTATTCTTTCTCCATCAAATAATTGAAAATTATCATTTAATAAATTATCAATCTTTCTTATCTTACTACTAATTTCTTCAAAGTAAAAGCTTGTATCATCAGTCTGTGACTTTAATCTTCCTATTTCACTTGCAGCCATAATCTCTTGTAAAGGATTTCTAATCTCATGAATTATTCGAAAAGCCATCTCTCTTACCTTTTCTATTCTTTGTGCCTGTCTTAACTTATTACTATACCGCGTTATTTCTTCTATATCTATTACAAATGTTAAAGCACCTATTAACTTATCTGCTAGTTCAAGGGGAAAACTGATTATATCTATTATTTTAGATTCTTCTGTCTTCTGGATTGTGATAAACTTTCGAGCATGAATAAATTTATTTTCTTCCTTAACCTGTCTTTCTATTGTTCTTAAATCATTACTTTTATCTACAGAAGATTTTAAAAATGAATCTACGGATCTTCCAACTACATCTTCTAATTGTAAACCATTATCTTTTAAAAGGGCTTGGTTTATATACTGAACTATATCATTTGCATCTGACAAAATTATACCAACTTGGTGCGTATTCATTAATGAAGATTCCTTTAAAAATGCACTAAGATCACTTACTCCCGTTAACTTCCGATCCATAACTAACCCTACAGTAATAACTCCTTTAGTTTGAGCATCAATTATAGTTGGCAAATTATAATATATTACACCTTGTTCTCTATAAATTTGATAGCCATAAGTCACCTCACCTACAGTTAATGTCTCTAGAATTGATATTTTCTTTAAAAATTTAATTTCTCTTATATTCTTCTCTATCAATTGACCTAACTTTTCATCAATTAAACCCCACTGTCCATTCGTCTTAACTATCTTTCCAGTATCATCTGCTATGATTACAAATCCAGGGTGCTTATCTACTATAAACTCTAGAATATCTCTCATCCCCTATTTAGACCTCCTCTATAGCCCCAATAACACTACATTATTTACTCTATTTGTCAGTAATTCGATAAATTATTAGCTTTTCCTCCTACTAAATTTAATAATTCAAAAATAAAAAGACGGCTCTAACCGCCTAAAAGAATAAATCAACTGCTTTCTTTCCTTTTCCTATATGATACATAGCTTTAAGTATATTTCCTTGCTTATAATAATTAACTCCTAATAAAAAATGTGTATAATCATTATCTTCTATAGTTAATGATTTCTTTAAATTTTTTTCTGCTTGTTCATATTTTTCCTGCTTATATTGAGTGACTGCTAAATAATTATAACTCCAGATATTTTTACTATCTATCTGTATTATTTTCTGAAATAAATCTTCTGCTCTGTTATATTGCTTAGCAATATAATAAGCAAAAGCTAAATAGTTAATCGTCTGTATATCTGGCTTACCTTGCTTCATCTTTTTCTGATAGGTAACAATTACTCCCTTTAATTTTGTTTTCCAGTCTTCTCTACCTAATTCTTTAAATGATTTATTACCTGCTTCAATTTTACCTAAATTAGCATAAGCAACTGCTAACTTGTATTTTTCTTTCATATTCAGACTATCTTTTTGTAATAATCTTTTACTTCTAGTTATAATCTTCTGCCACTGGGGTTTAAATTTACTTTGTGCTTGTATTTGTCCATTGCTTAACAATATAAAACAAATTAGGGCCAAGCTAAATAACTTTCTCTTCATCTTTAGTCCCCCACTCTCAGCCTTAAATAATTTACCTACCACTAAAATAAAAAGGCGAGAATAATTTCTCGCCTTAAGAATTTATAACTTCCAATCTCCAGTAAATACTTCAGTAGCCGGTCCACTCATATAAACATGATTATTATTTGCATCCCATTCAATTACCAAATCTCCACCTAATAAGTGAACCGTTAGCTTATTAGCTGTTAAATTATTTAAAATGCAAGCCACTGTAGAAGCGCAAGCTCCTGTCCCGCAAGCTAGGGTAACTCCAGCTCCACGCTCCCAAACTCTCATTTCAATCTCTGTATCATTAACTACTTCAATAAACTCTACATTTATGTCCTCAGGGAAGGCATCATGAACCTCAACCTTAGGTCCTAATTCTTCTACTGGAGCTTTCTTTATATCATCAACAAAAATAATACAATGAGGATTACCCATTGAGACACATGTAACTTCAACTTCTTGTCCAGCTACATTAATCTCTGCTCCTACAACTTGGTCTTGCTCCTCTCCAACCATAGGTATCCTACTTCTTTTTAACCTAGGTTCTCCCATATCAACTTTAACTAATTCAACTTTATCATTATTAACAATTAATTGAGGTTTAATAATCCCAGCTAAGGTTTCAACATTGATATTTAACTTATCTGTTAAACCTCGTTCAAAAAGATATCTAGCAAAACATCTAATAGCATTCCCACACATTTCTGGTTCACTACCATCTGGGTTAAAGATTCTCATTCTAAAATCTGCTTCATCTAATTGAGAAGGTAAAATCAAAACTAACCCATCTGCTCCTACACCAAAATTACGGTCACAAATCTTAGTAGCTAACTTACTTGGCTCCTCTACTTCTTCTTTAAAACAATTAACTAGTACAAAATCATTTCCTAGACCATGCATCTTAGTAAATCTCACTACTCTTTCCTCCCTTATAACCTTATTCAAATAAATTATCTATTCCTTTAGCTGGAACTACAGTAGAAATAGCATGCTTATAAACTAGTTGTTGGCCCTTATCAGTTTGAACTACTACAGTGAAGTTATCAAATCCTTCAATCATTCCTGATAAACGTACTCCATTTACTAAAAATATTGTTACTTTAATATCTGCTTTACGAGCCTGATTTAAGAACTTATCTTGTAGATTGATTTGCCCAGACATATAATCCCTCCTTTTTTAGTATATTATAAAATTATCTTCTTTATCTTTGTCTAAATTTATACTTTCTATACAACTTAACTTTTTTCCTCCTTTAAAGAAAAATTATCCATCTTATTATTACATAATAAACAATTTCCTTGCTGTAGACTCTGTTGTCTATAAATTAAAGGAGCTGCAAAAAAGCCTTCTTTAAATCCTCTTTTATATCCTAAAAAACGACCTAAAAAATAACCAAATATTAAAGAAACTAATATTGATAAAATAAATAAAAAGTTCAATTGAACACCTCCTAACCTAAGAAAAATGAAACTACTGGAGTAACAATTATTATTATTATAGCTAATTGCCAATTGATAGCTACAGCAATACCAAAGCATAACATTGCTAATAGAAAGGTTCCTACTTTATCTAAATAATTCACAAAGTTACTTTGATTAACATATCTCTCTACATGATAATCAATATAATCATCAACTAATTGAATAAATAAAATTATTGTTAAAGAAAATAAAAAATCTTTAATTCCAAAGATCCAAAAACCTAAACCAGCCATAAATACTGATTCCTGATATCCTCTCATCCCCGAAGGTAATGGATCGCCACTAAATCCCATTCCTATAATATAACTCGCCCAAAATAAAGAAATAGGCACTTTAGAATTAATCACAACTGCAAAACTAAATAATAATAAAGTATAGGGTAAGACTCCTCTTTGTAGCTTAAGCGCTAAAGTGCTTCTATTATTTAATCTATCTATCTCTTGGTCTAGATAATCATCCATCAGTTTTATTACTAAACCAGCTAATAAAGCAGCTACAACTACAGCAAATATACTCCTCCCCTTTCTTTTAAATATTCTTTAGTAGAAATGACTTAACTTCAACAAATCCTTGTTGGTAGAGTGCTGAAATAGGAAAAACTATATTTTCATCTACTAAATCGTGTAATAACTTTAAACTTTGGCCCTGAGTATCTAAATCTACTTTATTAGCTAAAATACTATAACCAGTCTTAAGATTTAAGAAATTATATAATTCCTGGTCTATCTTCTCTAAACCTTCTTCTAAATCTAATTTGCTTAAATCTATCATATGTAAAACAATTTGACTATTAAATATTTGTTGCAGTGTTTGGGACATAGCTTGCCTAGTTTCTTGTTTAGAATGAATGCCAGATACTAATCCACATGTATCAACTAAATGCATTACTTTATCTTGTTTACCAACAGGTAACTTAAGCTTTATACTTTGTAGCTCCTTAGTTGTATGAGAATTAAAAGAAGTTAAATACTGGGAAGCAGTATCTAATTTATAAGTTTCAGTAGCAGTAAATCCTGCTGGTCTTTTAACCAATAATTTAAGCTCTCCAACCCCTAAATATTGGGCAAAATTAATTAAAAAAGATGTCTTCCCTACATTAGGCTGTCCGATTAATATTGCTGAAGTCATTATCCTCCTCCCCAACACAAATATTTTAATAAATTTCATCAATAGTTAACTGATGTAAGTCTGCTTTGGTAATAGTAATTAATTCTTCTTTCTTAATACTCTTTAAATCAGCCAACCTAGTCGCTTGCTTACGAAGTAATCTCTCTATAATATTTCTTACTGTTCTAGCATTCCCACTATCAGTTCCTTTTTCTTGTCTGATTTTAGCCAGTAAACTATAAAATTTAGTTTCCGCTTGAGAAGTCAACTCATATTCTCTATTCTTTAACATTAAGCTAGCAATCTCTACTAATTGATCAAGTGTGTAATCTTCAAATTCAATCTGAATCGGAAATCTAGACTTAAGTCCTGGATTGGTACTTAAAAAATGATCCATCTCTTGTGGATAACCTGCTAAAATAATAATTAAATTATCTTTATTATCCTCCATCTCTTTAACTAAAGTATCAATAGTTTCTTTACCAAAATCTTTTTTTCCTCCCCGGGCCAAAGAATAGGCTTCATCGATAAATAAAATCCCACCTAAAGCTTTATCTATAACTTCTCTAGTCTTTTTAGCTGTATGTCCAATATACTCCCCTACTAAATCAGCTCTTTCTACTTCTTGTAACTCTCCTGTCTCTAAAACCCCTAATTCTTTAAATAACTTCCCAAATATTCTAGCAACTGTAGTTTTTCCTGTGCCTGGATTTCCTTTAAAAATCATATGCAAAACTAAAGGATCTGACTTTAAACCTCTTTGTTTACGCACCTGCTGAATTTTAACAAATGCTTTTAATTCTTTAACTAATTCTTTTATATTATCTAATCCTACTAACTTATTTAACTCATCAATAACTTCTTTAATCCGATCTTGTTGAGAAGAAACCCCTTCTTGTGCCCCTATTTGCTCTACTTCCTCTTCTTTTATAGACTTAAATACCTTAGAAATAGAAATCTGCCCTGCTTCAAAAAGACGAAGTACCTCCTTTCTAGAAGAATTAGTATTATTTAAGGGCATCTAATCCCCCCTTTCTTTTAATATATGTTTCTTAGAAAATAAAAAGAATCAAAAAAATAAAAAGAGGCGTATCTAATACACCTCTAAACAAATTTATAAACTATACTCGATATTTCCCTTTGTATTTTCACACTTATTACATAATAATCTTACTTCTTGATCAGAAGTAAAAATATCATCCTTTAGTATTTTATTAACTAATTGATAATCATTACATAATTCATAACTACAACAAATCCGGCATAAATAACCTTCAATTATTGGACAATAGGTGTAACTATCATGTTCTCTAGCTTGACAAGAACAAGCTTGACAACTAACTTCTTGAGGAGTAACTTTTTCTTTCTCGGCTAGTAAGTCTAAATCGGAAGTTCCATTTAATTTACTAACTAACTTACCTACCTCTTTACTATACTTCATATAAATTTTGGCCTCCTAGCAAAATTACCTAATTAATTAGTTGCTTAACCTCTGTGACTAACTCCTTAAATGAATAGTCCCCTACATCAAACCAATGAATACTATCATCACGCTTAAACCACGTAAGCTGGCGTTTAGCAAAATGACGAGTATTACGTTTAATTAATCGTACTGCCTCTTCTAAATCATATTCATCTTCAAAGTATCCTATGAGTTCTTTATAACCTAATCCTTGCATAGAAGTTAAATCTCGGCTATAACCTTGGTTATATAATTCTCGTACTTCCTTAACTAAACCTTCTTCGATCATTAGATCTACTCGTTTATTAATTCTTTCGTATAATTTTTCTCTATCTCTTTTTAATCCAATTTTAACTGCTTGATAACGAGGAGGCCGCTTTTTAGCTTCTTCCTTAAAATGAGTAATAGTCTTTCCTGTCTGTTGATAAACCTCTATTCCTCTAATCACGCGCCGGATATCATTAGGATGTAATTTATCAGCTAAAGTAGGATCTATTTCTTTTAATTTATCATGGACAAATTGAGTTCCCTTTTCTTTAGCTTCTGCTTCTAATCTATTTCTTAATTCCCAATCCTTTTCCATCTCAGGAAATAGAAAACCTTGAATTAAAGCTTTAACATATAATCCTGTCCCTCCAACTAAAATAGGTAACTTATCTCGCTGACTAATTTGAGGAATTAATTGATCAACCCGCTCTTGAAAATCAGCTACACTAAACTCCTGGGCAGGATCTACTATATCAAGCATATGATGAGGAACTAATTTCTGTTCTTGAGGTGAGGCTTTAGCAGTTCCAATATCCATCTTTTTATAAATTTGCATTGAATCTGCAGAAACAATCTCACCATCTAAATCCTGGGCCAAGGTTAAAGATAATTTAGTCTTTCCTACAGCAGTTGGTCCAACAATTGCTACAATTGATTCTCGCACAATATCCCCCTTCTAACTAATTTTATCTTCTTTTAAATTTCTTTTCTAATTCTTTTTTTCCTAAATGCATCATTACTGGTCTTCCATGAGGACAATTAGTTACATCATACTCTTTAATCTGTCCTAATAAATGATTCATCTCAGTCGTTGATAACTTATCTCCACCTTTAATAGCTGTTTTACAAGCCATCATAGTGATAAATCCTTCTACCAATTGATAATTTTCTGTAACCTCTTGAGCTAATAAATTATCTATACTATCTAAAATCAATTGTTTATCATCTAAATTATAAAGTTGAATTGGTACTCCTCTAACTAAATAACTACTTTCCCCAAATTCCTCTAAATTAAAACCTAATCCCTCTAATCTTTCCTTCCTTTCTTTTAACAATTGGACTTCTTGGTAAGTAAGATCTAATTGCAAGGGTACTAATAATTCTTGAATCTGAATCTCTTGTTTCTTAAACTTACTTAATAATTGGTCATAAATAATCCTTTCATGAGCGGCATGCTGGTCTATAATATACATCCCATCTTGTCCTTGAGCTACAATATAAGTTTGATGGATTTGACCAAGTGCTACTAGATTAAATTTATCATTATAATTATCCGCTTCTTCTTTTATCTTAGACTTTTTATTATTATTCTCTACTTGAGGCTGATCTACTCTAAATAATTTGTCAATTTTTTCAGCCCGCTCCTTTTTAGTATCTCGGCTAGAAACATTACCTGTGTTAGGTTTTGTATTATTTGTGTTACTAGTCTTTAAATTCAATTCATCCTGCTTAAATTCCTCTTTTTTAACCTTCTTTTTTTGGTTAATTTTTTGTTGCTTATCATTTTCTTCTAACTTTAGTTTAGGAACTAAATCACTTTCTTTAATTGCCTTACTAACACCATCTTTAACTAATTCATAAACTACATTCCCCCGACTAAATTTAGCCTGCAACTTCGTAGGATGAATATTAACATCTACATGGACTGGATTTAATTTTAACTTAAGAACTACAATTGGATAACGATCAATGGTTAATAAAGTATGGTAGGCTTCTTTAACTGCTTTACTCATTAAACCACTTTTAATAAATCTATCATTAACAAAATAAGACTGGTGGCGCCTAGAAGAGCGGGTTATAGTAGGTTTAGAGATATAGCCAGTTAATTGCATATAATTATCCTGATAGTCAACCTCAATCATCTCTTTAGCTACATCCCGACCATAAATATTAAAAATTACATCTAATAAATTTCCATTTCCTGTAGTCTCTACAATCTGACGATCATTATGCATTAAAGAAAAACTAATCTTAGGATAAGCTAAACTAAGTCGATTAATGATATCACTTATATGGCCAATTTCAGTCGAAGTCTGCTTTAAATATTTATATCTAACTGGAGTATTAAAGAAAAGATCACGTACTATAATATTAGTTCCTTTTCTACAACCACAACTCTCTCTTGCTTTAACTTCTCCTCCGACTATCTGTAGTCTTGTTCCACTTAAACTATCTTCAGTCTTACTAATCATCTCTACTTTAGATACAGCAGCAATACTTGGCAAAGCTTCCCCTCTAAACCCTAAAGTTCGTAAAGTAAATAAATCATTAGCCCGACTAATCTTACTAGTAGCATGGCGTTGAAAAGCTAATTTAACCTCATCTTCAGCTAAACCTACCCCATTATCAATAATTTGGATTAAATCTTTTCCACCATTTTTTACTTTAACTTCTATTTTGCTACTTCCAGCGTCAATTGAATTTTCTACTAATTCTTTAACTACTGAAGCAGGTCTTTCAACTACCTCCCCAGCTGCTATTTTATTAGCTACTTCTTTTGATAAAATTTGGATTTGGCCCACTAGCTTCACCTCCCAATCTAATTTATAATTAACAATTGACAATGTACAATTAAAACCATATACAGGGCACGCCCTGTCTCTACATTTATTAAATATAATGGTTTATGCTTTTGAACTCTAATTGTAAATTGTTCATTATTCATTATCAATTAACCTCTTCTTGGGCCTTTTGTTGTAATTGATGTAGTTTATTCATTGCTTCTAAAGGAGTTAAAGACATAATATCTAATTTACTTAACTTTTGGACTACCTCACTAGTCTGGCCTTGGAATAGGGCCAATTGTCCTGCTTCTTCTTTAATCTGGTTTTCTTTCTTTTGCGATTGGTTTGTATCTTCTGTAACCTTCTTGTCTTCTTCCTCTTCTAACCAGTCTAAAATCTCTTTGGAGCGATTAGTTACTTCACTTGGTACTCCTGCTAATTTGGCTACTTCAATCCCATAACTTTGGTTGGCTTCTCCTGGGATAATCTTATGTAAAAAGACCACATCATCACCTTCTTCTTTAACAGCTACATTATAATTTCTAACCCCAGGCAGTCTCTCCTCTAGTTCAGTTAATTCATGATAGTGGGTGGCAAATAAAGACTTGGCCCCAATCTTTTCTGGATTAGAAATATATTCAGTTACGGCCCAAGCAATACTTAAGCCATCATAAGTACTTGTCCCACGACCTACTTCATCTAAAATAATTAAGCTATTAGCAGTAGCATTATTTAAAATATTTGCTACTTCATTCATCTCCACCATAAATGTACTCTGTCCTGTAGTTAAATCATCAGAAGCTCCTACTCGAGTAAAAATCCGGTCTACAATACTTAACTTTGCTTTATCTGCTGGTACAAAACTACCTATCTGGGCCAATAAAACAATCAAAGCTACTTGGCGCATATAAGTTGATTTTCCTGACATATTAGGACCAGTAATAATTCCAAACCGATCACTTTGCTGATCAAGATAAGTATCATTCGGTACAAAAACTTCTTCCTCCATCATCTCTTCTACTACAGGATGACGACCAGCCTCAATATCAATTTGATCATCAGTATTTAATTGCGGTTTAGTATAATCATTATTTAAGGCTACTTCAGCTAAAGATAATAAAGCATCTAATTGGGCTAATATAGTGGCAGATTTTTGAATTCTTTCTGTCTCTTGAGCTACTTTATCTCTAATTTCAACAAACAATTTATACTCTAATTCCTTACTATTCTCCTGAGCCCCTAAAATTACTGATTCTTTATCCTTTAATTCAGGAGTAATATAACGTTCACTGTTACTTAAAGTTTGTTTTCTAACGTAATCCTCAGGTACAGCATCTAAATTAGCTTTAGTTACCTCAATATAATAACCATGGACTTTATTATGACCTACTTTTAAAGAGCTAATTCCGGTTCTTTCTCGCTCTTGCTTTTGTAAATCTATAATCCATTGCTTACCATTTTCCATAGCCTCTAATAATTCATCTAACTGATTATCATATCCTTTTTTAATAATACTTCCTTCCGTTAAAGTAGTTGGTGGGTCTTCTTTAATAGAATTTTCAATTAAGCAAGCTACATCTTCTAGTTTATCTAAATTATCTTGTAACTTTTTTAATTTAGGCGTCTTAAATTGGTCTAAAACCTCTTTAACCTCAGGTAAAATATGTAAAGAGCTTTTTAAAGATATCAAATCACGAGCATTAGCAGACCCATAAATAATCTTACCTAATAATCGCTCAATATCATATACTTCTGTTAATAATTCTTTAAGCTCTTCTTTAGCAAAAATATTCTTGGTAATTTCTTCAACCGCATCGAGACGGTATTCAATCCTGTCTAATTCTAATAGGGGTTGTTCAACCCACTTTTTTAGCTTTCGTCCTCCCATAGCTGTTACTGTTTGATCTAGGACCCATAATAGACTGCCTCGTTTACTTTTATCACGCATTGTTTGAGTTAGTTCTAAATTTCTGCGTGTATTAGCATCTAAAACCATATAATCAGTCGTTGAATAAGTTGCTAATTGATTAATATGATTTAAACTTCTCTTTTGCGTTTCAACTAAAAAATCTAAGATTGCTCCAGCAGCCTGGATAGCTAACGGTAACTCTTCACAACCAAATCCTTCTAAATTAACTACATCAAATTGATCAGTTAATAATCTATAAGCTTCTTTGGTTGTAAAGCCTTCTTTAGTCTTAGATAAAATAGGATTTAACTGATTATCAATAAATTCTATAATTTCTTCCGTTTCTTCTACTTTATTATCTAATAATATTTCTGCTGGATTAATCCGTGATAGTTCATCAATTACTTTATTTATTTGGGTTGGCCCGTCTAATTGAGTAGTCACAAATTCACCTGTAGAAACATCAACTACAGCGAAACCAAAACCATCCTGATTTCCTATTATAGCAGCTAAATAATTATTATCCTTATCCTCTAATAAGTCATTATTAACCACTGTACCTGGCGTCACAACCCTTACTACCTCTCTTTTTACTAATCCACTTGTTGCCTTAGGGTCTTCTACCTGTTCACAAATTGCTACCTTATACCCCATCTCAATTAATTGAGCTATATAGGATTCAGCAGATTTACAAGGTACTCCAGCCATTGGAGTTTCTTCTCCACTTCCTTTGTTGCGAGCAGTGAGGGTCAATTCTAATTCTCTTGCTGCTATTTGAGCATCCTTAGCAAACATCTCATAAAAATCACCTAATCTAAAGAATAAAATCTCTTCTTGATAATTATCTTTTATTGAAAAATACTGCTGCATCAATGGTGTTAAATCCGACACTTTTCTCCCTCCTAGTATCCTAATTAACAATATCTATTATGCTAAATTTTAAGCTATAGGCTTTATTATATCATACTCTAGATAAATAAAAAACCTCTAAGCCAATTGGCTTAGAGGTTAATTGATGAGGTTAGCAGCAACCGCCACCGCATCCTTCAGCATCATTTTCTTCTTCTGGACTTAAAGCTCCAGAGATAACTTTATTAACAGTTTCCATTACTTTATTAAACTTCTGTTGCGCATCCATTAGTTCTTTAACTTTAGTATTCTCTTGCATTTTAGCTTGAAGTGCTTGTAGATCATTTTTCATATCTTCATTTACTTCTTGCCCATTCATTTGTGCCATTTGTAATTTTCTTTGTTCAGCTTGATATTGCTGTAGAAGTTGCTGTGCAGACTCATCTTTAGATACTTCTGCTTCAGCATCCCTTAGGTTACTATATTCTTCCGAATTAACAATAGCATCAGCTAAATTTTGTGCTTTTTCCATAATTGCCATAAGTAAAATCCCCTTTCTTAATTTACAATCTTACCAAATAAAGTCCAACTTTGTGCCTTGTTTATCTTAACATTAATTATCTCGCCTGTCAAATCTTGATCCGATTCGATGATAACAATCTTATCAGTTCTGGTTCTACCAGATAACTTATTAGGGTCTTTTTTGCTTGGCCCGTCCACTAAAACTTCTACTATTTCACCTTTTAATTTCTTATTTTCTTCTAATCCAATCTTACTTTGTAAATCTAATAACCTTTGGTGGCGTTCTTTTTTCTTTTCTTCTGGAACTTGTTCTTCCATTTTAGCAGCTGGGGTTCCTGTTCGCTTAGAATAAATAAAAGTAAATGCTCTATCAAATCTTACCTGCTTGTATAATTCCATAGTTTCAGCAAAATCTTCTTCCGTCTCTCCAGGAAATCCAACAATAAGATCAGTACTAATTGCTGCTTTAGGATTTTTAGCTTTTAGTTTTGTCACTAAATCTAAGTATTCCTCTTTAGTATAACCACGATTCATCTTTTTTAAAAGTTTATCACTTCCTGATTGAATTGGCAGATGGAAGTGTTCACAAACATTTTCTAAATTAGTTACAGCTTCAATTAATTTATCACTAAAATCTCGTGGATGTGAAGTCATAAATCTAATTCTAGGTAATCCCTTAATTTTATTTACCGCAGTTAATAAGTCAGCAAAATCTAAATCTTGACCTAGATCTTTTCCGTAAGAATTAACATTCTGCCCCAGTAACATTACTTCTTTAACTCCATCAGCTACTAATTTTTTAATTTCCTTAATAATATCTTCTTGTGATCTACTTCTTTCACTTCCTCTTACATACGGAACAATACAGTAGGTACAATAATTATCACAACCGTGAATAATATTAACCTTAGCTTTGTGATCTTCCTCACGGTTTGTTGGCATATCACCAATTACTTCTCTAGAATCATCCCAAACTTCAACTAAACTTTGATTTTCAGCTTTAATCTCTTGTAATAGCTCAGGAAAACGATGAATATTATGTGTCCCAAAAACAATATCAACAAAATTATATCTTTGCTTTATCTTATTTACTACCTCTTCTTGTTGCATCATACAACCACAAATTCCTACAATCAAACCTGGATTTTCTTTTTTTATCTGTTTTATTTCACCAAGCTTTCCAAAAACCTTAAGCTCAGCATTTTCTCGCACACAACAAGTATTTAAAATAATAACATCTGCTTTTGCTAATTCATCAGCTGGCTTATACCCTATATCCTTTAAAACTCCAGCTAATTTTTCTGAATCATGTTCATTCATCTGACACCCGTAGGTCCTTATGAAATATCTTCCCTCTGTTGACATATGTATCGCTCCTTTTATCCTATCATCTATATAAACTCAAGTTTATTATTTGTTTTAGCCTAAATAATATTATACCATAGAAAGATAACATTGCAAAACTATCTTATTTTATACGCTTTAGCTTTAATAAATAAGCTTGTAACTTAACTTATATCTTTCAGTCTCCTACTTAACGGAGCAAGGTTTGTAACAGAGTTAGACCTACAGAAGTTTGCTAAGGAAGAATTAGCTTTCAGTCTCCTACTTAACGGAGCAAGGTTTGTAACAGAGTTAGACCTACAGAAGTTTGCTAAGGAAGAATTAGCTTTCAGTCTCCTACTTAACGGAGCAAGGTTTGTAACAAGGTGCTTTGACTAATGATGGAGCACGACTCTTAATGTGCTTTCAGTCTCCTACTTAACGGAGCAAGGTTTGTAACAAAGTTTAAAAAAATCAAACCGGAGCTTAAAGCAATAGTCTTTCAGTCTCCTACTTAACGGAGCAAGGTTTGTAACGGCTACTTAATCGAACGAAAAAATCCTAATAATAAATCTTTCAGTCTCCTACTTAACGGAGCAAGGTTTGTAACAGAAGAAAAGCAAAAATTAGAGCTGGAGAATAAAAAGACTTTCAGTCTCCTACTTAACGGAGCAAGGTTTGTAACTCTTGATTGTCTACTGAATAACTTCCTGTCTTTCTAATGGCCTTTCAGTCTCCTACTTAACGGAGCAAGGTTTGTAACCGTCTACGTCAAACTGGTTCCAACTGCTATTCTGATTCCGCTTTCAGTCTCCTACTTAACGGAGCAAGGTTTGTAACAGTTAGCATTAAGTTGAGCTTCCCATGTTAAGTAACCCTTTCAGTCTCCTACTTAACGGAGCAAGGTTTGTAACTCTTGCCAGCTGTCACACTTATTTCATCACTTATTCTTTCAGTCTCCTACTTAACGGAGCAAGGTTTGTAACCAACTATACTAATATTTCTATCACTCATCCCCTGTCGTCTTTCAGTCTCCTACTTAACGGAGCAAGGTTTGTAACGTAGCAGCTATGGCTTACAAAGCTTGGAATGAGAATTGCTTTCAGTCTCCTACTTAACGGAGCAAGGTTTGTAACGTTAAGGCTTTCGTCTGTTCTGATCGCCACTCCTGTACCTTTCAGTCTCCTACTTAACGGAGCAAGGTTTGTAACATTAAAAAAACGGTAATTTTATATATAATGTTATGTAGGCTTTCAGTCTCCTACTTAACGGAGCAAGGTTTGTAACGACGGCAGAAAACTAACATTACAAGTCAAGGAAACAGGCTTTCAGTCTCCTACTTAACGGAGCAAGGTTTGTAACGAAATTGATCTAACCCATTCTTTTGATCATCGCCGTACTTTCAGTCTCCTACTTAACGGAGCAAGGTTTGTAACTTATGTCTGATTGTACTCCCCATCCGCTCATCTAGCTTTCAGTCTCCTACTTAACGGAGCAAGGTTTGTAACCGCGCGATATAAAAATTTCAACCCTATGATACCAAGGGTTTACAGCAGTTACTTGCTTCTAAAGCGTTCTATATTTTCGCAAACCGAATCTTGCACAGAAACCCTAGGAGTTTGCGAAATTACCCTCAACCACTATTATTCTTAGGCTGACCAGCATTTTATATACTAACAATCCAGTCTGAAATTATTACAAAAAAGTCTTTTGAGATAGCTTTGCGAAAATAGCAATCTATCTCTATGCTTAATCTTCTTGATTCTAACCTTAAATCCTGCAACAACCTTAGATTTAATTGCAAATCTATTCTTAAATCTAATTCTTTATTAATTTATAATTCCCTAATCCAAAAACAGTATTCTTACCTACATTAACATATTGGCCTAATATCAAATAAGATAAAAATTTTTCTAAGTTACCTTTATATTCTACTTCTCCTACTAAACCTTTCATTTTTATCCTTTTATTTTGACGATTAGAGTAACGCTCCCAACTCTGCCAACTAGTATTATCTTTAACTAATTCAATTTCTTCAGCTTGATCAAGATAAGAACCAAAGTCAATATCAAGCTGTTCTTCACCATAAAACAAACTTAAACTAGTTAACCTTCTAAATAAATTTCTCATTAATGTATGAAATTCTATCTTATCAACAAATTCTCCTTTATATTTAAGTAATGTTGGAGTAACCAATTTCAAACATATACTATTGGATGTAAAAATATTTTGAAACTGCTTAACATCTTCCTTGGTAATTTTAGCTTCTGTCATCTGATTAAAACCAAAATCCTTAGAATATACTCGCTCTTGCTTACCTGCAACTTGATTTAGATTCCAAACTTCTGATAAAACAAATTTACCTCTTCCAATGCCAATTCCTTGGTTTTCTAAATACTTCCATGCTTTAATAATATAAGGCAAAAATCTATCAAGATAACCAAATAAATTTAATTTAAACTCTATCTGCTCACCTTCTCTAAAAACCTCTTTTCTATTAGTTAAAGGTTTGAAAACAAATGGACGTGGCTTATCTTTAAAACGCTTAGAATTTCTAAACTTTTCTTTACCTACTAAAAATGGATTAAATAATAATGAATAAGCACAACTACTCTTTAAATCACACTCTTTACATTTTGTCTCCTCTATATTACAAGCTATCTCTCGTAAGCCATGCCCAAAAGCACCCCGGAATGTTGAACCAGGATGCTGAGGCAACTTTATTGTATCTTCTGCTACTAAAGTAAATTTCAAACTCATTATTTCTAATTCCATACTAACCCTCCATTTAACTATTAGCTATCTTGTAATATTGATATCCTTCACCTGATAGTGTTTCTTCTAAATTGACTGTAAATATTCTTTTATTATTCTTTCTTTTTAATTTTTCCTCACTATTATATATATTAATTTCTGCAAAAGTAGCCTCTGGAGGAATATCTTCAGTAAGCTGGATAATAGATTTATTAGCTAACTGAACATCTTCTTCTCCCATTAATTGTAAATAACCATTACCTAATTCTTTTGTCTCATTAAAAGATTTAAACTGCATAAATGAAGCTCGTTTACCAAAATAATTAACTCTTACAAATAATCTTTTTAGTAGATTTATTTCTTCCTTAGATAACTCTTCAGCGTCTATTGCTATTTTCAGTTCACCGTTAAAAAATACATATTCTCTATAAGCAGGTTTAGACCTACCTACTTTATTTCTTAAATCAGTTATTCTCCCAAAAGTTTTATTAACCACTGCTTCTTTAGGAATATTAAATCTAATCTTTTTATCCTTGATTAATTTAAATACTTCTTCTCCCTTAGCTAAATCATACTTCTGAATTGCTTCCGAAATTATAGCCATCTTAACTCCAAATGGAGTCGGAAATAAAAGAGACGTGGCAGCAGTATTAGTAGCATTAATATCTTTAAAGGAAAATAATGAAGTAGGTGAATATTCAATTTCTAACCACACAACAACCCCTCCTTACTCCTCTTTAGCACCATAAGGAGCTGTATTATCAATAAGTTCCTTAATTATATTACAAAATTCTGCTATAGATTCGAACTCTTTTAATTCTACTTTCTCTCCTATTCCATTTAAAGTTTCAGTAATAGATTCAATCTGTTGACTATAATCTGGATTTAAAGCACTAACTGTAGGAGCTGGAACTGAACTATAACTAATACTAACTACCCCTTCAAAGCTTGTCATATGAGGTGCTTGAGTATTTCTCATTGCTCCTTCAGGAGAATAATAAGTTAACATAATCGATTTCAATAATGCTTTGTATCTTGTCTCAATATCTTCTTTATCTAGTGCATATTCTTTAGAAATATCATTATAACCAATTCTTGAGATTTCAAGATTATTAACTACAGCATATTGGCCCGAATTAACCGGACGATAAAAGATATTCTGTCCTTCGTTTTTGCCACTACCTTCGCTTTTTTCCAAATCAGAATATTTAACATGGAATAGGTTCTCTGAATTAAATTCTTCTGGGATAGCTACTAACCAACCAAATTCTACAGTAGAATCTCGCCCCACATTCTTTTTATTATTTGTAACTAAGATACCTTCCATATCATCCAAAACACATCTACTTAACATTTCATCTACAATATCAGTTTTAGTATTATCTGAATCCTTAGTAAACTCATCAAAATCATCATCAATTGTGATTCGATTAGCATCAAATTTTTCGCATCCTTGACATAATGGTAAATCTTCATTTTCTTTAGCAGTTTTATAAAGATGACTAGATTGAATATGCTTTAACATATCACCTGATACAGCATTGACTGTAGCTAGTTTTCCTGCGCCATCAGTAATAGTTACATTCCTCGTTGTTAACTGATTTCCTTCTGACTTTTCATTATTTAGATCATGCAAATTCAAACCTACTTTACCATTAATAGAAATAGAATAAACTTCTTTACTCATTATTATCTGCCTCCTCTTTAACTTCTTTTACTTTTTCATCTTTACCAAATCCATAAGCTAATAGCATATTCCCAATAATTTTAGAATCATGCTTATCAATCAGACTTACAATTTCTTCAAAATCACCAGTTGTTAAATTAGATCTCATAGGATTATTATTATGAAAATTCTCTAATCCATTTTCATTATTATAATCTGCCATAAACTCTGATAACTTAGTAATTAATGTATCTTTATTGAGAGCAGCTCGTCTTAATTCCTGTAATAAACCAAATTTAATCTTCTTCTTATCATTGTGATAAATGGGAACTAACGTACTATTTCTAATTGCTTTAGCAAAACTTTTAAATCCTTCATTTTCTAAAATAGATGAATAATTCTTATCAGTAACATTATCTAATTTACTCATAATAAATTTAACACCTCGCTTGGTATATATTTTTGCTCCTTGATCGTTACCCAATCTTTGCATTGCTAAAATTGCATGTTGGTAATAATAATTTAATAAATAATCAACTCTTTCAGTTGTTAAAAAGTTATATAACTCCTGAAATAGTTTTATATCCTCATTTTTATCATCAATCGGCTTAATCAAATCAATAAATTCTTGAAAAACTTCTTTAAACTTTGTTTTATCCTTCTCTTCATCCAGAATAATCCAATTAGGAACGTTAAGATCATAAATATTCTTGATGACATGATTTTGGCCCATATCTACTAAATAAGCATTTTTTAATCCTAAAATATAATTCTTCAATCTAGTCCTTCGTCGCCTACGTCTACGAGTATTAAAATCTTCTAACTTATCTAATAGCTTAATAACAAAATCACTTAAAAACAAAATATTTTGTTTTTCTAATGTATCAGCTGGATAATAATCAGGTTCTACTTGATAATATAAATCATCAAAGTCATCTAATAGCACTTGATTAGGAATAATAACTGAATATAATCTATTCCCAGATTGTAATCTCTTAAATATAAACAACTTATAAAATCCAATTAAGATTAAGAACAATTTGAACCAATCTTCAGATGAATTTTTAGGAGTAATACTAGAATCAGATGATAGATCACCTATATTCAATCCCTTAACTCGCTTAGGCAATAGACTACTTAACGCATTATGGCTATTAGTAAAATCAATCTTTCCCTGGTCATAAATTTCCTTAATATTTTCTGTAATATCTAGTGTAGTTTCTGATTCATCTAACTTATTTTTGATTAACTTCTTTACTTTATTTCGCTTACTCCAATGATAATTATCAAATTTTGCACATAGTTGATCTAATTCTTCTTCTATTTCTAATACTTCAGCAGTAGAAAGTTTAGATTTTACAATTTGCTTAAATTTATTAATCTTTATCTTAGTAAACAATTGATCTAAATCTTCTGCTAATTGATTATAATCACTACTTACTTCACTAAAAAAATCTAAAATTGTAAACAATATCTCTCCAAAATATTCTTTTATCTCATGTAAATCATTCATTATTTTATTTGATAACGGGATTCCAGTAGTTTGTCTAATTAGGCCAGACTTTCTTTCCTCAGCAGTCCAATCTTTATATTCCTTATCGGTAGTGAAATCAACTATATCTTCAGTATAATTTGGTCTTTGGTCCATCTTGTCATAAAAAATTAGAGGATATAAAGTTCTAAAATTTAAATCTGAAAAATAATCTTCTTTTAATTCTTCTTCGGGTTCAATCACATAAAAAGAGCCCACATCTTTAATCAAAATATCCAAATCATCTATTTCATTTTGTTTAAAAACTTGTTTAACAATTTCAGCTACTCCCCTACATAATAAAATATCACTATAATCCCCTTCAGATTTAGGAATAAAAAACTTTTCCATTAATTCACCCCTTCCTAAATATTGTCTTGATTTAACTTTTTAGTTGCTCGTTGATCAGCTAATCTTAAGATCCTAACTAAGACAAAATAGAATAAATATTGATTAATACTTCTTACTCTTATTTCATCTGAAATATCCTCTCCAACTGATAAACTTAAAAGCAATCTATCTGCTCTTTTATTTATAAATTGTGTTAAATCTTTCTCTGTGAAAAAGTCAGCATTTATATTTAATAAATGTTTTTTAACAGTTGTAGAAATAGTATACTTATCAGTTCTATTTAAGTTTAAAGAATGATGTGAAATCATAGCTTTACCAATAATATCAACTATTTTTCCTTCATTCTCTAAGTAATCAAAAATAAAATCTTCTAATAATTCTAATACAATCCAAAAACTCTCTGCTGCATGGCTTGGCGGTTTGCTTTTTCTTTCCGCATGGGCTATAAAATCATATTCATCTCTTTTATGGGCCAACTGCCATTCCTCTTGCAACTTACCCAAATCATGGGCCCAAATAGTAAACTCCACTATATCTCTAAAATCATCAGCACTCAAATCAAATTCATCCTTAATCAATTCAATTGCATAACTCATTTCTCTTTCTAATTCTGGTACTTCCTTGTTCATACTTTCAATATGCTGCAAATAACTTTCTTCTTTATAAGTATTATCATAATCAGGTTCTTGATTTGATATAGGCAATGGGTCAAACTTTTTACCTGTGCCATCAAAAACTAAACCAGTTTCTAAATTATATCCAAAGTAATCTGGATTTAAAATATAAAGATTATTAGGATAAATCTCATCAGCGGTTGTTTCTCCATAAGTATATTTAAAATCACTATCATCATCACGTTCTATTACTTTTTTTACTAACCAATCATCAGTTTCTTTAGCTATTTCTGCTACTTTACTTCGTAATGTCCCAGGTGAAATACTTAAACTCTGATAGTTATAAGGAGAACAATTATCATATACCCAAGGAGAAATTACTATGCTACAGGCAATTACATTTCTGATTAAATTATTAAACCTATCTTTATCAGGAAGTTTCCAACTCTCTTTAATAAATTCATCAGAACTACAGTCTACCTTTTCATTAGCTACAGCATCAACATCTGTTTCTTCACTATAAACTCTATCAATTATTTGTTGGGAAAGTTCAGAGGTTAATACTTCTCCATCAATTTCCTGTAAAGCTGAAAATGTCTTTAATGTAACCTCATCATCATAAGGTAAATATTTATTATCTCCTTCATTTAACACATCGTAAACATATACCTTTCCAGTTTGATTACGATATCTAGCACATCTTCCAATCCGTTGTAAAAAAGAATCTATAGCAGAAATTTCAGTATGCATAATATCAGAAGTAATGTCTATTCCAACCTCAATAACTTGAGTACTTACTAAAATTACATTGCTATCATCATTATCTTTAGCAAATAATTTCTTTATCTGCTTTTCTTTTCTCTTTCGGTCTTCATCTAAAAATCTCGAGTGAATAAGTAACGTCTCTATTCCATCTTCCTTATTAACTAATTTATTTATATCTTCGTATATTTGTTGAGCATTCTCTACTCGATTACACATTACAATACTCTTTTTAGATTGGCCCTCGATTTGATTATGCAGTTTAACTATTTCTTCAGCATCTAAAGAATTATCTTTAGTAAAAATTCTTCGTTCCTTACCTTGTTGAGTAACTATATCTGCTAAATATTCTGAACTATCTGCTCTAATTACTCTAGCATCTAACTTATCAGCTAAAGCATTTATTTTTTCTTCTGAGATAGTAGCTGTCATAACGCAGAAAGGGACTTTATCTTTTAGCTTTTCTAATAACAATACAGTTGTAGTATAAGATCCACTTAAATCAAAGAGGTGAAACTCATCAAAGATTAAATAGGAAGATAGAAATGCTCCTACATTGATATTCCCTAATCTGTTTGATAATGATATTGGCATACTTAGAGCTGACGATAAACTTTGATCAAAAGTAGTAAAAATAATATCCCCATTAAAATATCTATCTTCTTTTTTCTCTCCCGTTTGAATTGTAACATCATACTCTTTAGTAAAATCACCTTTTTTAATCTCATCTAAAATATCAGAATATAAACTATTCACTAAAGTTCTTCTCGGAGTAGAATAAATCAATTTTTTAGGAAAATTCATACCTTCTTCATTAGCAATTATATAAGGCATAGTCGAAGCTAAGGTCTTTCCTGCCCCAGTTGGAGCCTGCAAGATAACATTTTCTCCATTTAATATTGCTTCAGCAACTTCTCTCTGATATTTAAAAGGCTCAAACCCCTCTTTAATTTTTGAATAATATTTAGTAATATCTATGATTCATCCCTCCTTTTATTATTCAAACCTTATGTTATATGTATTATTATAATCATTTCTTATCTTAATTTTAATAATTAATCCAGCTTTTGTCAACCATATAATAAAATAATTTTCAAAACTATTGACAAAATATATTCAACAATGATATATTTTAATTTAGAATAACTCCGTTATTAGGAGACTGTAATTATGTTATATGCATTATAAGTTTATATCTCCATTAGCTAGGAGACAGTATCAAATATAAGAATCAGTTCATAATAAAATGAATTGGTTCTTATTTATTGTATACTTGATTCATCCTCTCAATATCTTCTTTAATCTCATCTCTTAAACTTTGTGGCTCAAGCACCTCTGCATTAGCTCCATACTTCATAACCCAGCCTTTAACTTCATTTAAACTACAGGTAACAAAACTCATTAAAACACTATCACCTTCTAATTCTTCAACCTCTTGGGTAGGATGATAATTATTATCTTTAATCCATCTGGCTATATCACCAGTGAATTTAATCTTAACTTCAACATCATCTCCACTTCTCATTACGCCCCAGGCATTTCCTAAGTATTCTTTTAAGGAGAAATCATCTGGATATTTAAATTTATCTTTAGTAACCTTCATTTTCTTAATTCTATCTAATCTAAACATCCTAGTATCGTTTCTCTTATGGCAATAAGCAATTAAGTACAAGAAACCTTTCTTAAAGTTTAAAATATAGGGTGATACAACTCGTTCACTAATCTTATCTTTATTATAGCTATAATACTGCATCCAAACATTAGTTTCATTTTGAATTGCATCCCTTAATTTATTAAAAATATCTCGACATTCACCATAATCAACCAAAGAATTTAAACTAAAATCAATTTTATCTTCAAACCCAGAAAGCAAATCAGTCATATTATCAGGTAAACTAGCTATAATCTTGGTAATAGCCATATTGGTTTCTTCATAATAAGGCAACTGACTATTATTTAAAATACTATTGCTACTAACTACTAAAGCAAGCGTTTCTGAAAGGGTTAATTGAGGGGGTTTCATATAGTAATCTTGTCTAATTTTATAACCTTTAGTCTTTCTATCATACTTAATAGGAACTTCAACTTCATTATTTAGTTGTTTCAGATAACGATAAAAAGTAGTCTCAGAAATATCTAAGATATCCATTAATTCTTCTCGATCATAAGTCGCATATTTTGTTTCTGTCAAATTAATAAACTTAATCAATTTACTTATTTTCTTTAAATTATCATCCTTTAAATTATTACTCATCTAGCTCCCTCCTAATAAAAGAAACTATATAATTAATTATTCTTGATATAACTTCAGTTTCCTCCAAAAGTATACATTTATTGTCACTTTGACCTAATCTTTCTTAATCCACTACCTACCACCAAATCTAACTTAAAATTAGTATAACACATCCCATTCCCAACTGGGTGGGAATTAACAATAAAAAAATTAGATTTTTATATAAAATGGGGCCAACTTCCCTTAAAAAAGAGAGTTGGCCTCATTTATTCCTATATTTTGTTCTTTCGTCTCCTACTTAACAGAGTAAATAAATCAATTGACAATTTACAATGTACAATTTACAGTTAAAAACAAACACTTATAATTACTCTAAAGTGGTTGCTGTAACCTCCCCGTTCATCATTTTCTTTATCTCTTTTATTAAACTGTTTCAGTCTCCTACTTAACGGAGTAAGGTTTGTAACTAATCTACTGGGGTTCTATAACTAGTTGCATACTTTCCTCTTTCAGTCTCCTACTTAACGGAGTAAGGTTTGTAACTTGTTGCTAAAACTAGCTGATAAGGTAGGTGGTGAGTCTTTCAGTCTCCTACTTAACGGAGTAAGGTTTGTAACTAAAACTTGAATTGCATATCCGTTTTTAATATTAAACTTTCAGTCTCCTACTTAACGGAGTAAGGTTTGTAACTTTATTATATCATATTAGGCTGAAACTATCAATTTTTGCTTTCAGTCTCCTACTTAACGGAGTAAGGTTTGTAACCTATAACTTACATTTGGGAGAATATTTTCAATGCAATCTTTCAGTCTCCTACTTAACGGAGTAAGGTTTGTAACCTTCTTCTGCTGTACGATTATGCAATTCTGAAATATACTTTCAGTCTCCTACTTAACGGAGTAAGGTTTGTAACTATCTAAATCCCTTACTGCTTGTTGTAAGGCGATTGAATCTTTCAGTCTCCTACTTAACGGAGTAAGGTTTGTAACTGAACTACTCCTGCGACTTCATTAACTCCTGCATTGCCTTTCAGTCTCCTACTTAACGGAGTAAGGTTTGTAACCAGTATTAGCCTCTCCTTCAATCGGCAACAAGTTAGTCTTTCAGTCTCCTACTTAACGGAGTAAGGTTTGTAACAAGTAATTATCGTTGCTGAGTCCTTTTTCTCGGTAGATCTTTCAGTCTCCTACTTAACGGAGTAAGGTTTGTAACTTAATGCAGAGGTAGAGTTAGGCGACGTCTCAAGCGTCTTTCAGTCTCCTACTTAACGGAGTAAGGTTTGTAACTTCTGACCCTGTTGACAATACAACTAATGGTAGAATATCTTTCAGTCTCCTACTTAACGGAGTAAGGTTTGTAACTATCCATTGTCTACAATAGTATCTTGTGTTAATGAACACTTTCAGTCTCCTACTTAACGGAGTAAGGTTTGTAACTTCTATAGGAGGTGTAATGTATGTGGGCTAAGGTCAGCTTTCAGTCTCCTACTTAACGGAGTAAGGTTTGTAACATCTTGCCACCTCGAACATTCAGCACCTTGACAGGCGTCTTTCAGTCTCCTACTTAACGGAGTAAGGTTTGTAACTATTCTTCTACTGGTCCACTAGGGTCATCTTCAACTGGATCCTTTCAGTCTCCTACTTAACGGAGTAAGGTTTGTAACGTATCATAAGCTATGATCATGATCTCCAGGAACAACAACTTTCAGTCTCCTACTTAACGGAGTAAGGTTTGTAACTTCAATGCTCAGATATTGGTTGGAGCTGCAAGCTGCCTTTCAGTCTCCTACTTAACGGAGTAAGGTTTGTAACTTAGTATTAAAATCAGTATATTCAATTTTATAGACCTTTCAGTCTCCTACTTAACGGAGTAAGGTTTGTAACCTAAAGATTTATCTATAATCCATTGATTGCTAATATCCTTTCAGTCTCCTACTTAACGGAGTAAGGTTTGTAACAAGTTAATAATATAGATAATGCAGACCTAATATTTACCTTTCAGTCTCCTACTTAACGGAGTAAGGTTTGTAACGACTGACGTAATTAACAATAGCTTTGGTTCTAGTTGGCTTTCAGTCTCCTACTTAACGGAGTAAGGTTTGTAACTTTAATATCGACTTATCTGGTTATAGTTATGGAGTCTTTCAGTCTCCTACTTAACGGAGTAAGGTTTGTAACTATTGTAACTACTGCAATAGATTATCTAACTATTGACTTTCAGTCTCCTACTTAACGGAGTAAGGTTTGTAACTCTTAAAAAAGCCAATGATGGTGGTGGTTTTATAAACTTTCAGTCTCCTACTTAACGGAGTAAGGTTTGTAACATATATTAACGAGCAAGGTTGGATAGGTCAGTTCATCTTTCAGTCTCCTACTTAACGGAGTAAGGTTTGTAACGTACTGATTATTGCAGATTAGATTGGATTAATAATATAACTTTCAGTCTCCTACTTAACGGAGTAAGGTTTGTAACATTATCACCTTTTGAAGAGCCGATTGATATAGTTAAACTTTCAGTCTCCTACTTAACGGAGTAAGGTTTGTAACCTTGTTGAAACTTCGGGAGACGAAGGTGATATAGTCTTTCAGTCTCCTACTTAACGGAGTAAGGTTTGTAACGGAACAACTCAAATAATCAAAGAAGAATTACAAGCTAGCTTTCAGTCTCCTACTTAACGGAGTAAGGTTTGTAACGTCTAATAGCGACGTTAAGACGGTTGAATTAGGTGCTTTCAGTCTCCTACTTAACGGAGTAAGGTTTGTAACAGAAGTCATCAACTACATCTTCAGCAGTTGGCCCGTCATCTTTCAGTCTCCTACTTAACGGAGTAAGGTTTGTAACCGCGCGAAATGAATAATCCCAACCCTATGATTTCAGTGCTTCACAGCACTTCACCTTCTCTAATCTACACCTAAATTTTCGCAAACCGAATCTTACAGCAAACCCCTAGGGCTTTGCGAAACCTTTCTCAACCACTGTTACTACTGGGCTGACGAGTATTTTATGTGTTATCCAGTACTTTTAGAACTTCCATTCAAAATTCTTTTTAGATAGGTTTGCGAAAACACTTTTTCTATCACTAACTTTTTATTTCTATTATTCTTCTTAAATTCCTTTTTTATCAGTAAAATTTTTATAATTTTTTTCCACCATTTTATCTCTCACTGTTAAATTATCATTTTTTAGGCCACCTAAACTGCAAAATGGACAATCAGCTATTTCTTTCTCCCCTTCTGGAGTATAATAATAAACATCACACTTAGCACAATATTTCTCCTTCATCACTAATCCCTTCTTTCTTTGAAATAGTATTTATAATTTAATTGTAAATTGTACATTGTCAACTGATAGTAGCCATGGCTACTTTATATCAGTAACACTGTTCATAATAAGGACAAGTTTGATAACAGTTTTGAGCTACTTCGGGATCAATTTCTTCACAGACCATCCTCATCTTCTCATCTCGCTCTTCAATAAACCACTGGCGTAATTCATCATCAATAATCTCAAACTCTTTTTTGACCACTATTCTATCTCCCCTAAATTCAGGATATACTAAACAACCAACTGATACAGGATAGGAATAGATCGACTCCATTACCAAAGCATAGCCAGTAATCGTTAATTTATGAAAATCTTTTGGTTTGCCAAATTTTAAATCTAAAATCATTGGTTCACAATAATTAAAGGCATCAGCACTTAAATAAGAACTAAGCCCTAAAAATGATCCATCTAGTTTTTGCTCTACTACAATCGGAATAGTTAAGTTAACTAAAGAATCTACTCCAATATAAGGTTGTTTAGCTAATAAACCTTGCATTCTAACTACCAATTGATTATATTCAAATTGCCACATTAACTTAATTTTTTCTTTTAATTCTAGATAAAATTCTTGGTCTAACTTACTCTCCCACTTTTCTAAAGCAACAAAAGATACTTCCTGTAATTTCTCTATGATAATCTTTTGTCCTTCTATTCCATGGCAATACATCAGTTTCTTAGCTTTAACTAATAATTCTGCTAGAGTATCATGTAATACTTTCCCCTGAATCATAGCCTGATTCCATTCTGTCTTTACTCCTTCTACTTTTCTTAAATATAAATCTCTTCCTGTAGGACAATACTTCCCTGCTATTTCATAAAGGGCCAACTTCTCTTCATACATTGCTTCCAAAGGAGGTTGATTCCAGTTCCAACCTCTTAATTCATCTGAAATTTCCATCTGACGGGCCTTAGGCAATAATCCTCGCACCAACTTTTGTCTTTCTTCTGAGGTTAAAAAATACAT
Organism: Halobacteroides halobius DSM 5150; assembly: GCF_000328625.1. Classification (NCBI taxonomy): domain Bacteria; kingdom Bacillati; phylum Bacillota; class Clostridia; order Halanaerobiales; family Halobacteroidaceae; genus Halobacteroides; species Halobacteroides halobius. Next base: position 934,430 of record NC_019978.1, on the reverse strand, counting down.
TACACATCACCACAGAAATTTCTGTATTCGCAATCTCTACATTTGCCCTTTGCTTTTACAGGAGCTGGCATCTGCTCTAGACTTATTAGTTCTTTGATTTCTTTAATTACTTGCTTTACTTTTCTTCTTAAATTGGCAGTAATCTCTACTTCAAAAGTTTCTTTTTTAGGAATCAAATGGATCACTCCTTTCCTAATTGAAGTTTGATACTTGTCTTCAGTTAATAAACAGTAAGCTGCTAATTGATATTTATGATGTAATCCAGGTTTCCTAGTGGAATACTTAAGCTCAATTGGGATATAATTATCATCATCAACTACTAACAGATCCATCTTCCCTCTTAAACCTAATCTTTGCGAAACTAAATCTACTCCAAACTTTTTCTCTCCCTCTTCTAAACCATATCGTTGTAGAGTTCTTCTCGGCTCTAGTTCTTCACTACGCTGATGCTGCTCTTTCCCAAACTTCATCTTATAAGTTTTCTTTCTCTGTAAGGGCATACAATAAGTAAAATAAATTATTCGCTGACAATAGATATACTGCTTAATATCAGTTACAGTAATTAGCATTTTAATCACCTTCTTAAACTCTATTAATCTCATGAACTAATTTTATATCTTTACTACAAATCGGATAAAGTCTAATATTTCCTTCGTTATCACCTAATAACTTACTAATTCTCATCATTAATTCTTCTCTGCGGTTATGATTAAGTTGGCCTAAAAAAGCACTCCATTGAATCCTTTTTAAGCCAAAATCCTTACAAGCTTCGGCAACTTTATTCCTAATCTTATCTTCAGAAATATCATAAATTAATAAGATATGCATCTTACCACCCACTGACAAAAGGAGTATATTTTTTCTTACCCTTAACATAAGAAGCAACCTTACGAGCTTGACGTTGTAAAATGACCTCTAATCTAAATTTCTTCCCTTGGTATCGTTCTTTACTTTTTAATCTATCTAAGATTTTATTAGCTAGTTTTTTCCGATCTTTCTTTGCAATTCTTCCCTCTTCAATTTTAAATTTCATTCCTTGATTAAGTAGTCCAATTACAGTCTTGTCCACTATCGTCTGTCTAAATTCTTCAATTAAATCTAAGGTTAAAGAAGGCTTACCTGGTCTATCAGCATGCAAGAATCCAGCGTATAAATCCAAACCTGCTCTTAAAATAGCTGCTGATACTCGGGAATAAAGAACTCCATAGCCATAATTTAAAAGTGAATTAACTAAATCTTTAGCTCCTTGAGTAGTTCGACCACTAAATCCTAATTCATCTGGTAATATCTCTTTTATTATCTTCCAGTATTTCTTAGCTGCTCTCCCTTCACTAGATAAAATATATTCTCTTACTTGACCAATCTGTTCTCCCTCAATTTCATCTAACTCTTTTTTTATTTCAGTTATCTTATCAATCCCATCATAAATTAAATTATATAACTGCTTGTCCTTAGACTTTCTATACTTGGCTAAATACTTTAGTAAAACTATCTGATTCTCTATCTTCCCCTTAGCAAATGATACTGCTAAATTTACTCCTCGCTGGTCTTCGTAAGCTAACAATTGTTCCCTTCTAGTTTTGATTGTTCCTAACATTGCCGCTGATGATAATTTAGCTAAGTGATCTCCTCGATAAGAAACAAAGTCAATTTGAATTCCAGCTTTAGCACACTCCTGAATTAAATCAGAAGAAAAAGAAACCCCTGAACTAGCAATTAAGATTTCATCCAATTTAAAAAAAGGTATCTCTTCAATCACCTCTTTCTTCTTCTTAACTACCACCCGTTCACTCTTTTTGCCCACAAACATCCCATAATCATCTACTACTAAGGATCGTTGGCCCATCATCTTCCTCCTTTCAAAATCATTTACCCTAATCATAACAAACTAAATTCCCAACAGTATGGGAATGGATACGAAAAAATTTAAATTTCCATAAAAACGGGCCAACTTCTTTTGAATTAAGAAGTTGGCCCGTAAATAAATTTAAATATAATAATCTCCTAATTAACTGCTTTACTTTCTTCTCTTATCGGTATTACTATTATCCACAGGACTACCAACCTTACTCATTTTATCTCCAATCCAGTTTAAGTCTTTATCAACTTGATTAACTTTATCTACTAAATCTTGAATAGTAGTCTCCTCTAAGTCAACTATTCCTACCAAATCTGCCCCTTGCTCTTTAGCAAACTCAATCACCTGGGTAGTTAACTTCATGTTATCCCTCCAAATTTTCACTGTTGCTTTGCAATTTCTTCCTGTAAAGCCTGATGACAGCATTCACCTAAGGGATTTTCGGTTAAACAATGCCCTGTCAATTTCTTAGTAGTATACTCTCTAATCTCCTCAACAGTATTATAGCCCTTAGCCACTGCCTGCTTAATCTCTTTTCTAGTCAATTTAGAACAATAACAGATTGGAGAATCTTCAGTAGAATCCTCTTTAAACCAGACCTGAACTCGCAAATCTGTAGTTTCATAAATAGCTAAATTATTAAAATAAACTACTTCACAATTTTCAGTAAGACAGACTGAATATTTTTTCCCTTCTATCTCTTTTTCTACTAAACTATCTACAGTAGTATAATTAATATCACGCCCTAAATTATCACATTGTGGACATAAATTATTCTTCATTGTTCGCCATCCCTCCACCAATAGTAACTATTATTTTAATCCTCTGGATTCAATTGTAAATATTCATTCACTCTTAGAGCAGCCTTAGCTCCCTCAGCAGCTGCTACAATTATCTGTTTATCCTTAATATCAGTTACATCTCCTGCAGCCCAGATTCCTTCTACAGTAGTCTGGTTATTCTGGTCCACTATAATCTCATTGTGCTGATTAGTAGCTACTAGCTGGTCTACAAACCCACTATTAGGGATTAAACCAATTTCTACAAAAACTGCCTTGATAGAAAGAGTTTGGTACTTACCAGTCTCAGTATCCCGGATTACTATCTCTTCTACTTCTTTAGCACCTGTAATTTCTTCTACTCCATGGCCGGTATAAATCTCGATTAAGTCATTAGCTTGCACCTTCTCTTGGAGAACTTCATCACCAGCTAACTGATCACCAACCTCAATCAAGTTGACTTTACTATCCAGTTTAGCCATATCTAAAGCTGCTTCTAAACCAGAATTACCGCCACCTACCACAGCTACCTCATCACCAGCATATAAATAGCCATCACAGATAGCACAGTAATGAACTCCTTTTCCTTTTAACTCATGTTCTCCTGGAACACCTAGACTACGATTGTGAGTTCCTGTAGCCACAATCACAGAACGGGTTTCAATCTCCTGCTGAGTGGTTTCTACTACTTTTAGTTTATCTTGGGTTCTAATATTAGTTACTTCAGCTCCTAACTTAGCTTGAACATCATACTTTTGGGTATGCTGCCAAAAAGACTCCATTAAATCCCCGCCAGTTATCTCCGGACTCCCAATCCAATTATCAATTATATCAGTTTCAATAACTTGGCCCCCTAAAGATAAGGAAAGGACTAATACTTCTAGACCTTTCCGGGCCCCATAAATAGCTGCACTCAATCCAGCTGGCCCAGCCCCGACAATTACTAAATCCCAGATCTGATCCAAATCAACAGGCTCAAGACCTAACATCTCATTTAATTTACCAGTAGTCTCTAGTTCGATTAAATCATCATAACCACCAATATTTTGCCCATCAATAAATATCTGTGGCACAGTCTTAGCTCCATTACTCCTCTTAGCCATTTCTTCTTTTTTACCCTCTGCTTCATCAATCAAATATTCAGTATAGGCTAGATCTTTGCTACGAAAAAAAGACTTTGCTTTCCGACAGTAAGGACACCAGGTCAAAGTATAAATCTCAATCTCGGGTTGATTATCACTCATTTTATCCACTCCCTATCAATATTAATAATCATTTCTATTCTTATTATATATTATTTTCTAGCTGTATATTATTTTTCCTCGTAATTTTTTCACATTATTAAAACGAATAAAATTAATAATAAAATCTAAATACTACAACCTCTAATTGACAATAGATTGGTTTAATAAATAAAAAGGAGTCGTGCCTAGGCACGACCCCCTTTTATTCTTAATACTTAACTCCCATATCACCTTGCATAAGTAAGATAATTAAGACTAAAACAATTAGTAACATACCATCACCTTGATATTCTCCCATAACTTTTCCCTCCTTTTTTTAATTCAATATATAATATAAGTTCAAAGGGAAATCTGTTAAAGGTAATATATGGATACAACGTTGAACTTGTCCCATATTAAAAATTCCCGGGTGACCCCGAGAAAGATTATAGATCAAAATCCCAAACTATAGCACCAGAATCTTGCTGCTTATCATCTTTTTCTTCTGTTTGTAAGTTATCTTCCCCTTCTATCTTTTTCTCTTCAGTTAAATCTTCTGATTCTTCTGTCTCTAAATCCTGCTCTTTATCCTTTTCTTCTTTTTCTATTAGTTCATCCTCTATTTCTGAAATATCATCTTCGGCTTTCTCGACAACTTCTTCTATTTCTAACTCTTCTGTCTCATTAGTACTCTCCTCTTTTTTAGATTTAGGATTATTTTGCAGTTCTAGATACCTTGCTCCAGACTCAGTTAAATAAAATACTTTTTTACGCCCTTGGACGGAATGGTCAAGAAGTAAGTTAGATTCTAATTCTGCAATGATTTCTTTAATAGCATTTCTATTTAAGGCCGTAGTTTGCTCAAAAACCTGACCAGTTAAACTCACCTCTTCTTCAAATAATGGAGAAAGTTGATTTAAAGTCTGTTGGGCTTGATTAGATAAGCTACCAGCTACTTTTTGAATACAATCATCACATAATCTCATTCTTTTCCCCCCTTCTATCAATACTTACTTTAAAACATCTATTCTATCAAATATATACTGTAACTAGTAGCAAAATATACCCAATAATATTAGATAAAAAGAAAAGCAGTAGGAGCTTAACGCCCCTACTGCTTTTTTTGGTCTTGCTGAGCCATTGCTTCTTCTGTCTTCTCTATTGCTCGCTTAACTAAAGACCCAGCTTCTCTAGTGGTTATATTACCCCAATCACCATCCTTAACTTTGTGGTCAAAACCCAACTCCTCAGCTAACTCATACTTGGTTTTATCGGACATAATACGTCCCATTGGGGAACCACCTCCATTAATAGAATGACCAATAAATAAAAGATTATACGAACTTAGCTTTCCTAATATATCCAAGTTAATTATCACTAATATCTACTTTATCTTTACCTAACTTATCTGCTTTAAAATCAAAATAAAGGCTTTTATCAATTGGATTATAACTTAGCCAAACTATATCTTCTACTTCTACATTTTCTGCACTTACTTTCTGTTTAAGCCACTTTTCTGTCAAGTTATGTTGCTCTAAATTAGACTTGATTATTTTTCCGTCAACTATTAATTCAGTAGCAATTGTCTGCTCTTTAGGTTGAATATTTAAATCAGCTGGTGTGACAGGATTTTGTTTAGCCACAGGCATAACACTTACCTTTCCATTCGTTTCTAATAAGGCAAAATGAACATTTTTAATATCAAATATCTTCCTTTGTCTTAGCTCAGCCATTAAATCTGCCATATTAAATCTGCTTTTCTCCATATTATCCTCTAAAATTTTACCCTTATGGATCAAAATAGTTGGTTCACCCTCTAAAACCTTTCTTACTTTTCTATTTTTAAGGGTAATATATTGAACTAAAAATGTGAATAATGCAAAAACAAATAAAGCCCATAAATAATACCAGGTTGGATTTTTAACATTTGTGGCTGCAGTTGCTGCAATTGAGCCAAACGTAACTCCATTTACATAATCATAAAAGGTTAATTGACTGATCTGCTTTTTACCAAGAACTCTGGTGAGAAGATAAATAGTAAAAAAAGTTAGTGTTGCTTGGATAAAAATTCTTATAATCATATTCATTTTTTAACCTCCTGTAATTTAAAATCAATTTTAGGATATACTAAAATTAAGATTTTTATAAGGAGGTTATCATGAGCTCTCTACTAATTATCTTATTTATAATTATCGGCTTTGCCTTATTATATTATCTATCTGGGAAAGAATTATTATAAAGAGTCTAGGGATATCCCTAGACTCTTTCATTTAATCATCTTTTCTATATATTGGGTGCGGTTTTTTGGCCCGGGGTTGATCTAATATTTCTTTAAAGATAATTCCTTGCATAACTTCTTTTTTACCAAACGAGCTAGTTTGTCTTTTAGCTGAAGTTGCTTTCTTCTTTTTTTGTTCTGTCTTTAATTTTTTAGCTGGCTTTTTACTTTTAACTACTTTGTTGTCTTCTTCAGATTTATTACTTGTCTGAGAAATAGTTTTCTGTGGTATATCTAGCTCAAAATTTTCTGGTTCTGCTTGACTCTCTGTGGTTTCTGATGCAAAATCTCCAGCATTATTTTGTTGATTGACGGACTCATTTATTTTATCAATTAACTTGCTTGCCAATCCCCACAGTATAACAATTGCTGGCCAAAAAGCAAATAAATTATCTAAATCCATATTACCACTCCTAGTCTAGATCTTCATCGACTACACTATCTTGATTATCATAATCATTTGCTTCAAACTGAGATATATTATCCCTCATCTCAGTATCAGCCTTAACATTTTGCATATTTATATAATCCATAACCCCCATATTTCCAGAACGTAAAGCTTCAGCCATTGCTTTAGGAACTTCAGCTTCTGCTGCTACTACTTTAGCTTGATTTTCCTGTACTTTAGCTTTCATTTCTTGTTCTTGAGCTACTGCCATAGCACGTCTTTCCTCTGCTTTTGCTTGGGCAATTTCTTTATCAGCTTCTGCCTGATCTGCTTGTAAATGGGCTCCAATATTATCTCCTACATTCACATCCGCAATATCAATTGATAGAATCTCAAAAGCTGTCCCAGAATCAAGTCCTTTTTCTAATACAGTTTTAGAAATAGAATCTGGATTTTCTAATACCCTTTTATGTTCATCAGCAGAACCAACAGTAGTTACAATACCTTCACCAACTCTAGCTAAAATCGTCTCTTCGCCTGCTCCACCTACTAATTGATCAATATTGGCCCGGACTGTAACTCTAGCAGTTGCCTTAACCTGAATTCCATCTCTAGCTACAGCAGCTACTTCTGGCGTTTGTACCACTTTAGGATTAACACTCATCTGTACAGCTTCTAATACATCCCTACCTGCTAAATCAATAGCAGCTGCTCGCTCAAAAGTTAAATCAATTTCAGCTCTTTCAGCAGCTATTAAAGCATCAACCACATTATCAACATTACCACCAGCTAAATAATGAGCTTCTAATTGATTACTACTTAATTGTAAACCTGCCTTATGTGATTTAATCATAGGACGAATAATCGCTGATGGAATAACCCTTCTTAATCTCATCCCAATTAAATTAAAGAACCCAACCTTTACTCCAGCTGCTAATGCAGAAATCCATAAACCTAAGGGGATAAAATAAAAGAATATAATAAAAAATAAAACTGCCCCACCAATAATTAATAAAAGTATAGGTGTTGTCATATTACTCCTCCTTTGTTATTTCTCTAACTACTATTCTATTTCCAGTTACCTCAATAACTTCTACTAACTTACCTTCTTTAATATAGTTACCTTCACTGACTACATTTAAACGTTGACCTTTAATGTTTACAATTCCAGATGGACGTAAAACATTTATTACCTTTCCTTGAGCCCCTAATAGTTTCTCTGTTTTTAATTTAGATGTTACATAACCTGCTTTTTTAGTTTGATTTTCAGCTAAAGAAACTTTACTCCATAAAGCCGTTGTACCAAATTTTTTAATAATCAACCATATTCCTACAATTGATAAAACTAAAGTAGTAGCTATAACCTTTAGTGCTATATTGGAAGTCGGAAAGACAAAATAAAGACTACTAAATATAGCTACTAAACCACTAATACCAGCTACTCCAAAGCCAGGGATTACTAAAACCTCCAGTAACATTAAAATAATCCCTACCATAAATAAAATAATTAAGCCCCAACTAGCTACTCCATTAATTATATAACCGCTAAAGAAAAGACCTAAACTTAATAAACCAATTGCACCTCCTACTCCCCAACCTGGGGCCAAGGCTTCAAAAGCAAGAGCAATAAAACCAACAGTCAATAAAATTATACTGCTAGCAGGATTAGTAGTTATTTCAGCAAATTTTTCTGTAAGAGTTAATTTTACTTTAAATACTTGTGCTCTACTTAATTTCATTTTAGCTAATAATTCTTTAAAACTTACTACCTTTAAATCTGCTATCTTATGTGATATAGCTTCTTGAACGGTTAAGGTTAACAAATTCCCTTTCTTACTAACCTCAGGAATACTTATCTCTTTATCAACCATTGCTGCAGCTAATTTACCGTTTTTATCTCTTCTTTGTGCCGTTGCTTTAAATTCTTTTCGTAAAGCTGAAATATACTTCTCTTCTTGTGGTCTAGTCTCAGCAGCACCAATACTACTACCTGGAGTCATAGCCAATTCATTTCCGGCTAAAGCAATTAAAGCTCCTGCTGACCAGGCTCTACCTGACACGTAAGTGACAATTGGCAGCGAGGAAGCAAAAATACTATCTTTAATCTTAATTGCAGAATCAACTAATCCTCCATATGTATTAATATCAAGTACAATCAAGTCAGCTCTAGCAGCTTGAGCTTGCTTAATCCCTTTCTTTACTAGATGAACCATGCCAGAATCAATTGTCCCATGAATTGGTATTTTATATACTAACTGAGACGATTTAGCCTGAATAGGAACTGCTAGATAAGAAAATGCAACTAACAATATGAGGAAACTAATTACTAATTTAATTGGTGTTCTAATCAAATTTCACCTTCCTTAGCAAAATAGGCTGTTACTTCATCTAATAGCTGACTAACCTTTAAATTTTGTGGACAAGCTTCTTCACACTGACCACAAGCAACACAAGTACTACTCTTTTGCTTATCCTCCATATTATTATACCTTTTAGCTGTAGCTTCATATTCATCATAAATTTTTGCTTTATTGTATAATGAAAAATTATTAGGAATTGCCACTCCCACTGGACAAGGGACACAATAGCCACATCCTGTACAATCAACAGCAGATAATTTTTGGTATTCTTCGTAAACTTTATCTATCATATCTAATTGTTGCTGAGTTAATGAATCTATTCCTGATTGGTCAGCACTTTCTATATTCTCTTTTACCTGTTGTAAATTGCTCATTCCACTTAGAACCAATGAAACTTCGGGCCGATTCCATAACCACTGTAATGCCCAGTCGACTGGTGTCCGTTCTTCATCAGCTTGATCCCAAACCTCTTGGACTGCTTTAGGTTGTTCATTAGCTAATGTTCCTCCTTTTAATGGCTCCATAACTATTACATCTAATCCTTTATCTGCAGCGTATTCAAGTCCTTTTTCTCCTGCCTGAAAGTCTCTATCTAAATAATTATATTGAATCTGACAAAAATCCCAATCCTGATAAGCATCAACTATCTCAGTAAATAATTTATAATCATCATGAAAAGAAAAGCCAATTTTATCTATCTTACCCTCATTTTGTACCTTTTCTATCCAATCAAAAACATTTAATTGTTGGTAGGTCTTCCAATGATCTTCGTCTAAAGCATGTAATAAATAAAAATCTATCTTATCTACCCCTAATTTTTCTAATTGCTTATCTAAATAATAATCCATATCTTCTTCAGTTTCTAGTTCCCAAGAGGGTAACTTAGTAGCTAATTTAACTTGCTTACGATAGCCATCCTGTAAAGCTTTTTTAACCAATATTTCACTCTCTCCATCATGATAGGGCCAAGCAGTATCAATATAATTAACTCCTTGGTCAATCGCATGTCTAATCATTTTAATTGCTCTTTTCTCATCAATAGCTCCCTCATCAGTCGTAGGAAATCTCATTGCTCCAAATCCTAAAGCTGAAGGTTGCCAATCTGAATTTTTTAGTTTTCTATACTGCATCAATTAACGCCCCCTATTTATAGTAATCCTAATTACATTATACATATTTTTTGAAATAAAAACAAATTATCCATAATTATTTGCAGGATTAACTATTACCTTCTTCTTCCAAACACCTCTTTTAAACCAAATAAAAGCTAATATAGCTCCTAATAAATTAGCTATAAAAACACCCCACCATAATCCTCTAGTTCCCATTTCTAAATAATGGGCCAAAAAGTTAGCCAGAGGAACTCGCAAAACACATAAGCTTAAAGCTGAAAAGACCATAGCCGGAATAGTATCTCCCGCTCCTTTGAAACCACCATTAACTACACGTAAAGTACCCATAAAACCAAAAGAAAAGGCTATTATTTGCAAATAACTAGTTCCTAAGTTTAGTACCTGAGCATTATCATTAAACAATTGAACTATATAAGGAGCCAAACCAAAGACAAGTATAGCTATCCCAGTTAAGATTAAAAAATCAAGTAAAGTACTTATTAAAACGGTCTGTTCTGCTTTTTCTTGATTATCAGCTCCTAAATGTTGACCAACTAGTGTAGTAGTTGCTGCTGAAAAACCAAGCGCAGGCATAAAAACCAAAGATAAAACTCGATTACCTATTCCATAGGCCGCAACTGCTGATGTCCCAAAGGTTGCTACTGTACCAGTCATTAATAACATCCCAACTGCATTCGTTGACTGTTCTAAAGATGCTGGAACTCCAACTGCTACTAACTTCTTAATCGCACCCCACTTTGGCCATAAATCTGCTAACTGTAACTTGACTCCATAGTCACCACTAAATAATATTTTAACCCCTATTATAGCTACTAACACTCGGGCCAAGGTAGTTGCTAAGGCAGCTCCTAGAACCTCTAACTTAGGAAAAGGACCCCAACCAAAGATTAATACAGGATCTAAAATAATATTAATTACTGTAGAAATAAACATTAATTTCATCGGCGTTTTACTATCTCCTAAGCCCCGTAGTACTGAGGTAAATACAAAGTAAATAAACATAGGAGTTAAACCAATAAATAACATATTTAAAAAATCAGTTCCTAATCTTAAAACTCTTCCCTCAGCCCCTAATATCCTTAAAATTTGTTCATTAAAAATAAAACCAACTACTGAAAAAACAATAGAAACTATAGTTACCACAACTAATGTCTGTCCAGTATATTTATTGACCTTTGCTTGTTCTTGGGCTCCTTTATGTTGAGCTATCAAAGAAGTCCCTGCAATAGTAAACCCTAGGGCTAAAGACATCATTAAAAATATAATTGGAAAACCTAATGAAACTGCTGCTACAGCATCAGCTCCTAATTTACCCACCCAAATAGTATCTACAATATTATACGTAGTCTGCATTAAATTACTTAAAATAATTGGCCAAGCTAAAGTTAACAAACTTGTAGTTATTGGCTGCTCTATTAATTTTTCTTTCTTCATACTATCAACCTTCCTAAATCAAATATAACTAGATTTATTTTCTGAGCGCATTAAAATTCTTAAACTTACAAATAATAACTTTAAATATTTATTAAAAGGGAGTGAAAATATGATTAATCAACAATTACTACAAAAAGTAGCTCAAAACTGTCCAGAATATGATCCAATTGCTAACGCGCAAGGATATGGTATCTCTTGGCTAAATAATCCAGAGTCTTTAGATAAAATCGAATGTGATTTATGTGTTAATTGGCAAGAGGGGGCCTGTCATATCTTTCAAGATCATAAAGAAAAATACTAACTAGTCTCTATCTATTATACTGATAGGTTAAATCCTTTAATTGCTCTGCTAAATCCAAGGTCAACATTTTTTCTTGATACTTCCACTGCCAGTTACCACTAGCAACTCCAGGATTATTTAATCTAGCTTGACTGCCTAAAGAAATGATATCCTGTAAAGGAGCAATAGCTAATACTGCTTTAGAAGACCAAGCTAACTCTAGCAAATTCCAAGAGGGTTTATTATATGTGCTTTCAGTTAGATATTTAGTCGTATATTCTTCTAATAAATTCTTTTCTTTAGATTTAGCTTGATTATGATACCATCCCTTAGTAGTATTATTATCATGGGTTCCTGTATAAACAATAGAATTTTTAGAATAATTATGTGGCAAATATTTATTTTCCAGATCTTCATGAAAAGCAAATTGTAATACCTTCATCCCGGGAAAGTCAAACTTATTTCTTACTTCTTTTACTCTTTCATTTATCAAACCTAAATCTTCAATGATAAATGGCAATTTACCTAATTTTTTCTTTACTATTTTAAAGAAGTGTTCCTGAGGGCCAAGCTCCCAGTTACCATTTACAGCAGTTTCTTTCCCATAAGGAACTGCCCAATAAGATATAAAAGCCCTAAAGTGATCAATACGTATAATATCCGTTAATTCTAACATTAAATTAAACCTATCTATCCACCACTGATAATTATCTCTTCTCAGATGCTTCCAATCATATAAAGGATTACCCCATAGTTGGCCTTTAGGGCTAAAATAATCAGGTGGGGTTCCTGCTACTTTGGTTGGTAGCCGATTCTCATCAAGACAAAAAAATTGAGAGTTGGCCCAAGCATCAGCACTATCAAGAGCAATAAAAGCAGGAATATCTCCAATAATCTTAATTCCTTTATTATTAGCATACTTCTTTAAAGCAGCCCATTGTTTAAAGAAAATAAACTGTAAGAAGTAGCGAAACTCAATTTGATCTTTTAATTGCTTCTGATAGCTAACTATAGCTTCTTCTTCTCTAAATTTAATATCATAATCCCAATCCACCCAAGCTTGTCCACCAAAATAATCCTTTAAAGCTCTAAATAAAGCATAATCAGCAAGCCACTTCTTATTTTTTCGACAAAATTTATTAAATGCCTTTTCTTCTATCTTAGAATTTTTAAATACTTTAAAAGCTTTTTTTAATAATGGCATCTTATAATCAATAACTTTACCATATTCTACTCTAGTCTGGTCAAAATCAATTGAGTTATCTAAGTCACTTTTAGCTAATAAACCTTCAGCAACTAACTTATCTAAACTAATTAAATAAGGATTGCCAGCAAAAGCCGAAAAAGGCTGATACGGTGAATCACCATAGCCAGTTGGCCCTAAAGGACACACTTGCCACAAACCTTGATCTGCTAGACTTAAAAAATCTATAAATTGATAAGCTTCTGCTCCTAAACTTCCAATTCCATACTCACCTGGTAAAGAAGTTGGATGCAAGAAGATACCACTCTTTCTTTCAAATTTCATTTAAACCCCTCCCAACCTAAATTATTAACCGTAAACTAATTATTATTATTACCAGGTGTTGCTTATATATATCCATATTTTAGAATAGATTATCCAGATAATAATTTTTACTCGTTCTAAAATGGATAACTAAAACTCATTTCAATTACTTTAGTAACCTGATTATTATTTTTAGTTATAGAGGTACTTAATTCAAAATCTAGATTAGTTCCTAACTGCTTTTGATAGCTTCCCGCTAACATTCCCGTTAAATCATCACTAAGACTGACTATCATATAAGAACTAAAATTAGAAAAATTATTAATTTTATAATTAGCAAATCCAGCTACTAATTGATCCCCCAAACCAATATAACTTCCTGCTTCATTCCTTAAATACTCACCTTGTAAAGTTAACTTATTAAAATCATTAAATTGAAAGCTATAATCAACTCCTACCAAATAAACAGGAACTCCAGCTTTAGAATAATAAGCAATTGCTCCATAAATACCAACAGGGCCCAGGTCTCCTTTACCACTAATTCCAAATCGCCTGTTACCTTGATAATCTTTTATATAATTAGCACTTAAATCATAGCCCTTATAATATGTTCTAGCTCGTAGCCCTTCTTTAACTTGACCTTGCTGGGAAAAGGAAGCTACTCCCGTAAGCCCTGTATTCCAATTAACTGGATAATATATTTCTACTGCATCTACAACTTTAGCCTCTCTTTTTTCTCCCATAGTCTCTGCTCCTAAATTAAAATCAACTGGATTTAATAATGAACCAAAAGACCAGGATATAGGTTGTCTACCGATTGTTAAATCAAACTTAGGAAAATAATGAGCTAGATATAATTTTTTCACTTGATAATCACTTCGATTACTAAACAAATTCACTGCAAACTTAGCCTCTGTAGTACTATTAGCCGGTAATAAAAAGTTTAAATTGATTTTATTCAGTAAGAAACTATCACTACCTTGGTCATTAATCAAGGTTCTAATTTTAGATTCAACTTCTCCTCCTACTTCTACTTTAGCAAGAACAGAAGTAGATAAAAAGACTAATAAAACTAAAATTAATATTATATAATTCTTGCTCTTCATATTATCCCTCTTCTCTTTAAAATAATAAGAGCTTATTGATATCTAACTGCACTTCTTATCTTCTTAAATTACGTAAACTAAACTTACTTTTAGGAATACTAGCATTAAATTCAACTGACTCAACTTTAAAAATAGTCTTAGTCATCCGTTTTAACTTATTATCTACGACTTGATAGGTCGGAAACCACCGCCCTTCAATCTTTTCAACCTTTTTTGTTCTCATCACTTTTAGCAACCTACCACTTCTAGCATATAACTCTACCTTCAATGGTACAAATCTTTTTTTATCAATCCAACTAACTCGTCGATAGTAAGAAGCTTCAGCACCTTCTTTTTTTATCCCTTCTAGTACATAACAGCTTCGTTTATTTAATCTTTCTTTCCTAATTACCTCAAAATTATATAGATCTGTTAACTTAGTCGATTCCATCATATCTTGATAAGAGAAGTCACTGCCCATCATTCCCTGTTCTAACATATGTCCAGAGATTTTAACTATCTCCTCAGCAGTCGGAAAGTACATCCATAAGTCACCATTTCGTTTTAAAAATTTAGTTCCTCTATCCCGAGGATTAGTAAACTTAGTTAAACCATATTTAGAACCTCTAACCAGACTAATCATCTCTTTAGTTATCTTTCTCTCCCCTTTAATAATTGTCATTTTAGACTTCATTCGGGCTGATTTAAGATGTTGATAGTCATCTACCTGCTCCATAATCTCTTGGGGAGTTATCGCCATAACTAGATTTGAAACCAAACTTAACAGCATCACTAAAAGAATTAATTGTAATTTGAATTTATTAATCATTAATTCCACCTCTCTTTAATTATTATCAATTACTTCTTAAGGCATCAGCAGGGTTTAATTTAGTAGCCCGTCTAGCAGGAATAATGCAAGTTACTGTTGTTACTAATACACCTAAAAGGAAAGAATAAATTAATGTTTCACTACTAACTGCAGGTCTAATTACAGGATTCATCATTATATTAGCACTAACTCCTTTTAAAGCATTACTATAATCAATAATACCAGTTAGAGCAGTAATTTTAGTAACAATTCCTCCTATAATCACCCCTGCTAAACTACCTACTACTCCCATCACTATTCCTTCTATAATAAACATGAATAAAATTTCTTGCTTCTTTAAACCTAAAGCAGCCATCATTCCTATTTCTTTAGTTCGTTCCTTAACAATCATCACCATAGTATTAATTACTATAAATCCTCCTAACATAGCTAAGAAAATATAAATCAAATTATAGATCATCTCGCCTACCTTTAACATCCCAATCATACTATAATTATCCCAAGGAATTATAGCATACTCTTTGCTACTTCCTTTATTTTTAAATAATTTATTTACTTTAGCTAAAGTAGGCGCTATATGTCTATAATTAACAGTTTCTAATAGTACTTCTGTAGCCATATTAGGCATTCCTAATATTCTTTGGGCTTGATTTAAAGGAAGATAAAACAACCTATTATCAAGTAACTTTAACCCACTATCTATCCTACCTACTACTTTAAAGGTAGATGCTTTAAGCGAACCAAAAGAAGTTTTATATAAAATAGTGGTCTTATCTCCAACCTTTATCCCTATTTCTTGTAGTAAATCTGTGCCCATTATAATCTCTAGTTGCCCCTTTTTGATCATCCTACCTTCTACTATCTTATTTTCAATATTAGTAAATTCAGTCTCTTTACTAGGCTTAACCCCCCAACCTATCATTCTTATCATTTTATCTTTTTGACTAACCATTGCTCCAAATTTAAGGCGAGGAATAACCAGCTTTACTCCTTCAATTTCTTTTAATTCTTCCTGCATTTGAGTAAGTCCTTGACCTTTAAAACCATCTACTGGAGAGTTTAATGAAAGTAACCTTTGCTTTTGTTTATACTCTTGATCGATTACTTTAATGTGACCTGCTTTATATTGAATATGTAAGGTAAACATATTATCTATCATTCCTACTACTAACCCTTTAACAAATACTACTAAAGCTACTGAAAGAGTAATTGCTAAAATAGAGATAAAACTTCTTAATTTATTACGGAATAAATTCTTCGCTGCTAGATTCCAAAGATACTTCATTTATCTTACCTCCCTAATTATAATCACCAGCTATTGCTTCTACAGGATCTTTACGGGCTGCCCAAAAAGCTGGTAATATACTTGCTATCAATGATACAACCACCCCAAAACTAATTACAAGTATAAAAGCTGAAGGATTCCAATAAGCGTACAGTTGGCCCATCACAGGTAATCCCCAATCTCCTAAATCACTAACAAAAGTAGATAAATTAATTCCGTATATATTAAAGTATAAAATGATAATACTACCTAGCAAAGAACCAAGAATTCCTCCAATTAATCCAATGCCCATTGCTTCTAATACAAAGACTATTACAATTTCTTTTACTCTTAGTCCCAAAGCCTTCATCATCCCAATTTCCTTTATTCTTTCTAAAGATGATAAAAGAATAGTATTAACAATTCCTACAGCAGCAATTATTAATATCAAAAACATTATAGTTGTTTTCTCAGCAGTTTCTGCTTTACTCATAGCAATTACCTCACCTGCAAAGTCGCGCCACGGATGTACAGTTAACTGATTATCCTTTGTAATTAACTTCCTCTCTAGTTCTTTACTTATTTTCTTTGCTATCCCATCTTGATCTAATCTAACTACTAACTGAGTTATTTGTCCCTCTAAATTTAGGGCTTGTTGAGCAATACCTAAAGGAATATAAACCAAATTATTGTTAATTTCAGGATTGTTTGTATGAAATAAACCAGTAATTTTAGCACTAATTGTATTAAAAGTGCCTGTTTTAGTTTTAAATAATAAAGTTAAGTAATCTCCTACTTTAAAATCCATTAAACCAGCTAATTTCTGACCCATAATTACTTGATACTTATCCTTTTTTATCATTCTACCTGCAACTAAATATTCTTCTATAGTAAATACTTGCTGATAAGTTTTAGGAGCTATCCCACAAGCAATCACAGGTAGTTGATTAATCCCATTATTTAGATTAGCAGAAAACTTTAGTTTAGGAGTGACTGCCTTAAAATGTGCAAGGTCGGTTATAGTAGATTTTAACTGTTGCTTTTGGGAAATAAGATGTTTTAGTGGCAATTGATCTCGTTTTGACCAATATTTTTTATTAATTACTTGTAAATGGCCTGTTTCTAAATTTCTGATATTATTAAAAGATAATTTATTCATGCCAATTTGAATAGAATCATAAATTAAAAAAATAGCAATTCCTAAGGCAATTATTGAAGCAGTAATTAAGACCCTCCGCTGATGACGAGTTAAATTTTTTAAAGCTAACTTAACTAAAAACAACTTTTCCACCTCCTCATTTGATATTAAACTGTCTTTTTATCTGCTACGATTTGCCCATCTCTAAGTTTAATTAATCTTTGGGCATAATCCATAATCAACGGATCATGAGTAGAAAAGATAAATGTAGTTTCTAATTTTTTATTCATTTCTAGCATTACTTCTAAAACTTCTTTACTTGTTTTGGAATCAAGATTTGCTGTAGGCTCATCAGCTAATACCAATTTAGGATGTTTAACCAAAGCTCTAGCAATAGAGACTCGCTGTTTTTGACCACCTGATAATTCATTAGGCTTGCGATCTGCTAAATCTTTTAACCCTACAGCATCTAAAATATCCATTACTCGCTCTTTCATCTCTGATTTTTTCATCTGGCCAACAAGATTAAGAGCAAATTCAACATTTTCATAAACTGTTAATACAGGAATCAAGTTAAAAGCTTGAAAAATAAACCCTAAATTATGTCTTCTCACCATAGCTAATTCATCTTCAGATAATTGATCTATCTCTGTATCCTCTAAATAAACTTGGCCCGTACTTGGTTGATCAAGACATCCTACTATATTAAGCAAAGTTGATTTTCCTGATCCAGAAGGACCAGCAATTGATGTAAACTCACCTACTTCTACTGTTAAGTCTATTCCACGCAAAGCTGGAACTTCAACCTCTCCTTGTTGATAAATCTTCTTGATACCTTCTAACTTTAATAAAGTCATCCTTTCTCCTCCTTCACTGACTATTCAGTCATATTCGATTAAAAAACCTCTATTTTAATTATTAGCTAAATTATCAATTAATTCCTTCATTTTATTAGCCTGGGGTTTAGTTATAGCATGATTACTATAAAGAGCCTGTTCTATAAGATCATTTATTGCTACAATTTTCTGACCTCTAATTGAGATATCTTCTTTTACAAATTGCAAAAACTGACTTATAGTTTGATTTTTTCTTCTCCTACAACCTTTTTCTTTAAAAATATTCTCAGCCTGAATATAATAAGCTATTATCTCTTCTCTTGGTGTATCAGGTGACCAGTCTCTCTTAAACTCCTCATTGTGTAGTATCTCTTCTAATTCCTCTTGCTTATAATGCTTCCTGCTAGTCTGTACAGTCATTTGAAGCTTTTTTACACCACTTTTAAGCAATCTACCCCATCCTTTAACTAGATTAATAAAGGTAAGATAAAGTTTAACCAATAAACCTGGCAGCCCTTTTAAATTTTTGTATTCTTCTTTAAGTAAAGTTAAAATAAAACCAATAATTATACTTACTAGAATCATTAAAAATATGATGTACATCATTAGATATAAAACTAGATGCCACGAAAAACTGTCCTGCTGTTGCAATGCCTGCTCTATGCCTTTTTTTAAGCTACCTGCATCGCTAGTTTCTTTCTTTTTAGTTAAAGGAGGTGTCGGAGTTTTAATCTTACTATCAATTGTTAATAACTTATCTTTTAGCCACTGCCAAGGAATAAAATTATTATGACTAGGTAAAATAACTATTATTGCAGAAATAGAAATAATCAGAATTAACAGCCAACCAATCATTTTATTAAATAGTTGAGGTTGAGTTCTATAATTATTTAGTCTCCATAAAATCCTTTTCTTTTGGTAGAAAGCAAATCCTAATAATAAAAATTGCAGTACTAATATAAAAGCTCCGCTAAGAATCAAATTATAATTAATTTGCTGTTTAAAAAGCCAACTTATAACCAATAATCCATCAATTATTATAACTAACTGCTCTAATTGCTTAAAACTATTAGCATATCGTTTAAAAATTGGCCCTTGGCGCTTATAAATTTGTTCTTGCTGATGATTATTCACTTTTAAACTTTCAAAATCAAAATCTAATTTTTGACTCCAATAGGCTAATCTATAAGCCAAATAATAAATCAAGATTATAATAAAAGAAGAAATCTTAAAAGAGGAAGAAGTATAATCGGAATCAACCCCATAAACTAGCAATAACAAACCACTAATAACTATAACTTTTAAAGACTTTGGCCACTTCTTTAAACCTACTAAAACTCTAGCTTCTATAACCCCAATTATAATCCCTAGCAGGGAAATTAAAGTTAACCACTTCCATTGAAGTTGTAAAAAATAACTCTGCATTATCAAAAATGACTGATTAGCCAATAAAACTAAGATCAAACTACTAAGCCCTTTTAAAATTAAATTAATATTATTAACTAATCTATCTTCCCCAGGCATAGATATCTTCCTTTCTGTTTAACTGATAGATTACTAAACTCTCCGTATATGACTTATTTAAATATTGAGGATGAAAAACTTCTCTCCCCAATACAATTAAGACTATATTTAATCCTTGCTTACATAATTGGAGTGCTGTCTTGATTAATTCTTCTGAATCTACCTTGGTAATAATCAATAGAGTAGATCCTGGAGAAACTTGATGACTATACTGACTAATAAAAGGTAAGAAAGATTTATCTTCTGTTGGTTCTACCCGGGCCAACAACTCCATAATCTCCATTAAGTGACCTGATCCTTGACCAGGCTTAATAAACTCTCGCTTTGCTAATGGATCACAACCATTTGTAGCTAAACCTACTGTTTGATTAACCTCAATTAAATATTTAGCCAAAGAAGCAGCTACTTCAATAGCCGATTCTACTTGTAACTTTAATCTTTTAACTCCATAATCATCCTGATTTAAATTAAGCAAGATTAGATTCTTAAGAGTAACTGTAGATTCATATTCTTTAACCATTAACTCTCCTGTACTAGCACTAGCAGTCCAATAGACATCTTTAAGCTGATCTCCCAATTGATACTCTCTAAGTCCTCTAAAACTAGTAGGATCACGATAAATCCGCTGGGGCCAAATTAAATCACCAAAAGCAATTCGAGAGGGTAACCCTAAATCATCTAGAGGCAAAATATTAGGATAGACAATCAATTTTTCTTTAGCATCAAACTTAAGCTCAGTCTCTATAAATCCTAATCCATCACCTAATTTAACCCTCACAGGCCCTAGATCATACATCCCTCGCTGTCTCCCCTGTAAAGTATACTCTAGCCCATACTCTGCAAAAGATCCTAAAGAAATAACTTCTCCCTTTAAAGGTGGATGGAGTTGAATAGGAACTCTTTCCTTATAGCTAAGCCAAAAAATAGGCCAAATCCCTTGGTTAATTAAATTTAATTTAACCTTTGAACTTTCTGTTGCAAAAATACGATCTTTATTAACTACTCTTTCTACTTTAAGGTTCTTAACACCTTGTTTGATTAAAAAGACCAGCACTAAAGGTAAGGCTAGACTAATATAGGCTAAATAGTATAATTCATAGACACCTGATACAGGGGCTAATAAGATTACTATTATAGCAAAGATAAGAAAGTACTTCATTTTATTTAGCCCCTACAGGAACAGAAACTTTATTTAAGATCCCTTTAATTAAGTCATCCGCTTCTTGACCGCGCAATTGACTTTCGGAACGAATACTAATCCGATGTTGTAGTACAAGTGGAGCTAACTTTTTAATATCTTCAGGGATAACAAAGTCTCTGCCCTTTAATAGCGCCCTAGCTTGAGCAGTATGAGCTAAATCAATACTACCTCTAGGACTAACCCCTAAGAGTATATCTGGATGATTACGCGTTTTAGTAACAACCTCTACTAGATATTGATAAACTTCATCATCTAAATGAACCTCCCGGACTTGTGACTTTAATTCTTCAATTTGTTGGGGGGTTACTATAGACTCTATTTTATCAATTGGATGTTCTTGTTTAACTTGCTTTAAAATTTGCACCTCATCATTTTGGTCAGGGTATCCAATACTAGTCTGCATCATAAAACGGTCTAATTGGGCCTTAGGAAGAGGAAAAGTACCATCGAAATCAACTGGATTTTGTGTAGCAATTACAAAAAATGGTGTTGGTAATTTCTTAGTTTCACCACTAATAGTAACCTGACCTTCTGCCATACTTTCTAATAATCCCGATTGAGTCTTAGGCGTTGTTCGATTAATCTCATCTACTAATAAGACTTGAGAAAAGATTGGCCCTGGAGAAAAATCAAAAGTCTCACTTTGTTGATGATAAACAGTAACTCCCGTTACATCTTTTGGTAACAAATCAGGAGTACACTGAATCCTTTGAAAATCTGCTCCACTACTAATTGCTAAAGCCCGAGCTAAAATAGTTTTACCTACCCCAGGAACATCTTCTAATAATAAATGTCCTCCAGCTAAAAAACAAATTAATGCTTCTTCAATCTTATTTCTTTTTCCTACTATTACTTGTTCTATATTATCTATAATTGCTTCACACACCTGTTCAAACCTTTTCACCATATCCCCTCCTTTTAATTATCTATATCTATCACATCTAATTTAGTACATTTAGCTTGACAACCTAGTATTTCAGCTACACTAGGAGTAGTTCTTCCTTCATCACTAGATATTAGTTCTTTAATATAAGCCCCTGCTTCAGCTTTAATTATTAATTCAAACTTTCTTTTAGTAATTAGTTCCGGTTCTATTTTATAAATTTCTCGTTTTCTAACTAAATTTCCTCTACTTTTTTTAACCCTTTGTGGTGTTTTTTGTTCTATAGTTCCAATTATTTGCTCTAGTGTAACTAATTCTTCTTGGGTTGTTTTCTGGTCTAGAGTGACTAAAGCACGATAAGTCTTATCTACTCTCTTTTCTTTCAACTCTTTAATCTTTTCTCTATCAGTAATTTTTAAATTAAAGACTTCTACTTTAGCTTGAGATTGATTCAATTGTTTTTGTAGTTGGGTTAAATTAACCTTCCTTTTTTTAGGATTAACCAATTCTAAAACAAACTCCCGTTTACCAAAACATCTTACATCTGCATCCTCTCTTCCGGCTCCATGAAATTTACTAGCCTCAGCCTCAGTATACTGTATGAAAGGCACTTCAGTTATTTCTTGGATAGAATCTTTTAAATAACTCCATTCCGTTTGAAATAACTCTCGAGAGTATTTATTATACTTCCCATAAATCAATAATGACTTAATTTGTAGCTTTACATCTTCTTGAGCTATATCAATTACTGCTGTAATCTCTGGATTTTTATAATCTACCCCTACTTCTAATCTTTCTTCAACCTCTTTTCCCACTAAACGATTTAATTCTGATTTAAGTGGTTCAGCATAATCATCTCCATACTTATCCCAAATACTTCTTTCTAGCTTTTTCATTTCTTGAGTAGGGCGCGTTCCAATTAACATTGTATTGAATTGGTAATCATTTAAAGTAGTTATTACTAAGTTTATGTAGTTATCCAAATTATTGAATACTCCCTTACACAAAAAACAATCTCCTCCTAGTGAAACTGATTGGGGAATATTAAATCGTATAAAATCCTCTTTGGTTAGTTTATCTTTTTCTCTTAAAATAGCCCCACGCTCATAATTCTCTAATCCTGTCCCTAATCTAGCAAATTGTCTACCAAGACAATGGTTACATAATCCTTCAGCAATTAATTGCTCTCTTTTTTCTTGTAAATTCATCTTTCGCCTCCTTGGTATGATGACACTTTATATCAAAAAGGGCCAACATCACTGTTAGCCCTTTACTATTAATCCAATTTATATTCTTTTAGTACCTCTTTACTCTCTAAAGCAATCAATTTAATCTGCTTTTCATCTATTTGGGCTATTGTAGACACAGCTGGCTTTTGTTTAGGCAATGCAATACTACCAGGATTAAGTAAAATAACTCCATTTACTTCCTCTATTAGTGGTAAATGCGTATGACCAAAAACTAAAATATCTGCTCCTAACTGATGAGCAAAGTTGGCCCGTTCTTCTGCAGTTTCATCTTGATAACCATGATAAATAGCGATCCTTCGGCCATTATCTTCAACTACTGTATACTCAGATAAAGGATAAGGTAGCACCCAATCATCCACTAAAGCATCTACATTACCTTTTACAGCTAAAAAATCTTCTTCCATCTCTTTAAGTTCCTCTAGAACACCTTCTGTATCATAGCCAGCTGGTAGTGGGTTACGAGCACCATGATATAAAATATCCCCTGCTATTAAAAGTAAATCACTATCCTTTAGATAATCTTTAGCCTCTTTAAAAGCAGTTAAACTTCCGTGAATATCACTAACTACACCTAACTTCATAATTACCACTCCTTTTGTCTATAACTTTTAAGCAATATAAGTCTGATCTTTACCTTCATTCTTAGCTTTATATAAAGCCTTATCAGCTATATTAATTAGCTTTTCTGCAGATTGGCCCTCTTGATAAATAGCTACCCCAATACTAACAGTAACATTTAACTCTAAATCATTATACTTAACTTTTTCTTTCCTTACCGCTTTATTAATCCGATTACTTATCTTTAAAACTTTAGTCTTATCTATATTGGGGAGTGCAATAGAAAATTCCTCTCCACCATACCTAGCTACTATATCAGAATCCCTTACATTCTGCTTTAATAACTCCCCCATTTTCTCCAGTACTTTATCTCCTGCTTGATGACCATAAGTATCATTAAACCTCTTAAAATCATCAATATCTAACATCAATAATGATAAATCATTCTTATTCTCTTTAGTATTTTTTAGTAATTCTCTTAAGTGTTCATAAAAGGCACTATGATTATATAACTTTGTTAAACTATCTTTAGTAGCTAGTTTTTCCATTCTATTATACATTCTAGAATTCTCAATTGCAATAGCAGCTTGATTGGCCAAAATAGTAATAAATCTTTTATCAGCACTTGTAAACTCTCTTTCAAAACCAGCTTGAGCTGCCCCAATAGCCCCAATTACCCTTCCTCTAATCTTAAGAGGAACAAATATAACAGATTTAATATCAATTGTATTAAAACTATACTTTTCATCAATTTCATTAATTTTATCATTAATTAAAACCTTTTCCTCTTCAATTACTCTACTAACAACTTCTTTAGCCTCAGCAACTATTGATTCTTGCTCTTGCTTAGGCACCCCTTTAGCAGATACCAATTGTAAAGCTTGATCATCATCAAATAAAAAAAGGCCAGCCATAGATACTCCCATAGTACCCATTACCATATCAACTGTATGTTCAAATACTTGATCCGCATCTAAAGTAGAAGTAATTATGTGACTAGTTCTTTGTAACATGGACAGACCTGCTACATTTCGTTCTAGTTTTTCAAAAATTTCGGCCTTCCTAATTACTAATGGAGCTTGATCAATAATTGTTTGTAATGGCATCAAGTCCTTATTAGAAAAGAAATTATTCTTTGTAGCCATAAAAATAAATAGCCCCTTTAATTGCTCTTTACTAAAAATTGGGGCAATTAGCACAGACTTGATCTCTTTTTTGAAAAAGATCTCATTACCAAAATAAATTACTTCTGGATCATCAATTATAATAGTTTCCTCTTTTTTTAAAGCATCAACCAAACAATCAGGTTGGGGGAGTTTGAATTTATCAATATCTTCTTGGCCCAAATTATACTCTGCCTTTAATTCTAAATGATCCTTTTCTTCATCATACAGTAATAAGCCACCATGTTTAATATCTAATTGCTGACAACTAATCCGTAATAATTCATCACAAGTTTCTGATAGATTAAAATTAGATATCAATTTTTCATTAATTGAATGTAACTCTTCTAAACTATCTCGTGCTTGACAAGCACTTTTTATTTCTAACTTTTGCTCTTGAAATGACTTTAGGCGTAATCTGTAGTTTGTAATAACTGTCAACGAACCATAAAAAGCTATCATATGTAATACAATATTTTGACTTTGCATGGTTATTATAAAACTAATCCCTAATAAAAAAGCAACTATACCATCTTTTAACCTAATATTTAGCTTATCCAATACAGATAACTGATATAAATCACTAATAAGACCTAATAGAATAACTACTTCTTCTAAATTAGTTATTTGACTACCTAATATAAAAAATATAATTCCAGAAAAACTACCATAAGGAAAACCAAATAATCTACCACAGAGAATAATTCCAATAGTATAAATTGCTATCTGATAATCATTAAAAAAATAAAGTAAGGCTGAAGACATTAAAATTAACCCTATACTTAAATAACCTTTCCTCTCCTTACTATAATCATTTACTAATACTTGACTAAAAAGATCTATCCTTATTATCAAATAAGTAATTACTATAAGAGGTGATATTTGTAAAATTAACCTTGGCAGAGACATTCCTTCCCTCCTTTCTCACTTAACTATAGAACTAAATAATAAATTCAATAATCTCTATTAATCTAAATAATACCTCTGCGTATATAATAAAGCTAATACCGCTAAAGAATGATTTATCTTCCCACTATCAATTAATGTATCTATCTCTGTTATAGGCACTAACATAAGTTCTATATCTTCAGTCAAATCTAAGTCCTGTTCCTGAAGCTTTTTAGCCTCTTCAGCTAAATAAAAGTGACAATAGTTATTTTGAATCGCAGGATTAGCAGCCACTTTACCTAAATTAACTATCGTTTCTGCTTGATAACCAGTTTCTTCTCTTAATTCTCTTTGAGCAGCTAATTTAGGCTTTTTCTCTCCAGGATCTAAAGTACCACCAGGTACTTCTAAAGTAACCTTTTCTGTTCCAAAACGATACTGTTTAACCAATACTATCTCATGTTGAGAAGTAACTGGAACTATATTTACCCAATCTAAAAACTCCATTCTAAAAAAGGAATAATTAATTTCTTTTTCTTGATGATAACACAGCTCTTCTTTAAGCTTAACAAAATCCCGTTGATATATCATCTTCTCTTTAATTTTTGACCATTTATTATCCATCACACCCTCCTATTGATACCTAAAATATAATTTATTATAATCTATTGTGTTTTTTTCCATTATATCCCATGTGGGTTTATTTGTAAAGTTATATTCTAAACTTATTATTCAATGTCATATTCATCGTCATCTAAAGTATAATCAGCCTTATCATCTTTAGAATTATAATCACTTAAAATACCATACATATAATTCCAAAGAACCAAACCAATTACCGTATCATCTAACCAACCTAAAATTGGAATTATATCACTCACCAAGTCAAATGGAGCAATGATATAAAATAAAGGAGTAACTAGTAATATTTTTTTTGCTAAAGATGCCTCAGAATCCATTAGATATTCTCCAGCCAATTTAAGACTACCAAAAATTTTCTTGATTTTTTTAAATTGTTGTTTCATCTTTATCACCTATTTTTAGAATGATATAATACTATTTTATCGGTATTAGTTATTGAAATCAAGACTTTAAAATGTTACATTAATATATATAGGTAAATTATGAATACCAAATAAGGAGTTGTTACTATGGCTTTAGACGGTGTTACCTTAGCTGCAATTAAAACAGAGCTGCAAAATAAATTAATTGGAGGACGAGTTGATAAGATTTATCAACCTAAAGAAAACTTATTAACTATTAGAATCAGACAACCCGGTGAAAATATAAAATTATTGATCTCAGCTAATCCACAAAATCCAAGAATTCATATTACTGAACAAGACTTTGATAATCCCTATCAACCTCCTACTTTCTGTATGCTATTAAGAAAGCATTTACAAAGTGGAAGAATTAAAGAAATTAATCAGCCAAATTTTGAGCGAATTTTAGAAATTATTATTCAATATAAAAACAATCAAGGTGAACTGGTAGATAAAAAGTTAGTAATTGAATTGATGGGCAGACACAGTAATATTATTTTAACCAAACCAGATGAACAAATTCTAGATTGTATCAAAAGAGTTACTAAAAAAATTAGCCGTTATCGTGAATTACTGCCAGGAAAGGATTATAATCCACCACCACAGCAGGGAAAGAAAAATCCTTTAACTGCTGACTTTAACCAGTTTAAAGAAGTATTATCAGATAATTTAAATAAGGATAAGATGTATCGCATAATTATGAATAATTATCGGGGCATTGGCCCTTTAATTGGTCAAGAAATAGTTCATCGAGCTGGTTTTAATCCTCAACAAGAATTAATCAAACCTAAAGAAATAGATAATTTATGGTCTGCTTTTAATGATATATTCAATAAAATTAAAAATGAAAAATTTAATCCTACTCTAGTTTTAGATAAAGAAAATAATTTAAAAGAATATGAAGCTTTTAAGCTAAAACAATTTGATTTGCCTCAAGAAAGTTTCACTTCTGTCAATCAATTACTAGACTATTACTTTACTAATCGAATTATCCAGAAAAAAGTTAATAGACTGACCAATAAAATGAATAATATTATTAGAGATAATATAGAGAATATTAAGAAAAAATACAGTAAAGTTAGAGGCCAATTAAAAGGGGCCAAAAACGCTGATAAACATCAACTAAAAGGCGAGTTAATTACTGCTAACATCTATCAATTAGAAAAAGGACAAAACAAGGTAACATTACAAAACTACTATAATAATAATCAAGAAGTTACTATTGAGTTAGACCCAGAATTAACTCCAGCAGAAAATGCTCAACGATATTTTGAGAAGTACGAAAAAGCCAAAAAAAGTGTTAAATATTTAAGAAGAGAAGCCAAAAAAGCTAAAGCTGAGTTTGAATATCTCCAGCAAGTAGAAGTTAATATCAACCAATCTGAAACATTAGCCGAACTACAAGAAATCGAAAAAGAATTAGTACAAGAAGGTTATATTAAAGAACAAAAACAAAATAATAATAAACAAAACGATAAACTACCACCATTAAAGTTTGCATCTACAGCTGGTTATGATATCTTAGTAGGACGTAATAATAGACAAAATGATGGACTAACCAAAAAAATTGCTAATAATCAAGACACATGGGTTCACGTTAAAGACTTACCTGGTTCTCATACAATTATTAGAAATCATACAGGAAAGAAAATACCAGAAGAAACTCTCTTGGAAGCAGCACAAATTGCAGCCTTTTATAGTAAAGGACGAAAATCAAGTAATGTTCCTGTTGATTATACGAAAGTTAAATATGTTAAAAAAGCTAAAGGAGCTAAACCAGGTATGGTTTATTATGAAAATCAAAACACCTTATATGTTACACCAGACAAAAATTTGGTAGAACAGCTAAAAAAAGATAATTAATAAAAAGGCAGGGAGGTTTCTCCCTACCTTAAAACTTAAAAATCCATCTTCATTTCTAATCTTTCATCTTCTCCTTCTACCTGCCAAATATCTGACATATCAAACTGAGACCATAATTGTGTCCTTAAATTAATATGTAAACTCTTAATTCCTTTTTCTAAAGCCAAATTAGAACCATATACTATTAACTTTTCAATAACATCATTTTCTTCAGTTTTATCTTGGGGTAGATAAATTTGTAAGCCAACTCCATCTAGCAAAACTACTCCTTTTATTCCATCAACCTCAACTTGATGAACAAATGGACCCTGATAATTTAATACATCCTCTTGACAAGCCCTAAAAGACTTTATCCAATTATAATTTCTCCCCCATGGACAACCAACAACTACTTCTAAATCTTTTGGCCGTTCAGAAAATGATAACTCTCCAATCTTTTTTACACTAGTCTCTCGCTTATTAATAATTGTTATTTTCAACTGGGGATCTCTTGATAATTCTTTTAACCCTACTTTCTTAAATAGTCCCTTAGACTTATCTACATCTGGCCATGTTACATAACCTTTACAACCTAAATTTTTCATAATAATCGCCGAATAACGAACCAATTCTATGCCAAATTTTCTCCGCCTATAATCATCATGGATATCTAATCTAACTAAATATACTGGCCGTTCCTTAGAATGAGGCAGAACTATTTCAGCATGCCCAATTACTTTATCATTTAACACAGCTACAAAAACTCTCCCATTGGCTTCTTTAATTATCTCATATCTTAATTGATTTAATTCTTTACTCTTCCACCAAGATTTCGGATAATAATCCTGATACATTTCATATACTTTAGGAATATCACTCTCTTTAGCTTCTCGTAATAAGACTTTACCCTCATTTGTATAGACAAACTGCTGCATAACATCACCTCTTTTAAAAATAACTTAACTGAACATATAAGCCTTCAATTAGTTAGTACTTCTTGATAAATTTCTTTTTTCCTTCTTTTTCCCATAATTATCCTATGATTATAATTAGTATAAATCATTTCTGCTAAAATATACATTGCCAAGCCTTATTAA
Source organism: Halobacteroides halobius DSM 5150 (assembly GCF_000328625.1). Classification (NCBI taxonomy): domain Bacteria; kingdom Bacillati; phylum Bacillota; class Clostridia; order Halanaerobiales; family Halobacteroidaceae; genus Halobacteroides; species Halobacteroides halobius. Next base: position 904,589 of record NC_019978.1, on the reverse strand, counting down.
ATACTTCTTTGACGAAACTTTTTATACTCTTCACTTTCAATTGCTTGGGCTGATTTACGAATATGGTTTATTCCTTCATAATTATCAACTAAAACTTGAACAACACTACCATCAACCGCTCCATCTTGTACCATATCAGTCAATATTTTGGTTGCTTGTTCCTTTTCCATTCCTGCCCTATAAGGACGGTCTTCTGTAATCGCCGTAAATACATCAGCTACACCCATAATTCTAGCTCCTCTAGATAATTTATCTTTATCTAAACCAAATGGATATCCAGCTCCATCAAGGCGCTCATGATGAAAAGCTGCCCAGTTTTTAATCTCAGCTAACTCTGGTATCCCATCTAAAATCTGATATGTATAAAAAGTATGTTTCTTAATGATATTAAACTCTGTAGCTGTTAATTTACCCGTTTTATTAAGAATTTCTACAGGAATAGCTAACTTCCCTAAATCATGTAAGTAACCAGCAATTCTCATCATACTAAACTTTGCTCTAGAAAAACCAGATAATCTAGCCAGTCTTTGTGCACTAGCAGCTACTCCACTAGAGTGGGTTGCAGTAAAAGAACTCCTAAAGTCTATAATTCTTCCAAATATCTGGGCCAATCTTAACAAAAGTTCAAAATCTAATTTTACACAATTTTTAACTGTACTATTAACTAAAAATTGATCCACCCAAGAAGAAACAATATTAAACCAGAATGCATCCTTGGTAGCTACATCTAAAAAAGCTTCAACTACTTTAGAAAAGAATATGTCAGTTTGGTATTCTTTAATTTGATCTTTTATTCTATCAGTTTGGCTTAAAATCTCCGTTTCAAAATCAATTAAGACATCTATTCGATCAGCTAAATAGAGAATATTGGCGGCTAAAACTACATTACTATTTTTCTTTCTCTCTTTCCAACTAGTATGATGATATCGTATTATTTTAGCAACTCGTTTAAAAGGAGAAAACTTATGCAACGTTTGATAACCCAACTCAGCATGATTTCCTACGTCAGTGGAAGCATTAAAATCAAACATCAAACTACTAAGCTTTTTATTTAATGCTAATGCTCCCACATCATGTAAAGCTCCTGCAATCAAAAGCTCTTCTTTTTCTTGCTGGGATAGATCTAACTTATCAGCTATACTAGTAGCAATATACGCTACTCTTTTGTGATGACCAGTTACTGTTGAACTAATTAAATCTAAAGCATCAGATAAAGAAACGACCATATCAAACAAAGATACTTCTAATTTAAGCTCCATCTGTTTCCTCCTCTATTTTCTTTACACAATGTGATCAGCTACTAAAATTTAATAATCTATTTAAAAATATATTACAAACTATAATAATTATAACCAAGAAAACAACCTTTTTAAAGAGTTTTTCCGCAAAATAAAAAAGCCAACCAGTCAGGTTGGCTTTAAAAGTTATTTATTTAAATGTCGACTACCTGGTTGATTAAACTCAATCTCTTCTTTACACATTGGACACTCTTGTGGTTGATAAGCTTTGACATCGATTTGTAACATTGATTCAATTGGTGCTTTAAAATCAACTTGCCCTGCACTACGATCAACTAAGACACCAACTCCTGCTAAATTAGCTTCGGTTCTATCTAGTACCTCAATAACTTCATTAACAGATTTTCCTGTAGTTAATACATCATCAATAACTAATACTTTATCACCTGGATTTAATCTAAAACCCCTTCTTAAAACCATCTTGCCTGCTTCACGTTCAGTAAAGATAGTCTTTTTCTCTAAAGCAAGTCCTACCGCATAAGATAAAGTTACTCCCCCCATAGCCGGGCCAACTACTACATCAATATCTACCTCAGAAAATTTCTTAGCCAATCCCTTAGCTAACTCTTGTGCATATACAGGGTACTGTAGTACTTGGGCACACTGTAAATACTGATTACTATGTAAGCCTGAACTTAATTTAAAGTGTCCTTCCTGTAATACTCCTGTCTGCTTAAAAATTTCAATTACTCTTTCTTTGTTCATCTTTATCCCCCCCAAATTTTAGTTTATAATTTAGAATTGTTAATTGCATTACCTACTATCTCACTCACATTATCATAATCATTCTCTACTAAATAATCTTCAAGCCCCTCTAAAACTTCCATTGATACTTGTGGATTAACAAAATTGGCCGTCCCAATAGAGATAGCATCTGCCCCTGCTAATAAGAACTCAATAGCATCTTGAGCGTTACTAATTCCTCCCATGCCAATTAAAGGTACATCTACTGCTTGAGCTACTTGATAGACCATTCTAACTGCTACTGGCTTAATTGCTGGCCCTGATAAACCTCCCATCTGATTAGCTAAAATAGGCTTTTGACTATCAATATCTATCTTCATCCCTAATAAAGTATTGATTAAAGAAATAACATCTGTTCCTGCTTCTTCTACTGCTCTAGCAATCTCAGTAATATCAGCTACATTAGGTGATAGCTTTGTAATTAATGGTAAATCCGTTTCTGCTCTTACAGCTTCTACTACTCCAGCAGCCATTTCTGGTTGAGTTCCAAAGGCTAATCCCCCTTGTTTAACATTTGGACAGGATATATTGACCTCTAAAGCAGCTACACCGGCTTGATTTAGCTTACTAGCTAACTTAGCATAGTCCTTAACTGTATTACCTGAGATATTAACAATAGTCTTAAAATCATAATCCTTAATAGTAGGTAAAATTTCTTTTATCAAGTAATCAACACCTGGATTTTGTAATCCAATGGCATTTAACATCCCAGCCTTTGTTTCAGCAATCCGGGGTGTAGGATTACCTTGTTTAGGATGTAAGGTAGTACCTTTTACCATTACTCCACCTAAGCTATCTAAATCTAGATAATCTTGATATTCTTCTCCAAAACCAAAGGTTCCTGAAGCAGTAGTAACTGGGTTTTGTAACTTAAGTCCATTTAAATCAACTGCTAGATTAACCTTACTCACCAAAAATCACCTCACCTAATGGAAAAATTGGCCCTTGTGTACAGGTCTTTTGATACTGCCAATCATCTTTACTTCCTACCTTAATTTTACAGACACACGATAAGCAAGCTCCTGTCCCACAACCCATTCTTTCTTCTAAAGAAGCTTCACCTACAATCTTTTCTTGCTTGGCCCAGTCTTGTACCTTCTCCATCATTATCTCTGGACCACAAGTATAAACATAATCTATCTTTGATAATTCTGTTAATAAATCAGTTATAAAACCTTGTTGCCCACAACTTCCATCTCTAGTAGCAATTTTTAAATTAACATCTAACTTTTGGTACTCAGCTAAATTTATTAATTGTTCCTTAGTATTGGCCCCTAATAAAAGAGTCACTTGCTTATCTAAGTCTAATAATTGATTTACTAAAGGTAACAAGGGAGCAATTCCCATTCCGCCCCCCACTATAGCAATTTTACTAGCAGAATCAGATACAGAAAAACTTTCTCCTAACGGCCCCATTAAATCTATTTCATCTCCTGCTTGAAGACTAGATAACAGCTTAGTACCACGTCCAATTACACGATAGATGATTGTAATCGTTCCTTTAGCTTGATCGATACTATTAAGACTAATCGGACGTCTAAGTAGTGGATCCTGTCCTGTTAAATCATTAACCCATTTTAAGTGTAGAAATTGGCCCGGTTGAGCTTCTTTAGCAATCTTAGGAGCCCTAATCACCATCTTAAAGTGATTAGGAGAGATCTCCTTTTGGGTAACTATCTCTTTGATTACTTGCTGTGCCATCTTAACACCTCTTTCTATTAATTTAGAGTTGATAATTGTCAATTACTTTTTTAAACGTAGTCCTGTAGAGCTTTAGCTGTAATTTTAACTCCTGATTTAATCTCTTGTAAGACATGTAAGATAGCTTCTGTTGTGTCAAGAGAAGTTAAACATGGAACTCCCATCTCTACAGCATTTCTACGAATCTGGAAACCATCTCTAGCTGGTACTTTACCTTTAGTCAAGGTATTAACTACTAAGTCAATTTGATCTTGTTTAATTAGCTCAATTACATTAGGGGAGCCCTCTTCAGATAACTTATTAACCTCTTTTACTTCTACCCCTGACTCTCTTAGAGCTTGAGCAGTACCTTTTGTAGCTATAATCTTAAATCCTAATTTAGCAAATTCCTTAATATAAGGAATGGCTTCTTGCTTATCTTTATCTGCGACTGTAGCTAATATAGTCCCCTCCTCTGGAATATCAATTCCAGCTCCTATAAATCCTTTATAAAGTGCCTTTTCATAGTCTTCATCTAATCCTAATACTTCACCAGTTGATTTCATTTCCGGTCCTAAATTGGTATCTACTTTCGTCAATTTAGAAAAAGAGAAGACTGGTACTTTAACTGCTACATGGTCTTGTTTGGGGACTAATCCAGTTGGATAATCCATCTTTGCTAACTTCTCTCCTAGCATTGCTTTCGTAGCTAACTTAACCATTGGAATTCCTGTTACCTTACTTAAATAAGGAATCGTTCTACTTGATCTAGGGTTAACTTCGATTACATAAACCTCATCTTCAAAGATAACACACTGAATATTAACCAACCCTTTAACATTCATTGCTCTTACTAATTTAGTAGTATATTCTTCTATCTTATTTTCTAATTCTTCTGTTAGTGTTTGGGCTGGATAGACTGCTATACTATCTCCTGAGTGAACCCCAGCTCTTTCTACATGCTCCATAATACCTGGAATAATTACATCTTCTCCATCAGATATAGCATCAACTTCAATTTCTTTTCCAATCATATACTTATCAATTAAAATTGGATGTTCTGGAGAAACTTTAACTGCCGTCTCCATATAATTTAACAGCTCATCTTGATTATAAACAACTTCCATTGCTCTACCACCTAGTACATAAGATGGTCTTACTAAGACTGGATATCCTATATCTTGGGCTATTTTCTTAGCTTCATCCATTGATGCTGCTACATCTCCAATAGGAGTGGCAATCTCTAGATCCTGTAGTAGATTAATAAATTTATCCCTATCTTCTGCTAAATCAATTGCTTCTACACTAGTTCCTAAGATATTGACTCCTGCCTCAGCTAGTGGTTTAGCTAGATTGATTGATGTTTGACCTCCAAATTGGAGAACAACTCCTTCTGGCTCTTCATGTTCTACAATATGCATTACATCTTCTTTAGTTAGTGGTTCAAAGTATAGTCTATCTGATGTATCAAAATCTGTACTTACGGTTTCAGGATTGTTATTAACAATTACTGATTCATAACCTAATTCATCTAAGGCCCAGACTGAGTGGACACTACAGTAATCAAACTCAATGCCCTGGCCGATTCTAATTGGCCCGGAACCTAAAACCATTACTTTATCCTGGTCAGTAGTCTTAGACTCATTAATCTGTTCATAGGAGGAATAATAATAAGGGGTCTCTGCTTCAAATTCAGCAGCACAGGTATCTACCATCTTATAAACTGGCTTAATTTCTTCTTCTCTTCGTAACTCTTTAATCTCTTCTTCTGACTTACTAGTTAATTGAGCAATCTCATGATCAGAAAAACCTAATTCCTTAGCTTCTGTTAATAATTCAGTAGTTATTTCTTCTGCTAATCTTTGTTCACAATCAATAATATTCTTGATCTTATATAAGAAGAAAGTAGTAATCTCTGTGATTTGATAAATATCCTCTACTGTATATCCGCGCCTCATTGCTTCGGCTATTACAAATAAGCGCTGATCAGTAGCATCTTTTAATTGTTTTTCAATCTCCTCATTGGAGAGCTCTTCTATATCTTGATGCTTAAATCCATAAGCACCAATCTCTAAAGAACGAACTGCTTTTAGCAGGGAAGTTTCTATTGTTCTATCTATAGACATTACTTCTCCAGTTGCTTTCATTTGAGTTCCTAATTCTCTATCTGCATAATGGAACTTATCAAAGGGCCAACGTGGAATCTTAGTCACTACATAATCTAGGGCAGGCTCAAAGCAGGCCTTAGTCCGTTGGGTAATAGCATTCTCAATCTCATCTAAAGTATAACCTAGCGCAATCTTAGCTGATACCTTAGCAATTGGATATCCTGTTGCTTTAGAAGCTAGGGCACTAGATCTACTAACTCGAGGGTTAACCTCAATCACATGATACTGGAAGGTATCTGGATCTAGAGCATACTGAACATTACAACCTCCTTCAATCCCTAAAGCTCTAATTATTTTCAGGGCTGAAGAACGTAGCATCTGATACTCTTTATCAGCTAATGTCTGACTAGGAGCAAAGACAATACTATCTCCCGTATGGACTCCTACTGGATCAAAGTTTTCCATATTACAGACAGTAATACAGTTATCATTACTATCACGCATTACTTCATACTCAATTTCTTTCCAACCTTTAATACTCTTTTCAATTAAGACTTGACCAATTAGACTATGCTTAAACCCTCTATTAGCTATTTCTTCTAGCTCATCTGGATTATTAGCTACACCTCCACCAGCTCCTCCCATTGTATAAGCCGGACGAACAATAACCGGATAACCGATATCATTAGCAATATGCTTAGCTTCAACTATATTCTCTGTAATCCGACTTGATAAAACTGGTTCATCAATTTCATCCATCAAAGCTTTAAAGGAATTTCTATCTTCTGCTTGCTGAATAGTAGCAATTGGTGTTCCTAGTAATTCAATTCCTAATTCATCTAAAATTCCTGCCTCAGCTAAGTCTGTCGCTAAGTTAAGTCCCGTCTGACCACCTAGTGTTGGTAATAAACCATCTGGTTTTTCTTGTTCTAAAATCTGTGATACCGACTCAACTGTTAAAGGTTCAATATAAACTCTATCAGCCATATTTTTATCAGTCATAATTGTAGCTGGATTGCTATTGACTAAGACAACTTCTAACCCTTCATCTCTTAGAGCTCGACAAGCTTGGCTTCCTGAATAATCAAACTCCGCTGCTTGTCCAATAATAATTGGCCCTGATCCAATAACCATTACTTTATCTAGATCTTTTCTTTGTGTCATATTTTAACCTCCCAATTTATTTATAATTTACAATTTAGAATTGATTTACTACATCAGTTCTATAAATTCATCGAATAGATAATGTGAATCTTCTGGCCCTGGTGATGCTTCTGGGTGATACTGAACAGAAAAAACTGGATATTCTTTGTGTTTAATTCCTTCTACAGTATTATCATTAATATTTATATGGGTTACTTCTAAATCTAAATCTGCTACTGAATCTGCCTTAATAGCAAACCCATGATTTTGAGACGTAATATAGACTCTCTTTGTAGCTAAATCTTTAACTGGGTGGTTGGCCCCGCGATGTCCAAATTTCAATTTATAAGTCTCTGCTCCACAAGCTAAACCAATAATCTGATGACCTAGACAGATTCCAAAGATAGGGACTTCTCCTAATAATTCTTTAACTGTTTCTACTACATAAAAGACATCTTGTGGATCTCCAGGCCCATTAGAGATCATAACTCCATCTGGATTATAAGATAAAATCTTTTCAGCTGAAGTAGTAGCTGGTACTACTATTACTTCACAACCTCGACCTACTAAAGAACGAACTATATTCTTTTTAGCGCCACAATCTACTAAAACAACTTGATACTCCTTATTTTCTTCTCCCTGATTATAAATTTCATCAGTTGTTACTTCACCTACTAAATCTCTACCAGATAATCCAGGTGCCTCTTTAGCTGCTGTAACTAACTTATTCTCAGCCTTATCTGTAACTGTAATAATTCCTTTCATTGTTCCTTCTGTTCTTAATTTTTTTGTTAAAGCTCTAGTATCTACCCCCGAAATAGCTACAATACCATGCTCTTTCAAATAATTAGCTAATTTTTCTTGATAACGCCAGTTACTAGGTTCCTGACAAAACTCTTTTACAATAAATCCATTCACATGTGAAGTATAAGATTCAATATCCTCTTCATTAGTTCCGTAGTTTCCAATTAAAGGATAGGTCATAGTCACTATTTCACCTTTATAAGAAGCATCAGTTAAAATTTCCTGATAGCCAGTCATTGAAGTATTAAAAACAATTTCACCACTAGTCTCTCTTGCTGCGCCAAAGCTCTGTCCTGTAAAGATTGTTCCATCTTCTAAGACTAATTTTGCTTGTTGCATTTTTTTCCCTCCCAATTTTTTAGTTTATAGTTTACTCCCATGTTAATTTATTAACTTCTTGTAAAGCAGTATTTATATCTTCTTTCATATCTAAAACTGCTTTTTTAGCTGCTTGTTGATAATCATTACTACAGTCTTCCTGTTGATAAGCAAAAATAATCCCTCGTGATGAATTGACTACTGCTCCTAGACCATCCTGATTAAAACAGGGTACTACATCTTTGGCCCCTCCACCTTGGGCACCATAACCTGGTACTAAGAAGTAATTATGCTTCATTATTTTTCTTAATTTTCTAGCCTCTTGTGGATAAGTAGCCCCTATAACTGCTCCTACTGAACTATATCCTTTATCGCCTATACTATCCATTCCCCAATCTTCTACTAGACGGGCCAATTTCTCGTAAACTCTATCTCCATCTTTTAATTCTAGATCCTGTAACTCTCCAGCAGAAGGATTAGATGTCTTAACTAAAATAAAGACCCCTTTATCATTAGCTTGACAATGTGTTATAAAAGGCTTGATTCCATCTGAACCAAGATAGGGAGTAACAGTTAAAGAATCTGACTTACTTGAACTTCCTAAATAGCTATCTGCATAAGCCTTTGCAGTAGAACCAATATCATTTCGCTTAGCATCAGTAATTACTAATAATCCCTGTTTTTTAGCATAAGCTACTGTTTTTTCAAAAGCTTTAATTCCTTGGTAGCCATACTTTTCATAAAAAGCCATCTGAGGCTTAATAATTGCTACATCATCTTTTACAGCATCAATAATCCCTTGATTAAAGGTTAAAAAAGCATCAACTACAGCTTCTTTAGTCTCTCCATATTTTTTAATTGCTTCTTCTCTTATTTTATCTGGAATTCGATCAAGTCTAGGGTCTAATCCGACACAGACATGGCTCTTTTTTTCTTTTACCTTTGCTATTAATCTATCTGTAAAATTCATTTTTTCACCCCATTTAATTAATTACTGTAAATTGTACACTATCAATTAATTGAATAAACTACTTCCCCATCCACTATTGTCATTACTGTCTTCCCCTGTAATTTATAACCCGCAAATGGTGTATTTTGGCCCTTAGAAAGAAATTTAGTTGGGTTTACCTGCCACTGGTCTTCTAAATCAATTACTGTTAAGTCTGCCACTTCTCCAACTTCTAGCCGTCCTTTATTTAAACCTAAAATTTGAGCAGGTTGAATAGTTACCTTAGCTATAGCTTCTTCTAAACTTAAGACCCCTGGCTTAACTAATTCAGTTAAAACTAAACCTAAAGCTGTCTCTAACCCTGAAATCCCAAAAGGAGCATAGTCATATTCTACATCCTTCTCTTCTATAGCATGAGGAGCATGGTCTGTTGCTATTACATCAATAGTTCCATCTTGTAAACCCTCCTTGATTGCCTCTACATCTTCTTGACTTCTTAACGGAGGATTTACTTTAGTGGCTGTAGCAAAAGAAGTAATCTCAGCATCAGTCAAAGTAAAGTGATGGGGTGTCACTTCACAAGTTACTTTCACTCCTCTCTCTTTAGCCTGTCTAACTAGCTTAACAGAACCTTTGGTACTAATATGAGCAATATGTACTTTACTATTTGTTTCTTTAGCTAAATATATATCTCGGGCTACCATTACATCTTCTGCAGAAGCAGGAATCGGATTTAAACCTGTAATTGTAGAATAGTAACCTTCGTGAACCACTCCCTCTCCAGCTAAATTATCATCTTCACAGTGAGAAATAACTGGTAAGTTAAAATCTTTAGCATACTTAAGGGCCAATCTCATTACCTCAGCATTCATAATTGAATTTCCATCATCAGAAATTCCAACGACTCCTGCTTGCTTCATTCTACCAATCTCAGCTAACTCTGTTCCTTTACTCTCCTTAGTAATTGCACCTAGTTGACAAACATTAACTACTCCTTCTTTCTTGGCTGTCGCTAGAACTGACTTAACCAATGATTCTTTATCAATTACTGGATTAGTATTAGGCATTGCTGCTACAGTAGTAAAGCCACCTTTAGCAGCTGCTTTAGTTCCAGTTTTAATTGTCTCTTTATATTCAAAGCCAGGTTCTCTTAAGTGTACATGCATATCAACTAAACCAGGAGTAATTATCTTTCCTGCTATATCAATTACTTGAGCAGTTTCAGACTTTAAATTACTACCTAATTTTACTATTTTATTATCTTCTATTAAAATATCTTCTTTCTTTTTGGTCTGCTTCACTGGATTAATCACTACCCCATTTTTTAATAGTAACTTACTCATCTTCTAACCCTCCTTCTATTAATAAGTATAATAATGCCATTCGAATAGCTACTCCATTAGATACTTGATCTTCAATTACTGATTGATTACTGTAAGCTAATTCTCTAGAAATCTCAATCCCCCTATTAATTGGCCCCGGATGCATAATCAAAGCATCTTTTGTAGCTAACTTCAAAGCTTCTTTTCTTAAACCATAAAATCGAGTATATTCTTTAATTGTAGGAAAGAAGCCTTTATCTTGACGTTCCTGCTGAATTCTCAATAGATAAATCACATCTACATCCTTAATTCCTTCCTCTAAACTAGTATAAACTTTAGCTCCCATTTGTTCTATATTAGCCGGCATTAAAGTAGTTGGCCCTACTAACCTTACCTCTGCCCCTAACTTATTTAAGCCCCAAATGTTTGAGCGAGCTACCCGACTATGTTTAATATCACCAATAATTGCTACTTTTTTATCTGCTATTTCTTCTCTTTTCTTTTGTATAGTGTATAAATCCAATAAAGCCTGTGTTGGATGTTCATGCATCCCATCTCCAGCATTTAAGACTGGGATTTCAACTGTCTCCGCCAGTAATTTAGCAGCCCCAGGTACACCATGTCTAATCACCACTCCATCGGCTCCTAAAGCTCTTAAAGTCTTAGCAGTATCTACTAAGCTCTCTCCTTTTACTACACTACTTTGTTTGATAGATAAGTTCATACCATCTGCACTTAATCTTTTAGCTGCTAATCCAAAAGATGATTTCGTTCTAGTACTTGGTTCATAAAAAAGATTAACTACTAGCTTACCCCTTAATGTTGGTACTTTTTTTATTGATCTATTTAATACTTCTGTCATTGACTGGGCTGTCTCTAAAATCAACTCAATTTCTTCTTTAGTTAGATCTTGCAATCCTAATAAATCTTTTTTTATTAGCCCCATTATATTCCCCCCTCATTCTTTCATCAATTAGTTTAAACCTAACCCCATCTAAAAATTCCTCCTCCAAGTTAATCCTACAAAAAAATAAGACTTCCCCTGCCAGCAACGACTGACAAGGGAAGTCATAATTTATATAGTAAGCTCTAGATATACTAAGAGCTAAAAATATTCATTATTAAACTACGCTACCCTTGTTAGCCTCTCTGGACTAATTTAAAGGATTCTATTTTTAGTAAACAATACTTCTTTTCTAACCTCACAGGGTTATCTTAAAAGAAGTTTCTTAGCTTAGACTAAGATTATCATACTGAAATACTACTGTCAATATTTTTTTCACTTTTAGGAAACCAACAAATAAATTCTGTACCAAATTCTTCTTTACTTTTTACACTAATTGACCCTCCATAATCCTCTATTGTACTTTTTATAATATGTAACCCAAAGCCACTTCCTTTATCTTTAGTTGTATAACCTGGGGTGAAAATATCCTCTTTAATTTCATTAGGAATTATTGGCCCATTATTAAAGACTTTTAAAATAACATTATTTCTTTTAGTAAATAATTCCACCTGCACTTTACGATTCTCTTTTCGTTCTCTAACAGCATCAAAAGCATTATCTATTAAATTAAATAATATTTTAATAAATTTATTATACGGAATAGCAATCTTGTCTGTTTGATATTTTATTTCAGTCTCCAATTGTATATCATTTTCCGTTGCTATTTTTTCTTTGCACAATAAAACCGGTGCTAATCTATTATCATAACTTTTAGTTCCTACTGTTTCACTTAAATCTAAATGTGTATTTTTAATATATTCTCTAGCTTGCTTAAGCTTATTTAACTGGAGCATAGTATAAATTGTCTGCAATTCATTCTTAAAGTCATGCCTTTGAGATCTTAACTCTTTAATCATCCGTTGTTGGTAATTTAATTTAGCATTTTTAATCTTAACTTCTTTTTGAGCTAAAATCCCACTAGTTACTTCTTCACCAAATATATGTCGAAAAAAGTAAACAAAAGCAACTAACTTAAAGATATGAGCTACAAAATAACCAGTACCAAAAATATTTGCCTTAAATAATAAAATTAATTCATTACATAAAGTAAAGATAAATCCTTTTAACAATAAATCTGTATGTTTCTTATTATTTTTATAGTCAGCTAAATAATAAATAATATTTGCTAATAATCCTATTAATAAAACTGCTCTTATAACTATAATTATTCCTGCAAATTCAATCCATAATTTAAATACTAAAATTAATGATCCTATAGAATAAAAAATAGTTGTTAAAATTAAAATATAAAAAGAGTACCTAGACTTTCTATCTTCACTAATCCACCAACTAATTAATATAGCAACTATCACTAACAAACGAGAACTTAAAGCAAACAAATGAGAAATAGAATAGTATGCTAGATGAAACCTTTTAAACACCAGTATTGCATGGCCTAAATTTACTAAACCAGCAAATAAAAAATTGGTTGCTACAAACAAATTTTTTAAGTTATTATTAACACTATAAGTGTAAAACAAAACTAAAAATACATTGAAACAAATAAAAACTATCCCCATTTCCATTATAAATTCTATAATGTATGGCATATTGATCCCAGATGATAAATTAATCAGTGAAAAGTTAATCACATTTGAAAAAAAGTTTTGCTCTACACCAAAACTAATTAATTTTCCTAAAAATATACATACCAATAATTCTAAAATTAAAACTGAAACTAACTTCTCTCTAAAAAAACTATTTTGAGTCCCAATAAATTCACCTCCAATAATACTTATCTAATTACTAATATTTAGATAAACTTGTAAAAAGTCCTGCAAAAAAAATAAAGCTTCTTGTCAATAAAAGTTGACAAGAAGCTTTTATTTACTTCTCCACAAATTATTTTTGCTTAGGTAACAACATATTTAAGACAATCCCTACCATCGCAGCTAAGCCCATTCCTTTAAACTTTAAGATATCAATAGCTTTAGCTGCTTTACCAATTATTTCTATTTTATTTAATTGTAAAAGATCAATTATTTGAACAAAATCTATAGTTAGTGGGATACCACTAATCCCTACTACTAAAATGGTAGATACAATTACTAAGTTTCGATTTACACTTAAATCTACATCATTTTCTATCAATGTCCGCAAGCCAATTGAAGAGATCATTCCAAATAATAAAATAACAATTCCACCCATTACTGCTTGTGGTATAGTCTGAATTAATGCTCCTATCTTTTCAATAAAACTAATTCCTAATACAATTAGTGCTGCTAATTCTACAATTATAGGATTATGAACTCCAGTCAAAGCTAAAACTCCTATATTTTCACCATAAGTTGTATTCGGAGGTCCTCCTAACATAGAAGCAAAAGCAGTTGCTACTCCATCCCCCAGCAATGTTCTATGCAAACCAGGTTCATCAATAAACTCTTCATCTACTGTATTAGATAAAGCTAATACATCCCCTAAATGCTCTACCATAGTTACAATCGCTATTGGAGCAATTAGAGTAATCGCTGAAATTCCATCTCCTAAAGAGCTTAAAGCAAAAATTGACGTAAAATCAGGAATTGCAAACCAACTTGCTTCAGTAAGAGCTGAAGTATCTACGATACCATTAACTAAGGCAAATAGATAGCCACTAATAATTCCTATTAAGATGGGAATTACCTTTACAATTCCTCGTCCTAATACACTAACCATAATAGTTACTATTAAAGTAAAGATAGCAGTAGGTAAATGCTTCATAGCCATACTTTTCGCAGTAGGGGCCAAGCCCAAACCAATCGTCACAATGACTGGACCAACAACTACTGGTGGTAAATAATCATCTATAAAATCAGTTCCTATCTTTTTAATTACTACAGCTGCACTAACATATATTAAACCTGCCACAAAACATCCTAATAACGCTGCTGGTAGCCCATAACTTTCTTTAGCAGCAATAATTGGCCCAATAAAAGCAAATGAAGAACCTAAATAAGCCGGAACTTGTCCTTTAGTAATAAAGTGAAAAATTAGAGTTCCTACTCCCGAACTAAAAAGAGCTACTGCTGGATTTAATCCTGTTAAACTTGGAACTAATACAGTAGCTCCAAACATAGCAAATAAATGTTGAATAGCTAAAATCATTAATCGATTAAATGGTAGATGGCTTTCTTCTATTTTTGTTTTTAATTTCATCATTGGTATCTCTCCTTTATTATTTATTAAATAATTAGTTTATAAACAAAAAACCTCCTTAGCCTAATTAGGCTAAGGAGGTAGTAATTGACTACTTAAATAATTTATAAAATCAACAAGTTTATTTACTAAAGTAGTTTACTCCCCTTCTTAGCCTCACAGGACTAATTTAAAAGGGACTTCTATTTTATTTTTAATCACAATATTCTTTTAAAATAACCGCATCAGATCCATCAGTTTCTTTTAAGTTAACATCAATAACCTCTTGGTGAGACGTAGGAAGATTCTTACCAACAAAATCTGCTCTAATTGGTAACTCTCGGTGACCACGATCAATTAAAATAGCTAATTGTATATTCTGAGGACGTCCTAAATCCATTAAAGCATCCAAAGCTGAACGAACTGTTCGGCCTGTATATAAGACATCATCTACTAATATAACCTTTTTTCCTGTAATATCAAAAGGAATCTCTGTTTTGTGAACAATTGGCTGATTGGCTACTGTAGTTAAGTCATCACGATAGAGTGTAATATCTAAGCTACCCGCTAATACCTCTTCGCCTTCTATATCTGCTAATTTATTAGAGATTCTATTAGCTAAGGGAACTCCTCTCGTCCTAATTCCAATTACAACTATATCCTCTAACCCTTCATTCTTTTCAATAATTTCATGTGAAATCCGGGTTAAGGCTCTTCTAATGCCATCTGCGTCAATTAATTCTTTCTTTTCTTTTAATTCTTCCACCAGTAATCCTCCTTTAAAAAGAAAATCTTCTCACTGAAGCCAGCAAGAAGGAGGGCAAAGTTATGTTTATTATCAATAACTCCCCTTCTTAGTCTCACTGGACTAATTTAAAAGGATAATCTTTATTTACTATTCGCAGTTTATCAGATAATACTTCTAATTGTCAAGCTATTATTCTAAATTATCTAGTACTTGTTTCATATCATCTAGTAAAGGTGCATCAAATTCCATCCAGTCTCCTGTCCGAGGATGATACAAACCTAATTTACGAGCGTGTAACATTTGTCTAGAAACATCCAACTTAGTTTTAGTTAGCTTGGGCCCGTATAATTCATCTCCTACTATAGAATGGCCCATATAATCCATATGTAATCTAATCTGATGGGTTCGTCCGGTTTCTAACTTTACTTCAACTAAAGTATAATCGCTATATCTCTTCTTTACTTCAAAATAAGAGATAGCTTTTTTACTATTTTTACTGGTAACAGCCATCTTTTTACGATCATATGGATCTCTTCCAATAGCCGCATCAACTTGGCCCTTATTATACCTTACTCTACCGTAAACTAAAGTTGTATATATCTTTTTAGTTTCTCTTTCTTTAAATTGACGAGCTAACTCTATATGAGCTTCATCATTTTTAGCTACTACCATTGCTCCGGAAGTATCTTTATCTAATCGATGAACAATACCAGGTCTAATTACCCCATTAATTCCTGATAAATTATCGCAATGATACAATAAAGCATTTACTAAAGTTCCACTTTCGTGGCCTGGAGCAGGATGAACTACTAAATCTGGTTGCTTATTAATTACAATTATATCATTATCATCATAGAGTATATTTAATGGTATATCTTGAGGCTCTAAATCCAATTCTTTAGGCTCAGGAATTATTAACTTAACATTATCCCCCGCAACTAACTCATAACTTTTCTTAATCCTTTGACCATTAACTACTACTTGGTTAGATTTAATTAATTTTTGAATATAATTACGGGATAAATCATCATTTTTATTAGCTAGAAATTTATCTATTCGTTGTTCATTATCTTTATCAGATATTCTAAATTCTTTTTCTTCTTCCATCTTATCACTCCTAATTAATCAACATCAATTACTAACATCCAATAACTAAAAATAGATACTCCTACTACAATAGCCGAATCAGCTATATTAAATACCGGCCAAATTCTAAAATCTAAAAAATCAATTACATAACCTACTCTTACTCTATCAATTAAATTACCAATTGTACCTCCTAATGCCAAACCTAAAGCAAAACGATTCCAAAAATTATCTAATGGCAATTCATGATAAAAATAAATTAATAATCCAATCACTACTATACTTATTACAATAAAGAATGTAACTTGATTCTGTAAAATTCCAAAAGCTGCACCTCTATTCTGAACATAAGTCAAATGAAATACATCTTTTATAATTGGAATTGACTGGTATAAAGTAAAGTTTTTAACTACTAGATATTTAGTTAATTGATCTAATACTAAAGTAACCAAAAAAGCAATTAATATAACCATCTTTTCAACCCCATCCACTATAATATTATAAATAAATCAATCAAACCAACTCATATTTTAGCATAAATAACATCAAAAAACAAGAGACAGAAACCATTAGTCATTAGTCTCTAGAGGTAACACTCCACCAGATTGGATTGATTTGTATATAAAAATAACCTTTTCTGATAAAAATCAGAAAAGGTTATTTTTTATCTCTTATTCTTCCATTTTTTCTTCATAAATTTCTTGATACGATCTTTCATCAGCATCAATATAACTATCTAAAGAACCATGAGCTCCTGGAACATCTGATGGAGTATTAGAAGTCCCCACAGAAGCTAATGATTGCCAAGTATCCTCACCATCAAAAACTATATTTTCACTATCATCTGTTATTCTAAAATGTCCACCTGTATCAAAGTAATCATTAACTATACCTTCCTCAAGAGGTCTATCACTTATTTCTTCATGTTCTTCTAATTTACTTTTACAATCAACACAAATAGTAGTATAAGGCATAGCTTCTAATCTCTCAGAATTAATTTCCTTTTCACAATAATCACACAAACCATAATGACCACTTTCTACCTTCTCTAAAGCATCATCAATCATTATTAATATACTCTTAGCATTATCTTTTAATCCTATATCTTTTCCTCTTTCAAAAGTAGTACTACCTACATCAGCAGGATGATTATCATATTTAGAGAGCTCACCAGTTGAATAACGTTGATTATGCTTCAGTCCCTCATAACCATCTTCATTAAAACCTTCTATCTGGTTTAGAATTCTCTCTTTTTCTTTTAAAAGCCTCTGTTGATAATAATTTAAGTCTGATCTCATTAATTATCACTTCCTAATTAATAAAAGTAATATTTTTTCTTCTAATTTTAATTTCTCCTTAAAACTAACTATTATACAGGTAATTAAAAGTAATATATTAACTTCTATAATTAAAAAGTTATATAAAAAACTACAAAAAATAAATTGGCTCCCCGAGTAGGACTTGAACCTACGACAAAGTGGTTAACAGCCACTCGCTCTACCAACTGAGCTATCGGGGAACGGTATTATATAATTAATTCTGGCAGCGACCTACTCTCCCATAAGGCTGCCCCTATAGTACCATCGGCGCTGGAGGACTTAACTGCTGTGTTCGAGATGGTCCTTCGAACCGGCACATCCTGTGCCACTTAGGACACTAGAACATCCGTGTTCGTCGGGAACAGGTGTTACCCCTCCGCAATCACCACCAGAATATTTTATTACACTTTCAAAACTGCACAATAGTCATTCTAGATTAAACCCTCGCTCTATTAGTACCAGTCAGCTTAATGTGTTACCACACTTACACCTCTGGCCTATCTACCTGATAGTCTATCAGGGATCTTACTGGATTATTCCATGGGATATCTAATCTTGAGATCTGCTTCACGCTTAGATGCTTTCAGCGCTTATCAGTTCCGTACTTAGCTACTCAACAATGCCAATGGTTGACAATTGATCCACCAGCGGTACGTCCATCCCGGTCCTCTCGTACTAGGGATAGTTTCTCTCAAATATCCTGCGCCCACGACGGATAGGGACCGAACTGTCTCACGACGTTCTGAACCCAGCTCGCGTGCCGCTTTAATGGGCGAACAGCCCAACCCTTGGAACCTGCTCCAGCTCCAGGATGCGACGAGCCGACATCGAGGTGCCAAACCTCCCCGTCGATGTGAACTCTTGGGGGAGATAAGCCTGTTATCCCCGGGGTAACTTTTATCCGTTGCGCGATGGCAATTCCATTCTTAGCCATCGGATCACTAAGCCCTACTTTCGTACCTGCTCGACCTGTATGTCTTGCAGTCAAGCTCCCTTATGCCTTTACACTCTACGTGTGATTTCCGACCACACTGAGGGAACCTTTGGGCGACTCCGTTACTCTTTAGGAGTCGACCGCCCCAGTCAAACTGCCCGTCTGAAACTGTCCCAGCACTAGATTATAGCGCTTGGTTAGAATCACGGCACAATAAGAGTGGTATCCCAATGATGGCTCCATCGACACTAGCGTGCCGATTTCAAAGCCTCCCACTTATACTGTACATAGTGTACCAAAATTCAATATCAGACTGCAGTAAAGCTCCACGGGGTCTTTCCGTCCAGTCGCGGGTAGTCTGCATCTTCACAGACACTTCAATTTCACCGAGTCCTTCGTCGAGACAGTGCTTAGGTCGTTTCGCCATTCGTGCAGGTCGGAACTTACCCGACAAGGAATTTCGCTACCTTAGGACCGTTATAGTTACGGCCGCCGTTCACTGGGGCTTAAGTTCGATGCTTTAGAACAAAGTTCCTAACATCTCCCCGTGACCTTCCAGCACCGGGCAGGCGTCAGCCCCTATACTTCGACTTGCGTCTTAGCAGAGACCTGTGTTTTTGGTAAACAGTCGCCTAAGCTTCTTTGTTGCAACCTCTTTGCGCATAACGCTAATGAGGTACCCCTTCTCCCTAAGTTACGGGGCTAATTTGCCGAGTTCCTTGACGAAGGTTCTCTCGCGCGCCTTAGAATTCTCATCTAGTCCACCTGTGTCAGTTTACGGTACGGGTACCTACTAACTTGTTAGAGGTTTTTCTTGGCAGTGGAGAATCAATTACTTCGTTTCCGTAGAAACTCCTGATCACACCTTAGAGTTAATGATGATCCGGATTTACCTAAATCATCCTCCTTGATGCTTCAACCTGATATACCGTTCTCAGGCAAACCTATCTTCCTGCGTCACCTCTTCACTCAAATGCTAATAGGTAGTGTCGGATTTTTAACCGACTATCCATCACCTACGCCTTTCGGCCTTGGCTTAGGACCCGACTTACCCTGAGCGGACGAGCCTTGCTCAGGAAACCCTGGACTTTCGGCGAATAGGATTCTCACCTATTTCTCGTTACTCATACCGGCATTATCGCTTCTATACAGTCCATAGCTCCTTTCGGTACTACTTCTTCCCGTATAGAATGCTCCCCTACCATTGGATTAACCAATCCGCAGTTTCGGTGGTAAACTTAAGCCCCGTATATTTTTGGCGCAAGACCACTCGACCAGTGAGCTATTACGCACTCTTTAAATGAATGGCTGCTTCTAAGCCAACATCCTGGTTGTCTAGGCAGTCTCACTTCCTTTGCCACTTAGTTTACACTTTGGGACCTTAACTGGCGGTCTGGGTTGTTTCCCTCTCGACTATGAAGCTTATCCCACATAGTCTGACTCTTAAGTTCTCTATATCAGCCTTCGGAGTTTGACTGGATTCGGTAGCTTGGGTAAGCCCCTAGTCCAATCAGTGCTCTACAGCCAATATAGCAATCTTAAGGCTAGCCCTAAAGCTATTTCGGGGAGAACCAGCTATCTCCGAGTTCGATTGGCCTTTCACCCCTATCCACAGCTCATCCCATGACTTTTCAACGTCAATGCGGTTTGGACCTCCACATGCTATTACACATGCTTCATCCTGGCCATGGATAGATCACTCGGTTTCGGGTCTATGCTAAGCGACTTACGCCCTCTTCAGACTCGCTTTCGCTTCGGCTTCACCTTTTTGGCTTAACCTGTGCCACTTAACATAACTCGCCGGTTCGTTAAGCAAAAAGCACGCCATCAGGCACATACGCCCTCTGACCGCTTGTAAGCATATGGTTTCAAGGTCTATTTCACTCCCCTCCCGGGGTTCTTTTCATCTTTCCCTCACGGTACTGGTTCACTATCGGTCGCTAGTTAGTATTTAGCCTTAGGAGATGGTCCTCCTTGCTTCCCACGAGGTTCCACGTGACTCATGGTACTCAGGTGCTATTTAGATCCTTTTTAGTTTTCATCTACTGGACTATTACCATCTGTGGTGTAGCTTCCCAACTACTTCAATTAACTAAAAGATATCTATGATACTTTTATGGTAGTATCATAATAGACCTACTACCCTGTAATAGCAATGCCCATAAGCTTATACACTATTACAGTTTGGACTCTTCCCCTTTCGCTCGCCGCTACTTAGGGAATCGATTTTCTTTCTTTTCCTAGGGTTACTAAGATGTTTCAGTTCGCCCCGTTACCCTCTTAGAGTTATTCTAGTTAGCTCTAAGATAACATGGGTTACCATGTTAAGTGCTCTCATTAGGAAATCCCTGGATTATCACTTGTTTGCAGCTTACCAAGGCTTATCGCAGCTTGCCACGTCCGTCTTCGGCTTCTAGCGCCTAGATATCCACCATACGCCCTTACTAGTTTAATCTAGATTAATCGCTATTGTGCAGTTTTCAAGGTGCAATTAAGAAGTACAACCTTCTTAAATTGGTGGAGATAGTCGGGCTCGAACCGACGACCTCCGCCTTGCAAGGGCGGCGCTCTCCCAACTGAGCTATATCCCCATAATTAACTTGGTGGGTCTAAGTGGATTTGAACCACTGACCTCACGCTTATCAGGCGTGCGCTCTGACCAACTGAGCTATAGACCCTTAAAGACTCTTTAGTCTCTCAAAACTAAACAATGTAGGATTGACTATCTTCGTGTTTAACTCCTTAGAAAGGAGGTGATCCAGCCGCACCTTCCGGTACGGCTACCTTGTTACGACTTCACCCCCCTTATCGGGCACACCTTCGGCACTTCCTTCTAAAAGTTAGGTCAGTGACTTCTGGTGCCCCCAACTCGGGTGGTGTGACGGGCGGTGTGTACAAGGCCCGAGAACGGATTCACCGTGGCATTCTGATCCACGATTACTAGCGACTCCAGCTTCATGCAGATGAGTTGCAATCTGCAATCCGAACTGAGGTCTACTTTTGGGGATTTGCTCCACCTTGCGGCTTCGCTCCCCTCTGTATAAACCATTGTAGCACGTGTGTAGCCCAGAACATAAGGGGCATGATGACTTGACGTCATCCCCACCTTCCTCCGCGTTGCTCCCGCGGCAGTCTTCTTAGAGTCCCCATCACTACATGCTGGCAACTAAGAATAGGGGTTACGCTCGTTGCGGGACTTAACCCAACATCTCACGACACGAGCTGACGACAGCCATGCACCACCTGTCATCTGTGTTCCAAAAGGAAAAGTTCTTGTTAAAGAACGATCACAGGGATGTCAAGTTCTGGTAAGGTTCTTCGCGTTGCTTCGAATTAAACCACATGCTCCGCCGCTTGTGCGGGCCCCCGTCAATTCCTTTGAGTTTCAACCTTGCGGTCGTAATCCCCAGGCGGGATACTTAAAGCGTTAACTACGGCACCGAAGGAGTTGAACCTCCAACACCTAGTATCCAGCGTTTACAGCTAGGACTACCGGGGTATCTAATCCCGTTTGATACCCTAGCTTTCGTACCTCAGCGTCAGAGTCAAGCCAGAAGACTGCTTTCGCCATTGGTATTCTTCCTGATATCTACGTATTTCACCACTACACCAGGAATTCCATCTTCCTCTCTTGCTCTCAAGTCTAACAGTTTCAAAGGCACTTCATTGGTTAAGCCAATGGATTTCACCTCTGACTTGCTAGACCGCCTGCGTACCCTTTACGCCCAGTAATTCCGGACAACGCTAGCCCCTTACGTGTTACCGCGGCTGCTGGCACGTAATTAGCCGGGGCTTCCTTTAAAGGTACCGTCAATTCTAGCAGTTATTCACTACTAAAGTGTTCTTCCCTAAAGACAGAGCTTTACGACCCTAAGGCCTTCATCACTCACGCGGCGTTGCTCCGTCAGGCTTTCGCCCATTGCGGAAGATTCCCCACTGCAGCCTCCCGTAGGAGTCTGGGCCGTGTCTCAGTCCCAGTGTGGCCGATCACCCTCTCAGGTCGGCTACCCATCGTTGCCTTGGTGAGCTGTTATCTCACCAACTAGCTAATGGGACGCAAGCTCATCTTTAAGCAATAGTAATACCATCTTTCCTCCAAAGGAGTATATCTGGTATTAGCCCCTCTTTCGAAGAGTTATCCCAGACTTAAAGGTAGATACTTACGCGTTACTCACCCGTTCGCTGCTTTACTTGTTACCCGAAGGTAACTTTCTCGCACAACTTGCATGTGTTAAGCACGCCGCCAGCGTTCGTCCTGAGCCAGGATCAAACTCTCCGAATAAAGGATAAGAGTTTGAAACTGACTTAGATAGTCAAAACTCTACATTGTTTAGTTTTCAAAGACCAAATGTCTCTTGTCTTTTTAAGCGACATTTACTATATTAACAAATTAGTTTATCACTGTCAAGACTTTTTCTGTTTTTTTCTTGCTTGTCCAAAGAAAGTGATTTCTCCTTTCAAGCGACGTTTACTATATTAACATCTGCATTAACTATTGTCAAGAACTTTCTGATTTATATCTTAATAATAAATTTCAATAGATAGTTTATCATTTAATAGAAATCTTATACACTTTTTTAAACTTTTTTTCCTTCAGCCTTTAATTTCAAATATTTATTATAAGCTTTTTTTATTTTCAAAAAGTCCTTCCAGGTAGGTTCCTTTTTATTCTTATCATGTAATAATGCTGCTGGATGAAAAGTAGGTAAAAAATATTTCCCTTCTTTTTCTACCCAAATACCCCTTCTTCTAGTAATACTACCATTAGGATTTAACAGTCCTCTAAGAGCAGTCGAACCTAAAGGAACAATAAGCTTGGGATTAACAAATCTTATTTCCTGGGCCAAAATCCATAAACAACTCTTCATTTCCTCTATAGTCGGCTTTCTATTTCCAGGAGGACGACATTTAATAATATTACTAATATATATTTTATCTCTTCTTATTTCAGCAGCCTCCAATATTTTATTTAATAACTGACCTGCCTGTCCCACAAAAGGAATTCCTCTTTTATCCTCAGTCTTTCCAGGGCCTTCTCCAACAAGCATCAACTCAGCCTTTTTATTTCCAGATCCAAAAACAACCTTCTTACAATTAGTTCTCAGCTGACATCGTTTACATTCTTTTGCTACATCTTTAAGTTCATCAATTGATCTAAGTCCCTTTTTAGATTGCTTAGTAAACAACTGTAACTGAGATTGTGAAGAAAATAACATTTAGAACCTCCTATAAAGCCTAATAAATCAAACTAGCCATTAAATTATTTAAATTAAACATATTAATATCAAAATCAGTAGCCAATCCATCATCTTCACTACTATTAGACTCTTTATTAGCAGCTATACAGTCTAATTTATCATATAATTTGCTAAATTCTTCATTGTCATCTAATAACCTTTGTTCATAAAATTGTCTTCCTAACCTAAGCAAAAAGTTTACATTCTCTTGGTTTAATTGGGATAACTTTTTTTCCTTTCGAACTAAAGATTTATTTAACCTTTTCTTTCTTTTAATTATTTCTTCTCTCATTTCTGAATCATATGGCAATTCCTCTAATTTTTCATTTGATTCAGTAATACCTTCTTCTAAGCCAGAAATCCTATTTTGCAGTTGAGTGCAAATCTGTAGATTATTAACTAATAAAGTTAATTGGCGTTTTAATTCAGGACTTAATTGATCATTATACTTTAGAATAACCTGCGCATAATTTTCAATTATTAAACATCCCACAGAAATAAATAAATTTTTCATATTTCCATCACTACCCTTAGATTTGTGATATTCATTTACTACTGCTAACACATATACCAACTCCTAATAAATTCAATTATGGATAACTCCATACCCAAAAAACCAGATATAAAAAGGTTTATTCAACCAAATAAAGAATATATATATATGATATTTTAAGGGGGCTTAACATGAAAATAAACAAACTATCGACACTAAAACAGTATAACCCAGATAGTGATAAAATGTCAAACTCTATTCCAAAAAATATAAATAAATTTAATTATAAACGGTTAAATATTACTACCTTACTACATAACTTATCCTTGAATACAACAGAATATAACAAATCAATTGCCAAAGAATTATTAAAAGATAATCTTCCTTTTAATAAACAAACTTTTGCTATGATTAATAACTTTCTGCAAAAAACACAAAATAGTCTGCCAGCAACTACTAAGGATAAAATTAAAATAGCAATTTTATTGAAAAAACTAAATTTGCCTCTTAATTCTAAATTTTTTAAACTATTTAAAGAGTATCCATCTTCTCATCAACAACTAAATAATAGATTAAATCAACTCTTAGAGCAAATAAACTTAAAACAAACAAAAGAAACTCAACAACAAAATAATACAAATTCTAAAAGTAGAAAAAAATTAAAAGCAATTCTTAACAAAATAATAATTGATCACCATAAAGCAACTCCTAAGCAAATAAAAAAATCAATAAAGACTTTAAACTTTAACCCACAGCAACAAAAAATAATTAATCTACTAAAAGAACTTAATAATGCTACAAAAAATCAAACTAAAAGCAACAATAAATTAATCCATCAATTAATCAACTTAAAAGCTATTAATTATGAAACAAATTTTTTACACTTATTACTTCCAATCACAATTGGCAAACAAGCCGATTTAGTCCAGATAAAAATTGATCAAGATAATCAAGAATCAGAAAAAGACGATCAACGTTTAAAATTTTCCTTTGCGGTTAATACTGCAAATTTAGGTAATATTGAAGTAAAAGTAAAAATCAAACAAAAAAGTGTTCATACTTTATTTCTAACTGATAATTCAGAAACAAAAAAATTGATTAAACAAAAGTTAAATAGATTGAAAGAAAAACTAAAAGAAAAAAATTATAATTTGAGTTATTCTGACTGTAAATTAGCAGATAAAAATTTTAAAAATAACAAGATGCAAAAACTAGAAATTACTAGTATAGATTTAACGATTTAAAGGAGGGGAATAATGGAAAACAAAGATACTAAAGAAGCTATAGCCTTAAAATACAATATTACTCAAGATAACGCGCCAAAAGTTATAGCTAAAGGCACTGGAAATTTAGCTCAAGAAATTATTAAAACAGCTCAAGAAAATGATATATCAATTAAGGAAGATGATGATCTAGTAAAAGTATTATTACAATTAAAATTAGGTGCAGAAATTCCTGAAGAACTCTATGAAGTTGTCGCTGAAATACTAAGTTTTGTTTTTGAAATAGAAGACTTAAACTAATTAATTATAATAATTACAATATTCATTAATAATACATTCGTCACACTTTGGAGTTCTAGATTTACAAATATTTCTACCATGAAAAATTAACCAGTGATGGGCCAAAGACCATAAATTCTGTGGTATAACCTGCATTAATTCTTTTTCTGTTTCTTCTACATTATCGCTACCTGCCAATCCAATTCTATTAGCTACTCTAAAAACATGAGTATCAACTCCAATAGCATCCTTGTCAAAAGCACAACTTAATACTACATTAGCTGTTTTACGTCCTACCCCACTTAATTTCATTAATTCACTTCTACTTTGTGGAACTTTTCCATCATAATCTTTAATTATCTTTTGTGAAGTCTTTACAAGATATTTACTCTTATTTCGATATAATCCTACCCCTCTAATATAATCTTCTAATTCTTGAGGCTCTAATCTAGCAAAATCTTTTGGGCTTTTTAAATCTTTAAATAAATCCTTAGTCACTTTATTAACCTGTTTATCTGTTGTTTGAGCAGAAAGAATTACTGCTACTAATAATTCAAAGGGATTACTATACTGTAGTTCTGTTTCAGGATCAGGATATATTTGCTCTAATCTCTTTAGTATATCTTTAGTTTCTTCTTTAGTCTTTAACTCTTTCATCTTACTTCCTCCTTGCATTTTATTTATATTGAATAATTAATAGTAACATTAAATTATTACCAGCATATTATAAAACTAGAAAGGAGGGGAAATATGGGAAATTACCACAGAGATAGAAATAGAAGAAGGTATCCAGACTGTCCAAGAGCTGAACATGTGCATAACTATAATGATACTACTTCCTACAATGATCAACATCGCCACGGATATAGAGGAATTACAAGCCCTCCTATTTATACTAATAACACACACTATCATAATTACCAAGGTACAACTACAGTTAATGATAACCACCAACACAGGTACGAAGGAAAAACAGGACCTGCTATTCCAACTCCTTATGGGCACACCCACACTATATATGGTAGAACTAGTCTTGATGATCAGCATAGACACAACTATGAAACTAGAACATCTAGTCCTATACAAGATTAAATCCTCAATTTTGGAAAAGGGCCATCCACTTGGATAGCCCTTTTCTACTAAGAAATTTTAATTATAATTCGCTCATTAAATTTGCCATCTCTAAAGCTCCCATTGCAGCTTCCCAACCTTTATTTCCTGCTTTAGTACCTGCTCTTTCAATAGCTTGTTCAATAGTATCTGTAGTAATAATCCCAAACATAACTGGTAAATCTGTATCAAAACTAGCTTTAGCTATTCCTTTAGATGCCTCAGAACATACATAATCAAAATGAGGAGTATCACCTCTGATTACTGTTCCTAAACAAATAACTGCATCATAATTTCCACTACTAGCCATCTTTCTTGCCACTAATGGAATTTCAAAAGCACCTGGTACCCAAGAGACTTCAATATCCTCCTGAGCAACTTTATGTCGTTTTAAAGCATCTAAAGCTCCAGTTAATAATTTACTAGAGATAAATTCATTAAATCTACCTACTACAACTCCAAATTTTAAACCTGAACCTACTAAATCTCCTTCATATACTTTACCTATGTTTTCCATTATTTATTCCTCCTTAATAGCTCTTGATTTAACATATGACCTAATTTTTCTTTTTTAGTATTTAGATAATCTTTATTAACATCATTGGCTACTATCTGATGGGGAACTCTTTTTGTAACTTCTAAACCATAACCTTCTAACCCTACAATTTTACGTGGGTTATTAGTCATTAATTGAATATTACTTAAACCTAAATCAGCTAAGATTTGAGCCCCAATACCATAGTCTCTCATATCATCATCAAATCCCAATTCTCTGTTAGCTTCAACAGTATCTTTTCCCTCATCTTGTAGTTGATAAGCTTTTAGTTTATTAGCTAATCCTATTCCTCTTCCTTCTTGGCGCATATAAAGAACGACTCCCCTACCTTCTTTTTCAATACGTTCTAAAGCCTTCATTAACTGATCTCGACAATCACAACGTAATGATCCTAAAGCATCACCAGTTAAGCACTCAGAATGAACTCTAACTAATACATTCTCTTTATTTTCTATATCTCCTTTAATAATTGCTACATGACATTTATCATCAATCTTAGTCTCATAACCAATAGCTTTAAATTCACCAAATTTAGTAGGTAAATCTACTTGGGCAACACGTTCTATTAATTTATCTTGCTTCATTCGATATTTAATTAAATCTTCAATAGTAATTATCTTTAAATTATGTTCTTTAGCAAACTCCATCAACTCTGGCACTCTAGCCATTGTACCATCATCAGACATAATTTCACAGATCACTCCAGCAGCTTTAGAACCGGCTAATCTAGCTAGATCAACTGCTGCCTCCGTATGCCCAGCTCTTCTTAATACTCCTCCATCCTTAGCCTTTAAGGGAAACACATGACCTGGCTTATTAAAATCAGATGGGTCTACATTATCAGCTAATAAAGCTTGAATAGTCTGAGATCGTTCAAAAGCTGAAATACCAGTAGTGGTATCTTTATAATCTACTGAAACAGTAAAAGCAGTCTCATGACTATCAGTATTTTCTTCTACCATCTGTTCCAAGTCTAATTCTTGTAAGCGCTGACTAGTCATTGGGGTGCAAATTAAACCACGAGCATAAGTAGCCATAAAGTTAATACTCTCTGGAGTAGCATATTCTGCTGCTAGAACTAAATCACCCTCATTCTCTCTATCTTCATCATCTACTACAATTATCATCTTTCCTGCTTTAATATCAGTAATTGCTTCTTCAATGGTATTAAATTTCATATTATTCACTCCCTAGCTTAAGCTAATAAAAAACCATTCTTTCTTAACAAATCCTTATCTATATCATTACCAGTCTTCTCTTCTTCTTGGTAATCAATCATTCGCTGCACATACTTACCTATCATATCTGCTTCTAAATTAACTTGATCACCTACTCCTTTATTACCTAGCACAGTAATTTCAGCAGTATGGGGAATTAAAGAAACTGAAAAAATAGTATCTTTTAATTCGGCTATTGTTAAACTTATACCATCTATTGCTATTGAACCTTTAGGAATAATATACTTTAATAATTCAGCATTAGGCTTAATAGAAATAATAACTGCCTTGTCTTCTCTTTGCTCTTTAACAATCTCCCCTAAGCCATCAATATGCCCTGAAACTAAATGGCCTCCTAATCTATCTCCTACCTGCAAAGCCCGTTCTAAATTAACTTGATCTCCTGTTTTTAATTGACCAAG
This sequence comes from Halobacteroides halobius DSM 5150, assembly GCF_000328625.1. NCBI lineage: Bacteria > Bacillati > Bacillota > Clostridia > Halanaerobiales > Halobacteroidaceae > Halobacteroides > Halobacteroides halobius. Next base: position 875,479 of record NC_019978.1, on the reverse strand, counting down.
ACTAGATTTGCGCATTGTCTCAGGCATTACATCTACACTAAATTGCTGTTGATCAAAGTTAGTCACTGTTAAACACACACCATTAGTAGCAATGCTATCTCCTATTTGAACATCATCTAATACCTTATTAGCTTTAATAGTTAATTCAATCGATTTACTACCTCGGTTAATTCTTTTTATTATTCCTAATTCTTCTACTATTCCTGTAAACACACCAACACCTCCTACTTATAATCTGGATAACCTATCATTAATATATCATCTCCAACTTCTTTAATTGTCTTAATATCAAGTTTGACTCCATCTTTAACCTTCTCTACTCCAGCACCTGTTACTACTGATATAGCTTCGCTACCCCCTATAATTTTAGGAGCTATAAAATAATATAACTTATCTACTAAGTTTGCCTCCCAAAAGGAAGCATTAACTTGACTACCTCCTTCTACTAATAAACTGGTAATTTCTTGCTTGCCTAATTCTTCTAGTAATAGCTCTAAATCAACTGCTTTATTACCAACCTTAACTACCTTAACTCCATTTTTTTCTAACTCTTCTTTTTTCTCTAAAGAAGCCTGATCAGTAGTAGCAACTATTGTTTTAGCCTTAGATTCTTGTTTAATAACTTTTGCTTCAGAAGAAATTCGTAACTTACTATCTAAAATAATTCTAATTGGATCTTGACCACCTTGAGATAACCTAGTTGTTAATCTAGGATTATCTGATAAGACTGTTCCAATCCCTACTAAAATAGCATCTACTTGATCCCTTAATTTATGGACAAATTCTCTTGACTTTGTACCGGTAATCCATTTAGAATCACCAGTTTTAGTAGCTATCTTCCCGTCTAAAGTTACAGCATTCTTTAATATAACAAAAGGTCGTTTAGTCGTAATATATTTAATAAAAATTTCATTTAATTCTTTAGCTTCAACTGCTAATAAACCAACATCTACTTCAACCCCTGCTCGTCTTAATCTTTCAACCCCTTGACCTGCTACCTTAGGATTAGGATCTTTCATAGCAATTACAACTCGTTTAATCCCAGCTTCAATAATAGTTTCAGTACAAGGAGGAGTTTTACCATAATGTGTACAAGGTTCTAAAGTAACATACATAGTAGAGCCTACAACCTCTTCTTTAGCATCTTCTAATGCATTGACTTCAGCGTGAGCCCCACCAGCGTAATGATGATACCCCTGGCCTATAATTTCCCCTTCTTTAACAATTATAGCTCCTACTAATGGATTAGGACTTGTCCTTCCTTGCGCCTGCTTTGCTAATCGTAAAGCCTGTTTCATATATTGTTGATCATTCATTCCATCACCCTCCATCAATCAACCATCATTTAATAAACTAAAAAAAGGCTCCCTAAGTTAATACTTCAGGAACCTTAAAATATACTTGATCTTAACTTCTCCTCCCTGCCAGACTATACTGTCGACTCTGGAATTTCACCAGATCAGCTATTCGCTCGCGGGTTATTACCGCCGGTTAGGATTTGCACCTGTTCCCGAAGAAAGTACTATTATTAAATTTTACTTATTTTTATTATACTAGTCTTTATTTAATAAATCAAACCTTATTTTTAACTTTTAAACCAGCAATAACTTGACTTCTATCATCAGCACCAAAAATAGCTGAACCTGCTACCAAAACATTGGCCCCAGCTTCTATAACATCTACAGCTGTAGTACCTGGCTTAACTCCACCATCTACTTGAATATCAATATCTAAATTATGATTATCAATCATTTCTTTTAATTGTCTAATTTTAGGAAGTACTTCAGAAATAAAAGATTGACCACCAAACCCAGGATTAACTGTCATTAATAAAACCATATCTAATTCCGTTAGTACATGCTTAATTGCAGCTAAGGGAGTTGCAGGATTTAACGCAACTGCAGCCTTAACCCCTTGCTTTTTAATATTTTGAACAGTTCGATGCAAATGAGGACAGGCCTCAGCATGAACACTTATAATATCTGCTCCAGCTTCAGCAAAATCTGGAATATACTGATCAGGATTCTCGATCATTAAATGAACATCTAACATTTGATTGGTAATATTTTGAATTGAATCTATAACTAACGGGCCAATGGTAATATTAGGTACAAAATGGCCATCCATTACATCCAAATGAAGGTATTCAGCCTCTTTAACTGTTTCAATTTCTTGCTTTAGTTTACTAAAATCTGCTGCTAAAATAGATGGTGCTACTTTAATCATATTATCCCCTCCACCATTCTGCTTCTTTTTCTTCAATTTCTGATAAAAATTCTAAATAATGATCATATCGATGTTGAGCAATATTTCCGTTATCTACAGCTTCCTTTACAGCACATTGTGGTTCATGACTATGTGAACAAGAGGAAAATTTACACTGATTAATATAATTAAGCATTTCAACAAAGAAATAATGTAACTCTCTAGACCTAATAAAAGTAATATCAAGTGCACTAAAGCCTGGTGTATCAGCTACCCATCCTCCTCTATCCAAAGACAGCAATTCTACTTTCCTTGTTGTATGTCTCCCACGCTTTATTTTATCACTTACTTTACCAGTTCTTAACTTCAAGTCAGGCTGAATAGCATTTAATAAACTTGATTTACCTACTCCAGAAGGGCCTGCAAAAACAGAAATCTTATCTTGTAAAACTTCCTCTAATTGCCCAAGATTTATTTCTTCTTCAGCACTGGTGTATAAAATATTATAACCAATCTCTTTATAATACTCCATTATCTTTCGAGCTTTCTTAATTCCTACTAAATCAATTTTATTGACACAGATTACAATTTCTAAATCAGCTGCCCTACCTAAAATTAATAATCTATCTAATAATTTAAAATGCAAATCAGGATTAGAGATAGAAACAGTAATCACAACTTGTTCTACATTAGCTATTGGAGGACGAAATAAAGAATTCTCCCTAGGTAGCCTCTCTTCTACTATCCCACTCCCATCATTTAAAATAGCAAATTTTACTTTATCACCTGCAATTACCTCAACATCTCTTTGTTTTAATCTTCCTCTGATCTTAGATTGATATACTTTATCTGTTGTAGCATCATAAACAAAAAAGTATCCACCATGTGCTTTAAGAACTCTTCCTTGCTGCATAATCACTCTCCCTTTTAGTAAATTTAGTTATTATAATCTTTTTTCTATATTTAACCGTCCATCAATATATACTCTAATAATTGCTGAACCTACAGTAATAATCTGTTTTTCAATTCTATCTTTAGGTTGATGTACTTTTTGATAAACAATCCTTCTGCCATTATCATCTTTAACTACAATTTTAACCTCTCTTTTTTGACCTGGTGGAATATAAGTTCTAACAACCGAAGTTTTAACCTGAGCATTATATGGATTTCTAATTCCACTACTAACAATTAATTTTACAGTAGAACCTTCCATTAATTTACTTCCAGCACTTGGCTGTTGAGCTATAATTTCCCCTTTAAGATAATTTAAACTCTTCTTATTGATTATTTGACCTAAGATCAAATTACGTTCCCTTAACTTACTAATTCCTTCTTCTTTTCTTAAACCTACTACACTAGGTACTATTACTTTTTTAGGCTTTCTTCCTTTACTAACTACTAATTGAACTTTAGTATTAGACTCCACTTTAGTTTTGGCTTTAGGTGTTTGAGAAATAACCTGTTCTTCAGGAACTTGATTACTATACTTCTTTGTTATAGTGCCTAATTTCAAAGCTGATTTAGATAAACTCACTTTAGCATACCGTAAAGTTTTATTAGTTAGATTAGGAACTTTTACTAGTTTGGCCCCCTTACTAACTACTACCTCTATTATCCGATTTTTTCTAACCACACTCCCTGACTGAGGGCTTTGTGAGATGATATGATCTTGGGCTACTCTATTGCTATAAGTCTTATAATAGATATCAAATCTTAAGCCTTTTTTCTCTAATTCTTCTTTAGCTTCCTGGAGGTCTTTTTTTATAATATTAGGAACAGTTACTTTAGGAACAGTTAAATAGTCCATTAAAAAGTAATAACCAGTTCCTAATACAATAGTTAAAATAAGACCTATTATTCCTAAAGTGAAAAATAACCCTCTACCTTTTTCATTGTTTTCCTCTTTTGATGCCACTTTTGAATCATCCTCTAAATCTTGATTTTCTTCCTTACTATTAATTTTATCTCTAGAAATTACCATTGTTTCTTGATTAGATACTCTTTGAGCAGTATCTAAATCATTAGAAACTTCTTTTAAATCACGCAACATCTCAGCTGCTGAATTATATCTATCCTTAGTTTCTTTAGCCATAGCTCGCAAAATGATTTCTTTCAATTTATCAGGTATATCAGCATTTCTCTTTTTAGGCGAAGGAGGCTCCTCTTCAACATGCTTTAAAGCTATAGATACAGAGCTTTCACCACCAAATGGTACTTCTCCAGTTACTAATTCATATAAAACAATCCCTAGGGAGTAAATATCAGATTTAGTACTAACTTTTTTCCCTTCAGCTTGCTCAGGAGAAAGATAATGAGCAGAACCTAAAATAGAACTAGTCTGAGCCATAGTTGCATCTGTTACTGCCTGTGCAATCCCAAAATCAGTTACCTTCACTGTATCATCTTCTGTTAATAAAATATTATGTGGTTTTATATCACAATGAACAATATTATTGCGATGTGCTTTAATTAAAGCTCGACATACACCCTTAGTAATTTTAACTGCTCGATCTAATTCTAACCTTCCTTGTTTCTTTAAAACCTCTTTTAAATCATAACCAGTAATATACTCCATTACTATATAATGTAGATTATCTTCTTGACCAATATCAAAAATATTAACAATATTAGGATGAGACAAACTAGCTACCGCTTTAGCTTCATGATTAAATCTTCTTACTGCCTTTTTATTATCAGCAAATTGTGGTTGTAATACCTTAATTGCTACTTTACGGTCTAATAATTTATCTTTACCTAAGTAAACAATAGCCATCCCACCGGCACCAATTCTCTCTAATAATTTATATCTTCCATTTAAAACTCTTCCAATCATCCCTGTCACCCCAAAAGTTAAACTGACAATTTTATATGACTAGTACAAATAAATTAACCTACTTAATTTGATAGAACAAGACTGTAATATTATCGTAGCCTCCTGCTTGATTAGCCATATCAACCACTTTATTTGCCTTATCTTGTAATGTAGAATTTTTGTTGATCACCTTAATTAAATCTTGCTTAGATAACATTTCTGTTGCTCCATCCGAACAGAGTAAAACTAAATCTTTATCCTTTAATTCTAGCTCTATTATATCCACTTTAACTTCCTGATTTGTTCCTAAAGCTCTGGTTAATAAGTTTCTCTTAGGATGTTTATCAGCCTCTTGTGAACTAATTATATTCTTTTTTACTAATTCATTTACATACGAATGATCATTAGTAATTTGTTTTAATTGATTTTCAGAATATAAGTAGGCTCTACTATCACCAACATGCCCAATTATTAATATTTTATCTTTAATTATCCCCAAAGTCAAAGTAGTACCCATTCCATTATATTTTAAATTATCATTAGCCTTTTGTAAAATCTTTTTATTAGCTAATTTAATACAATTATCAATATCAGTTTTTAAATTCGATTTGGTAAACTCATAATTCTCTACTACTTCAATAGCTACAGAACTAGCGATTCTACCTCCCTGATGTCCCCCCATACCATCTGCTACCGCAATAACCTTTAAATCATCTTTAGTAGTCATTGTTAAATAATTATCTTCATTCTTATCTCTAACCTTTCCCCGCTCTGATCGAACTCCACAGCTCATAATCTCACCTCACTTAAACATTACCTGAAATTATAGTAATAATATATGTCTACTTAATCTACTTTACTACAACAAAATTCTAATATAGCTTCTCCTAATTTGATTTTATCTCCATCAGTTAATTGCTTTTCTGTTATAAATTCATCATTCACCAACACACCATTAGTACTATTTAAATCCCGCACTAAATAATAATATTTTTTATCGATAATTTGAGCATGAACTCGAGATACACTACGATCAGATATAACAATTTCATTACTTAATTGACGTCCAATGTTAGTTTCAACTGAATCAAGCACAAAAGAAGCTTTTTCTTTATTATCTATTAACAATCTAAGATAAGCTTCTTTACGTTTTAATGGCTTAATTTTAATAGTAGAGGTGTGATCTTCTTTCTTTAAATCAGAAATTCCACCTTGAAATGTTTTAGTTTCATGATTAAATGTTCTATCATTTATCGAAGCAATCCTAAATTCTCCTTTTATAACTATTTTCTTACAATCCTTATCTAATTTAAAATCAAGTCTTAAATTATTGCGCAATTTAAATTCTTCATCTTCAATATAAGATTTAATTGTTTGGTAGACTTTAGATTTTAGTTTGTTATTAATTTGTTTGCTTTGAGATTTTGCAATACTAATTTGGTAATAATCAGGAACATAGATCCCCCTTTTACCTCGTCTTTGTTTATTCTTCATTTCAGATATAATCTTAGTGATTAAACTTTGTCTAAAAGAAGTTCTAGGATCATCTGAGAACATACTTTTTACCTTTCGAGTCAGTTTAGATCCAAACTTCATTTTTAGTCCTCCTTAGCTTGTAATTGACCACAAGCTGCATCAATATCAGCTCCTCTTTCAGTCCTTATGCTGACAGGGATCCCCTGATTATCTAACTCTTCTTTAAATTGTTTAATTGCTTTATTACTAGGATTGCTATAGGAGAGTTTTTCTACTTTATTAATCGGGATCAAATTCACATGAACTAATTTATCAGCTAGTAAAGTAGCTAATTGTTGAGCATGCTTTCGAGAATCATTGACCCCTGCTACTAAAGCATATTCAAATGTTACTCTACGATTAGTTTGTTGAATATAATATACACAGGCCTCCATTAAATCATGAATAGGATATCTATCATTTACAGGCATCATCTTACTACGTAATTGGTTATTAGGTGCATGGAGTGAAATCGCTAAAGTAAGCTGCAACTTCTCTTCTGCTAATCTTCTTATTTCAGGAACTAAACCGCAAGTAGATAAGGTAACTTTTCTCATTCCTATATTTAATCCTAAATCATGATTGATTAGCTCAAGAGCCTTTAAAACTTGCTTATAATTGGCTAGTGGTTCTCCCATACCCATTAGTACTACATTAGTAATTTTAGTTTCTTTAATCCGTTCAACTTCTAAAATTTGATTAACAATTTCACCAGTAGTTAGATTACGACTTAACCCTTGTAACCCTGTAGCACAAAAATTACATCCCATAGCACAACCAACCTGAGTAGATATACAAATGCTCTTTCTTCCCTCTTGCACAGGAAGATAAACCGTTTCAATTTTTTTCCCATCCTCAAGTTCAAACAAATACTTTTCAGTTCCATCAGCCGACTCTTGACTAGCTATCAACTCTAGTTTTCCTATAGTAGTCTTCTTGGCTAATTTATTGCGCAAATTTTTAGATAGATTAGTCATCTGATTAAACTCATTTACTTTTTTATCATATAGCCAACTGAAAATTTGCTTGGCCCTAAAACTAGCTTCACCTAATTCTTTTATTATTTCTTCTAATTCATTAATACTTTTTCCCAATAAATTTATTTTTTCTACCATTACTATTCCTTTCTTTATTCTTTGGTTAATTTAGCAATAAAAAAGCCCTCCCAGCTAGATGTATCAGGAACTATCTTTAAATATCCAGTTTGATAATAATCTTCTAATCCATAAGTAACAGCTTGAGATTTTAGATCAACTATTGAAAAATCTGGATTGTCATTCATAAATTTTTTAACCACTGCTTCTGTCTCTTCAAAAGTAAAAGTACAAACTGTATACAATAACTCTCCACCAGGTTTTAAGAAGGAGGCAGCATTATTTAATAGCTCCAATTGTAATTGTTGTAATTCTTTTAAATCTTGTGGTTTTTTATGCCATCTAATCTCCGGCTTTTTAGCCATAATTCCTAAACCAGAACAAGGAGCATCTACTAATATCTTGTCTGCTTGTTGAGTAAATGAGATCTCTCGTCCATCATCACAATAAAATTCTACATTATTAATGCCTAATCGTTGGCAATTTTCTTTAATTAAATTTACTTTTGCTTTATGGAGTTCAACTGCATTAATTTGACCCCGATTTTCCATTACTTGGGCCAAATGAGTAGTCTTACCCCCAGGAGCACTACACAAATCAACTACTAAATCATCCTCTTGGGGCTTTAATAAATGGGCTACTAACATTGAACTTAACCCTTGTACTATAAAATTCCCTGCTTGAAAACTATCTATACTAGCAATCGCAGGATAGTCTAGTAAATTAACTGCTTCTTTAACTTGGCTAACCTCCTTAGCACTAATTCCTTCCTCTTCTAATTTAGATATCAGTTGTTCACTATCTAACTTAAGAGTATTGGTTCTAATTATCATTGGTGGGATTTGATTAAGGGTTTGACAGATTTTAATTGTCTTTTCTGTACCAAAATATTTTCTCCACCTTTGCACTAACCATTGAGGCTGAGAATACTTATATCTAATATATTGGACTGGATCTTCCTCTAAAGATGGATAAGTAATCTCCGCTAAGTTACGAATAATATTTCTTAAGATACCATTAATAAATTTAATTGCTCCCCGATTACAATGAGCTTTAGCTACTTCTACTGTTTCATTACAAGCTACAGGATTAGGGATTCTATCCAAATAATTAATTTGATAAACTCCAAGCCGTAAAGCATTTCTAACCCAAGGAGTCATCTTCTTAACCTTACGATTAGCGAATTGATTAATTACCCAATCTAAACTATTCCTCCATCTTGTAACTCCATAAATTAACTGAGTTGCTAAACTACGGTCTCTTTTATCTAAATTTGATTCTTGTAATAATTTATTGACTACCAAATTTGAATAAGCTTCTTCTTCATTAATTCGATAAATTCCTTGTAAAGCTACTGACCTTGCTCGCTTCATAATTATCCTCCATAGATTCTTATATTTTAATCTTCATCCATCATCCCAAACATCATTACTAATCTTAATAAATGTCCTATTGCTACTAATGTAGAAGCTACATAAGTTAATGCTGCTGCATTAAGAACCTTTTTAGTTCCTTTAGCTTCATCACGATTTAGAAAGTTATACTGCTGCAGTAATTTCAAAGCCCTATTACTAGCATTAAACTCAACTGGTAAAGTTATAATCTGAAATAAAACAGCACCTAAAAAGAAGAGAATTCCTAAACCAACTAAGAATTGAGATTTAAAAAATAAAAATCCAACAACTGCTAAAATCGGGCCAAGCTGAGAACCAAAATTGGCTACTGGAAATAATGAATGCCGTACTTTTAAAGGACTATATTCAGTAGCATCTTGAATAGCATGACCTGTTTCATGAGCTGCTACCCCTATAGCTGCTAATGAGCTCCCACGATAGACATCTGATGATAAACGAAGTGTTTTAGACCGTGGATCATAATGATCAGATAGTCTACCTTGAGTCTGCTCTACTGTCACATCACTAACCCCTTCTTTTCTTAGTAACTCTCTAGCTATATCTGCTCCACTTTTGTTGGTTCTTGCAGTTACGGATAAATACTTATTAAAAGTCGACTTAACCTTATATTGTGCATAAACACTAAATAAAATAAATGGAATTATAATAATCATCGTCGGATCATAAAAAAATGGAAACATACTATCCCTCCTCTTTTTTAGTTAAGAATCCTTTCTATAGCTTCTTCTATCTTCTCTAACTCTACCTTAGTGTTAAAGCATGGTCCGTTTGGTCGTAAATTAACCACCCCTACAACAGGTAATGGATAAACATCCTGCATCCCACTACTTAAATCACGTTCACAAGCTATCGCTACAATCACCTTAGGTCGAGTTTCCTTAATAATCTTTCTAGCCAATGTTCCACCAGTAGCAATTGCTAAATTAATCCCATACTTTTCTTTTAAATCAATTAAATCTTGCACTTGACATCTACCACAGTGTTGACAATTATCCAAATCACTTGTAACTCGATAACTACATTCAGACCACTGAATACAATGAGGCGTTAAAATTAAAACATCATCAGGCTTAACATCTAACTCCTCTGGATCAATCAATTGGTTACCTACTTTAATAAAGGAAGACATAATTTCTTCCTTTTCAAAACCAATTAATTTCCCTAACTGAATTACCACAGGTAAAAAGTAAGAAAGTACTATCTTAGTAGGAAGCACTAGTATAGGAACTGGACTACCTCGACGACTAGTAAGTAAAATCCCTAACACACCTAACACCAAAATTGCTCCCACTAAAGATATAATAATCCCTAATATAACTAAAACTCCCTGACTTAATATGTTAAAACCAAAAAAATTTAAATACCAAATACCACCTATTAACACTCCAACTACAGTCAATACCAGCAATAATAGTCCGATAAATAGCCGACTAGATTTTTGCATATATTACTTGCCTAATTTAGTCCCTTCCTGTAAATCATATCCTAATAGATAATCAGTAGCTGACATTCTCTGCTTACTTGCTGGCTGTACTTTAGTCAATAGTAGTTGGCCTTGACCTGTTTGAACAATTATTCCTTCTTCAGTATCTGTTTTAATAATAGTCCCTGGTATCATCTCTTTAGATTGATCCTTACTATATACTTGAGAAGCCCATAATTTTAATCTCTCTCCATTAATATAAGTATAAGCTCCGGGCCAAGGATTCATCCCACGAATTAAATTCCAAATCTCTTTAGCCTCTTGATTCCAATTAATTTCTCCTTCTTCTTTCTTAATTTTAGGAGCATACGTAGCCTGGCCATCATTTTGCTTCTTTCGAGGAGCAGTTCCTGCTTCAATTTCTTTTAGCGTTGTAATCAATAAGTTAGCCCCTGTTGTAGCTAATTTATCATGTAAACTTCCTACTGTATCTTGGTCTGTAATTGTTACCTCTTTTGTTAGAATCATATCTCCTGTATCCATACCTTCATCCATATACATAGTAGTAATCCCTGTTTTTTGATCTCCATTAATAATTGCTCTGTGTATTGGTGCAGCTCCTCTATACTGTGGTAATAAAGAAGCATGAACATTTACACATCCCTTTTGTGGTAAATTAAGAACTTCTGTTCCTAGAATTTGACCATAAGCAACTACTACAATTAAATCCGGATCCCACTCTTTTAATTTATCAATTCCTTCTTCTGAAGTTACTTTTTGAGGTTGAAAAACCTCTATATCATACTCCAATGCCTTCTTTTTGACTGGTGTAGGCTGTCTTTTTTGCCCTCTACCTCTTTTTCTATCTGGTTGACTGACAACACCTATTAGATTAGCAACTTCAGATTGACATAAAGCATCTAAACATGGAACAGCAAAATCTGGTGTTCCCATAAAAACAACTTCCATACTATCCCTCCATTCTTAATTAATTCAAATTGTTTTATCAGTAAATAATTTTCCTTCTAAATGATCAATTTCATGCTGTAAAGCTCTAGCTAATAGTCCTTTACCTTCTACTTCGAACTTTTCCCCATCTCGATTTAAGGCCCTAACTGTAACCTCAAAGGCTCGCTCTACCTTCCCAGTTTCACCTGGAATACTTAAACAACCTTCCTGGTCAACATAAGTCTTTTCAGATTTATCTATAATTTGAGGGTTGATTAATTCTACTACACCACTTCCGACATCAATGACAACAATTCTTTTAGAAATTCCAATCTGGGGGGCAGCTAATCCTACTCCCTCAGCATCATACATTGTTTCTACCATATTATCAAGTAACTGTCTTGTTTTATCAGTAACTTCTGTAACTTCTTTAGCTGTTGTTCTTAATACTGGGTCTCCAACTTCTCTAATCTTTAAAATTGACATATCAGCACCTCCATAAATTCTCAATCCTTAATTTAATTATAGCACTCCTATTGGGTCTATATCAATACTAATTTTAACACTTTTAAGCTCTTTAACTTCTTCTAACTCCTGCAAAGACATTTGATTAAGCTGTCTTAACTCTTCTAAATTTCGTCCTTTAAGTAATAACTGCCATCTATATTCTCCTCTGATTTTAGATAATGGAGCTTGTACGGGGCCAAGCAACTGCTTATCTGCTGTATCTTTTAACTTAGCATTAATAATCTCCCCTAATCTTTGAGCTACCTTAATTGTTTTGTCCTCTGATTTATCACTTACAATAATATTGATTAAATGGGTCACAGGAGGATACTCCATTTCTTCTCTAAAGATAATTTCTTGTTCATAAAAACTTTGGTAATCATGTTCTTTAGCTTGTTGAATACTGTAGTGTTCAGGGGTATAACTTTGAATTATTACTTGCCCTGCTTTTGCTCCTCGACCAGTCCGACCAGCTACTTGAGCTAACAGCTGAAATGTCCTCTCACTTGCCCTAAAATCAGGTAGATTTAAAGCAGTATCAGCAGTAATAACCCCGACTAAAGTAACATTAGGATAATCGTGTCCTTTAGCAATCATCTGAGTTCCTACTAAAATATCTATTTCCCCAGCTGAAAACGAGCTTAGAATTCGCTGATAAGCCCCTTTTTTAGTCGTTGTATCTCGATCCATCCGAGCTATATTAGCCTCAGGAAATATTTCCTGTAAAGCTCGTTCTACTTTTTCAGTTCCTACTCCAAAGTATTTAATATAACTACTTCCACAATCAGGACATTCTTCTGGAATCTTTGTTGTAAAATCACAATAATTACACTTAAGAATCTGAGATTGAGAAAAATAAGTTAGTGAAACATCACATTCATCACATTCCATCACATAACCACACTTCCTACACTGCACAAATGTAGAAAAACCACGTCGATTAAGAAAGATAATCACCTGTTCATCTACCTCTAATCTTGCTTTTATTTCCTTTTCTAAGCTGCGACTTAACATCTGTTTATTACCAGCCTCTAACTCTTGGCGCATATCAACTAATTCTACTTTTGGTAAAGGACGATCTTCAATTCGTTTAGATAACTCCAATAGTTTGTACTCTTCCTTTTGAGCCCGATAATAAGATTCTAAAGAAGGAGTTGCAGTTCCTAAAATAGTTACTGCTTGATTTAGCTTGGCCCTTTTAACTGCTACTTCCCGAGCATGATACTTAGGATGATCTTCTTGTTTATAAGTTGTTTCATGTTCTTCATCAATAACAATTAAGCCTAAATTACTAAAAGGAGCAAAAATTGCTGAACGAGCTCCAACAGCAATCTTAGCCTTTCCCTCTTTAATCCTCCGCCATTCATCAAATCGTTCCCCAGAAGATAATTGACTATGTAAAACAGCTACTTGCTTTCCAAAACGTCCTTTAAAGCGGGCAATAGTTTGAGGGGTTAAAGCAATCTCGGGGATTAAGACAATTGCCTCTTGGCCTTGGCTAAGAACCTCAGAAATTGATTGTAAATATACCTCAGTCTTTCCACTACCAGTAACTCCTTTTAATAAAAAAGTTGTATCTAATTGACTATTAATAGCTGCTTTAATTTCAGATAGTGCTACTTCTTGTTCTGGCGTAGGAGCTAAAGGAGTTGTCTTTTTAAAATTAGTATCTTGGTAAGGAATTCTCTTTACTTCTTCTTTATTATAATCTATTAGACCTTTTTTAAATAATCTCCTTATGGTACCAGAACTAGTATTCACTTTTTTAGCTAAATTAGTAGTAATTAATTGTTGGGCTGGATTTTTTACTAAATAAAATAGAACTGCTGCTTGTTTAGGAGCCCTCTTTTCTAACTGAGAGATAATCTCATTCGTCTCTTGATCTGATTGGGCCAAGTTAACAACTCGTTTAGTCTTAACCCGCTGCTTCCCACTAGGAATAATTGCCTTTAAAGCAGAAATCAAATAACATTGATAATAGTTAGCCATCCACTCTGCTAGTTCTAGTAATTCTTGATCAAATAATGAATAATCACTTGCTACCTTAATAATTGGTTTGGTCTCAAATTCAACTTGTTTCTTAATCTCTACTATATATCCTTCAATTTTGCGCGGGCCAAAAGGTACAATTACTTTCTTGCCTAATCCTATTGTTTCCTCTAATTTTTCTGGTATATGATAACTAAAGGTTTGATTGACTTGTTTAACTGGTAAATCAACTATAATAGATACATACTTCATTAGTTTCCTCCTTAACCTCTTGAACCTACTGCAGATTTAGCTAAAATCTTCAATAAAATAATCCCACCTAATCCTAAGACCAAATAAAAAGTTAAAAATCTCCAAACAATGGACAATAAACCAACCAGTCCAGACGGTACAAAACTAGAAAATAAAGAAGCAAAACCTAACTCTGCTACTCCACTTCCACCAGGAGTAGGAATATAAGGTAGAATAAAATAAAAGATTGTTTGTACAATAAAAGAACGTAAAAAGAAAGGCTTGGCCCCTAACCCTAATAAGATAATCGGAGCAATTGTAAAAAACAAACCCCAATAGATTAAAGTACAAAGTGCAGCCCAAATTAAACTATACTTTTTATATTTCGTTAATTGCCATAGACTGTCATGAAATTCTTCTACCTCTTGATAAAATTTTTCAATTAAACTCCTCACCCTCTGGTATTTTAATAAGGGCTTTAATAAAGGAATATCTCTTAGCTTATCAACTACTGATTTAACCTGTTTTGGTTGCCAAATAAAATAAATCATAATTAAAGTAATTCCTGCTGCAACTAAAACAGCAATGTTAAATATCTGGGTTGGAATAAATCCTGGATTAATAAATTCTTTAAAAAATAAAAATAAAATGGGCGTGGTTACACCAAAAAATAGAAGTCTTAGCGCAAATTGAACTACAATTATTGTAGTTGACTTTCCTACAGAAATTCTATCCCTTTTATGTAATAGAAAAATCTGAGCTGGCCCACCTCCAGACGCAAAAGGAGTTACATTAGACACAAAAGCACCCAACAAAAAAATTTTAACAGCCTCTAATAAAGAAATACTCTCCCCTACTGCGTCAGTAACTAATTTAATTCTTAAACCTCCTACTGTCCACATTAGCAAAGTAATAACTACTGCTAAAATTAAATAATAAATATTAATACTTAATACCTTGCCAATAGTATGCTTATCTATAGTAAATAAAATTAATCCTCCTAAAGCTAAAATACTAACAACTAATGATAATTCTAATCCTTTTTTAATGGTCTCTTTATTAATATACCCTTTCACTATTTCGCCTCCTAGATTAAATAAGGTCTCAACTATTACTCTAAATTATAATTTTTAATATTCTCTTTAACTTACCACTATTGTTATTCAAGTTATCAATTAATATTCCTTGTTGGCTTTTGATGAATAACTTTAGCTGTTAACAGAAGTTAATACTTCTTATAATTATCCTTTAATTCTATCCTCCGCTCTCTTAACTTAGTTTGAGCCTGCTTATAATAATCTTGAGGGTTGTTCTCTACCACTTGTGGTCTAGGATAAAATTTTACCTTATAGTTAACTTTTTTATGAATCACATTAGACAT
The DNA here is from genome assembly GCF_000328625.1 of Halobacteroides halobius DSM 5150. Taxonomy (NCBI): domain Bacteria; kingdom Bacillati; phylum Bacillota; class Clostridia; order Halanaerobiales; family Halobacteroidaceae; genus Halobacteroides; species Halobacteroides halobius. The sequence continues at coordinate 859,959 of NC_019978.1, read as the reverse complement.
TTTAAACCTTCCATCAATATCTGCTTTAAGATTTATTTTAGTTCTCGTATCCAAATTTAAAAAATTACTAGTACTATACTCTAACGTAATCTCTTCTGTGGTTAAGTCTGTTAAAACCCTATTTTTTATTATATCATTAAATTGATTTTGATGAGTAAAATACCACACCAACTCTTCTAATTGATTTAGATTATAATTAGATATTTGATTAAATTCTAAACTCTTTTCTTGCTTAGTATATTTATACCCTCTCTTACGTGCTTTAACTTCTCCCGCAATTATTTGATCAAATAAATTAAAGTCAACCTCACCTGATAAAGATAGTTGTTCAAAATTATGGACTTGATATTTAACTTTTTTAGCTCCTAAAGCAGCCAACAGACTAATTTCTTCATCAATTAAGTCATTACTTATATATTGATCAAATCTATCGCAGGGAATTAAAATCTTATAAAAATAAGGATGCCCTACATATAATTTAGATGTTTGGATTAAATTATTATTTAAAATTTGTAACCCAAATTCATCTAATTGGTCAGGATGAAGATATAATACCCTTACTCCTTCTTGTTCAGTATATTGATTATTAATATAATCGCTTTTAGGTTGAATTAAATAGAATAAGTTGTTACTCAAAGTTGAATCAGTTGTTAAGTACTTATTTAAATCAGTCCCTATAATAGAAACCGCTATCATAATTATAACTAAATCATCCATTAATCCAAACCCTAATATAAAATCAGGAATAAAATCCATTGGATTAAGCAGGTATAATAAAGCTCCTCCAGCAATTGTTTTATTATAATTAGATGCTCCATTGTTTTTAACTAAAGAAAATAATGCTTTAATGTAGTCTTTCACTTTTCTTAATCCAGCTTTATTAGCCTTCTTAGTTATCTTGTTCTCTTTAGCAATCAATTCTTCTAACTTATCTTTATCTACCCTTTTTTGATACTGCTCTAATACTGCTTTAACTCCTTTATTACCTACCTGTAGTTTATTCAATACTTTCTTTTGATACATTTTAGAGCCACAATTAGGACATAAATAATACTTTTGTTCTAATAAATCCAACTGAAAATCACAATCTACACATTGAAAAATCATTCTTACCCCTCCTAACTAATAACTAATTATATGGAGTGGTTATAGATAATATTAACAAATTAAATAAGAGATACCAATATGGTACCCCTTAAAAATTATTTTTTTATTTTTAATAACTTTAATAAGTCATTTTCAGGTAAAGGCAGACTAAGAAAGTATCCCTGTAAGGTATCACAACCTTGCTCCTTTAAACGCTCTAATTGACCATTATTTTCTACTCCTTCAGCTGTCACTTCCAAATTAAGATTATGAGCCATCATAATAATGGTTTCCGTAATAGCAAGATTTTTACTATTGGTGGTTAAATCCATTACAAATGACTTATCAATCTTTAATTTAGTAATTGCAAATTCTTTTAGGTAACTTAATGAAGAATAACCAGTTCCAAAATCATCAATTGCAATTTTAACACCTAATTCCCGAAGTTGGCCCAACATATTGATTGTATGTTCAATATTCTTCATAGTAGCCCTTTCAGTAATTTCTAACTCTAGATAACTAGGGTCTAGTTTAGTTTCTAATAATATACTTTCTACTTTATGTACAAAATCATCGTCACTAAATTGTTGGGGCGCAATATTAATAGATATGTATATATCTTCATAGCCAAGTTGATGCCACTTTTTTAATTGTTTACAAGCCCTTTTTAGTACCCAATCTCCTATTTTAACTATCATACCATTTCTCTCTGCTATGGGAATAAACTTTCCCGGAGAAATCATACCTACTCCAGGTTCTTGCCATCTAATTAATGCTTCTACACCTACAATCTCTTCTGCTTTACTATTAAATAATGGCTGATAATGAAGCAGGAAGTGTTCTTTTTCTAAGCCTTCCTGTAATTTTGCTTCTAATTTTAATCTTTTTGACAATTTTTCTTCCATATTAGCTGAATAAATCTCCATCTTTTGCTCGCTTCTATTTTTAACCAGATGCATTGCCATACTTGCATGTTTGATTAATATTTGATTAGTAGTGCCTGCTTGAGGATAAATTGCAATCCCTAAACTAGCAGTAATATAAATAATCATTCCTTCAATTTCATAAGGTTGATTTATTCTATCCAAAATTTCTCTTCCTAAATTAATAATTTGGCTTCTTTTAGTACTTTCAGTAAAGTAGAGAAAGAACTCATCACCATGTCTTGCTACTACATTATCATCTAAACTTCTTATCAAACGATTAGCTAATTTTTTTATTATTTTATCTCCAGTATGATATCCATAGTTATCATTAATTGTTTTAAAGTCATCAATTCCTATAGTAAATAATACTAATTTTTCATCAGATTCCAAATTATCTAAGGCTAAACTAAGCTTATCTTGAAAATAGCTAAAATTTAATACCCCAGTTAATAAATCACGATATGTTAGTTCACTTATCCTATCCATCATTTGGTTGAAACTATCTGCAACTTCTTTAATTTCAGAACTAGACTTTATAATACTAGCTCTAACTGATAGATCACCTTGAGCTCCTTTAATAAAAATATTCTTTAACTTCTTTAGTGGGTCCGCAAATTTTTTAGCAATTATATAGCTTAAAATCATAGCAATAATTAAGGCTATCAGACCAATTACTATTAATTGTTTATTAACTAAATTTAAGGTATCCCTTAAGTGATTGCTTGCCTGAGAAGTTTCTTTTATAGCTTGGCTTTCTACTGCAAATTGAGTAAATGCCTGGTTAAACAAAGTTAAAGAAAGACTAATTAGAGCTACTATTAATACTAGATTAAAGACCAATATTAATAGAAATATTTTAGTTTTAATATCTAAATACAACTTCATGTCATGTTTACTCCCTTTAAGTCTGTAAAAGAAACTGGATTTTTTTTAACCTCTTGTTTTAATTTATCTCTATCCCACAGCTTAACTTTATTTGAAATAGCTAATTTTTTAGCTGCTGCAGTAAACTTACTATTGGTGATTACCATTGCAGATTTACAATTATAATGTGCTTTAGCTGCTACTACTTCCTGTACAGCACTATTTCCTACATTATTTTTATAACGCTTTGCTTGGATTACAGTTTTATTCTTTCGCCAAAAAAGCTTACTAGATCTTTTAATTAATAAATCTGCACCTTGATCATTAGAAGCTTGTGTCACTTCGGCTTGATAACCTTGCTTAGAGAATAAAACCCCCAAAAACTTTTCAAATTCTAAACCTGTCATTTTATCTATATCTACCATAGTAATTCTTGACTTATCTTTTTTAACTGTAAAAAACTTCATACAAGTTATTCCTATGAACATAATTAAGGGCATCATGGTAAGTACTATTAATTTTCCAAATTTAATTAGTGGGATTATAGACCCCAATAGTAAAAATAATAAAGACCAAATAATATATCCGCTTATTTTAGATTTAAACATATAATTCCATCCCTTCATAAATAACTTACATAATATAATATAGTACAATCATTATATCATTTGCCTTACCTCGTGTAAATTGAATTACAAAATGATCACACCTTAACTATTAGCTTGTAGATAAGAATTACTAAATAAAGTATTCATTAAATTTAAAGAAAACTCTACTATCGGGCCAATTCCTAAAGCAGTAAAAATCGTACCAATACCTACCGGACCACCTAAAAAATAACCTACAACTAAAATAATCAACTCAATTCCATTTCTAATCAAGCCTAGTTTAAAATCTAATTTTTCATCTAAAGCCATCATTAAGCTATCTCTAGGTCCCGTACCACACTGCGCTGAAATATAAGTACCAGCTCCACTACCAAAGATAATTATCCCTGTTGCTAAATATAAATATTTCATAAATATAGTAGTAGGATGTGGAACCAGAGGCATCAGCCAATCAATTAGAAAACCAACTAATAAAATATTAATAATAGTAGCGAAAGTTGGTTTTACACGAGCAACCATAAAACTAATTATAATTACTACTAAACCGGTTATTTGACCAGCTGTTCCTACAGTTAGCGGAAAATACTTAGTTAAACCAATATGAAATACTGTCCAAGGAGAAACTCCTAAATTGGCTTTAATAATTAATACTAGTCCGATACTTACAATAGCTAATCCAACTACAAATCTTGTCCAACTCTTTTTTGTATTCATATCAATAGACTCCTTTCTGTAGCTTGTAACATTATAACAGATAATTAACCTAAATATCAACTCCATCCTATCTAACAATAAAAAAACCAGGTACCATAATTGGCCCTGGTTTTTTATCTTGTTAAAAGAGATGATATTTTATCATCTTTAGCTATTTCTTCAATATCATCAGCACCTAACTCTTCTAAAATCTTAATTAAATTCATATTATCAAATGGGGTCATTATTAGGGAGTCCTCTCCGTATTCATTTACCATATTAGTTGCTTTATCTACCTCAATGTTAGTTCTTGGCCCTCCTACACAACCTCCCTCACAACCCATTCCTTCTATAAAGTTAGCATCAATTTCTTCTTCTTGGGTTAAAGTCTCTAATATTTCTTTACATTTTCCTACTCCATCAACCTTTTTAGCATTAAATTTAATTAATCTTCGGGGGGCTATTCTATTGACTACTGTTTTAACAGAAAAGCTTACTCCACCCGTTCTAGCATAAACCCTTCCTGCAAAAGAAGCTTGGTCCTTTTCATCTCCTGGTAATTGATTAAAATCTATATCAATAGCCTTAAAAATTTCTTCTAATTCATTGAAGGTCAATACAAAGTCAATATCTTCTCTAAACTCTTCCTCTTTAGCCTCTGACTTTTTGGCTATACACGGGCCAATAAAGACTACCTTAGCTTCTGGATAAAGTTCTTTTAAAACCCTACCTGAAGCTACCATTGGTGATAAAGCAGGAGACATATGTTCAAAAAGTTGAGGATAATTATTCTCTACTAAACCAATCCAGACTGGACAACAACAGCTAGTTAAAAAAAAGTCTCCTTGCTTATTGACTAAATCATTAAATTCAAAGGCTTCTTTAATTGTTAGCATATCAGCAAATAAAGCTACTTCTATCATATCCTTAAATCCTAGCATTTTTAAAGCTGTTCTTAATTGGCCCATAGTAATATCATCACCAAATTGCCCTACTATTGAGGGGGCAACTGTAGCATATACAGGGGTCGTTTCATCTTTTAGTAGTTTAAGCAAAGGAACAAATTCTATTTTATCAGCTATAGCACCAAACGAACAACTAGAAACACAATTACCACAACTTAAGCATTTATCATTAACTATAATTGGCCCTTTAGTCCTTTTATACATCTGAGCCTCATACTTACAAGACTCATAACAATCATTTGTTTCAAACTCTTTACCACAATATTGACAAGCTCCCTCTATTTTATTAACTACAGGTCTTTTTACTTGTCCATGATTAAGTGCCGCTTGAGCTTCATTCGAAAAGTTCATATCTTCTTTTGTATCAAGACCTAAAGCTACTCTAATATGATCCTTGATAAAAGTCATATCCTTATCTTGATAATTATACTTTTCTTTTATTTCTTTAGCTAATTCATCTAGATTATAATTACTTAATTTTTCATCCCAGCCTTGCTTTACTATCTCACGAAATATCTCCATTCTTTTCTTTTGAAAATCCTTAAATCTATTTAGCATAATATCTCACCTTTATCACAGTTTCTATTATTGTCCCCTAGATTAGATGAATTTAATACACCCAATTTTATTTTAGTTAATAATAATCAAAAATAATTTATATCATTCTTTAACAAAAAATGTGTTAACTTCATATTATATACAAACAAGAGAAGGAGGTGACAGAATATGGCCCATTATGATGATAATATGGTATTTGTTGTTTTCTTAGTCCTAATCTTGTTACTCTTAAGTGACTAATAAAGAATAACTTTTATAAGGGGGTGTAAAATATGGGAAATGTCTATGATGATGGTGCTTATGTTGTCTTCTTAATCCTTATACTATTGATTTTAGGATCAGATTATTAAATTTATAAAAAGGGTTGGGCAGCCAACCCTTTTATATATGACAAGATCCTGGATTCTTTTTAAGATAATCTTGATGATATTCTTCAGCCTCATAAAAATTAGTAGCAGATATTATTTCTGTTACAATTGGATCATCATATCTTCCACTAGCATTTAATTCTTTTTTTGATTGCTGTGCTTTCTTTTGCTGCTTTTGGTTATGATAAAAAATAGCTGACCTATATTGAGTTCCTACATCTGATCCCTCTTTATTTAAAGTTGTTGGATTATGATTTTCCCAAAAAACTTCTAGTAATTGCTGATAAGTAATTATACTTGAATTATAAATTATTTCTACTGCTTCAGCATGTCCGGTTTTATCTGTACATACTTCTTCATAACTTGGATTATCAATATTTCCTCCAATATAACCCACTCTAGTAGATTCTACTCCCTCTAGTCTATCAAATAAGGCTTGAACTCCCCAAAAACATCCTGCCGCAAAAGTTGCTTTTTCCATTTCTTATTCTCCTTTATTAGTGAAATATTATTGATATCAAGAGCAATTGACAATGGACAATGAACAATTTACAATTAAACTTAAAAATCGTATAAACCCTTGATTTAGAAAGGTTTTAAGGGGTTCTAATTGTCAATTGTCAATTGTTAATTGTAAATTAAAAGTGAAGCTTTATATCACTTAAGTTAAATTTAATCATTTAAATCTATATCTTGAATAAATATAGGTTCTTCAAAATTAAAGTTTAATCTTTCTAACAGGTTGCGATAAATAAATACTGTTGCTCCTAAACTAAGTGGAGTACTGACAAATATCAGACCTAACAATAAACCTGGAAAAATTCCCAATATGTTAAGTGCTACAGTCAATAACCACAAAATAAGCAATTTAAGAACTACTCCCTCAGTTAATACATAACTTAACTGTAAAGCAGTTATCAATGCTAAATCTTTATCTATAATTAAATATCCTGCTAAAAAGAACCTAATAAATAAAAATACCCCTAACCCCATTAATAAGAAACTGGCAATCATACTATTAAATAAGCCTGCTATAGTAGTCAATAAAGCAGAAGTTAAATAAATAACCGCAGATAATAAAAATAAAATAACATAAACTTGCTGATTAAAAATCATATCTTCCCAGCTGACTTTTAAACCATCATATAATTGTAATAATAAATTAGCAATTCCTAATGTAACTAGTAATCTAATGTAACCTGCTATAAAAGATAAAATCGAAGTTCCTCTAGGAATGAATAGTCCTAATAAAAAGACTACCCCCCATAATACCAACGGGCCAACTAATACAGAAAAGTTATTCTTTAGAATTCTCCAAGCAAATTTAAAAGAATCCCGAATTGAAAGTTGATTACTAGACATCTTTATCCCCTCTTTTCTATAAGCAGTCTTATTTTATTATATTAAACTACTAGGGATAAAGTTCCTATTAATAATAATTTTTTAGTATTAATATCCAGCCTTAAAATCTACTACATTCTCTAAAGATTCTTCTGTAATATAATGTCTCAGATTTTTACTAAATATATTAAATAGACGTTGGTAATTAGTCGGGGAATTACCAGAATAATGAGGTGTTAATATTACATTTGATAATTCCCATAAAGGGTTATCTTTAGGTAATGGTTCAGGGGTAGTAACATCCAATCCTGCTCCAGCTATCCACTCCTTTTTTAACGCCTTAATTAAAGCTGGTTGATCAATTAGTGAACCTCGACCAACATTAACAAGAAAAGCATCTTCTTTCATCTGCTTTAACTCTGCAGTTGAAATTATTCCTTTGGTTTCTTCAGTTTGAGGTAGGGCCAAGACAATATAGTCTGACTGAGCTAATAATTGATCGATTCCTGTAGGATCATATAAACAATCTATATAATCTGGTGCTTCTTTTATAGTTCGATTAACAGCAACCACTTTCATTTCCCAAGCTTTAGCCCTTTTAGCAACTTTGCTTCCTAAATCCCCTAGACCAAGTATGCCAATTGTAGACTCCCATAAATCCTTGCGCGTTTCCTTGCGGTGCCATTCTTTCTTTTGCTTTTGTTTTAGATAATGAGGTAGATTTCTATTGAAGGCTAAGATCAAACTAAAAACATGCTCAGCAATTGGTAGACCATACACACCACTAGAATTGGTTACTATAATATCTGAACTATGATATAAATCTTGATTAGCATACTCATCTACTCCTGCACTGGGCAAATGTAACCACTGTAAGTTTTTGGCTTCTTGTAGTTCTTCCTCTGTGGGCCAACCAAAGATAATATCTGCTCTATTTAGCATTTCCACACTAACATTATCATAAGCAACATTATTTACTATTCCATTAGGGATTATTTCTTGTAACTTATTTAATTGCTCAGCAGTAAAATTAGAGTCAAACATAATTAAAATTTCTAATGATTTAGTCATCTTCTCCCTCCTATAAAAAACCCGCCCTTCTAAACTAGAAGCACGGGCAATTTACTTTATTAAAATCCTAACCACTTGACCTTCTCAACTAAATTTGGGTCTTTTCTGGGTGGAGCAGCTGGATCTATATCTGGATACCCAATTGGGATAATACCAGCAATTTTTTTATCTTCAGCTAAATCTATAATCTCTTTAGTTCTATCTGCATGAGCAATGTGACCAGCAATCCAAACTGTTCCTAAATCTTCTTCTAAAGCTGCTAAGCTTAAATTCTGAATAGCAGCACTTGCAGCCATTAAAGATTCTTCAGTCTCAATTTCATCTTCACCAGTTTGATAGGTTACTACAATCTGGACTGGTGCTCCACCAAAATCTTTAGAGTACTCTAACATAGCTTTTTTCTTTTCTTCTGGTATATAATCTGCATTAGGAATATAATCCTTGGCCCAATCATAAAATACTTTACTAATTTTTTTAGCATATTCATCTTTAGCTACAACAAACTCCCAAGGTTGGCTATTACCATTAGAAGGAGCCCAATTTGCAGCTTCTAACACCTTTCTAATCTTCTCTTTTGACACTTCCTTATTCTTATAATTTCTAATAGATCTTCTTTCTTTAATTGGTTCTATAATTCTTCCCATTTTACTACCTCCTTAATTTATTGCTTCTTTTTTAAAATATCAACTTTATCAGTTCTTTCCCAAGGTAAATCTAAATCAGGACGACCAAAATGACCATAAGCAGCTGTTTGACGATAAATTGGCTGACTTAAATCAAGCTCTTTAATAATCTGTCCTGGACGTAAATCAAAGTGTTTATCTACTAATTCTTCAATTTTAGCTTCATTAATTTTAGCTGTTCCAAATGTATCAACCATAATTGAAACAGGATGAGCTACACCAATAGCATAAGATAACTGAACTTCACATTTATCTGCTAAACCAGCTGCTACTATATTTTTAGCTACGTAACGGGCTGCATAAGAGGCAGAACGGTCTACTTTTGTAGCATCTTTACCAGAGAATGCTCCTCCTCCATGACGAGCCATCCCACCATAGGTATCAACAATTATCTTTCTACCAGTTAAGCCAGCGTCTCCTTGAGGACCACCTATTACAAATCGACCAGTTGGATTAATATAATATGTAGTATCACCATCTAATAATTGAGAATCAATCACTGGGTTAACTACATACTTTATTAAATCATCTCTTAAATCCTTTAATTTAATCTCAGGATGATGTTGAGTAGAAATCACAACTGCATCCACTCTAACTGGTTGATTATCTTGATACTCTATTGTAACTTGTGTTTTACCATCAGGTCTTAAATAATCTAATATACCTTCTTTTCTAACTTTAGCCAATCTTTTTGCTAATTTATGGGATAAAGTAATTGGTAAAGGCATTAACTCTTTGGTCTCATTAGTAGCATAACCAAACATAATCCCTTGGTCACCAGCTCCAATCTCTTCTTCTCCACTATCTTTAGCTTCTAAAGATTCATCTACTCCCATAGCAATATCAGGAGATTGTTCATCAATAGATGTTAATACAGCGCAAGTTTCTGCATCAAATCCGTACTTAGCCCTAGTATAACCAATTTCTTTAATTGTTTTACGAGCAATTTTAGGAATATCTACATAACACTCAGTAGAAATTTCTCCTGAAATCAAAACCATCCCTGTAGTAACTGTTGTTTCACAAGCTACCCTAGCATGAGGATCTTCTTTTAAAATTGCATCTAGTATAGCATCTGATATTTGGTCTGACACTTTATCCGGATGGCCTTCTGTTACTGATTCAGAAGTGAAAAGTGATTTGTTCTCTAACATATTATTACCTCCAATAAATTCAATTAATAATCACTTAGTAAGATTATTCTTTGCAATATGCAATATTTTATAGCACAAAATAAAAAATCTCCCCTGTCAGGAGAGATAAGTAATTAAATTATACATCTCCCAGAAAACTCCTGGCAGGAATTAGCACCTTTCCCTTTAAAGGCGGTTGCTGAGCTTCTTTGGGCCTGTCCCTCCACTACTCTCGATGCATTTTCAGTTATTTAATTGACTAAGATAATCATATCATAACTAATAAGTTATGTCAATATTGATAATATTTATCATAATCAGATTACTAAAATTTACAGCTTGCTAAGTTAGTATTATATATGTTATTCTATTCTTGTCCTAAAAGGGGGTGGACTAGTTGTTATCAACTAAAACAAATTTATTTCTTATATTTATACTACTCATCTTATTTTCTACAGCAGGTACTAGTTATGCTTATACTGTTAAAGATGGAGATACATTATTTCAAATCTCCAAAAGATTTAATACTACTATTTCTAAGCTAGTAACACTGAATAATATTAGTCATCCAAATTTAATTTATCCTAATCAATTCCTCAAAGTTCCTGAACAAAAGACTGCTTCATTTAAATCAAACAAAAAAGTATTTCGCAGAGGGCCAACAGTAAAAAAAATTGCTTTAACTTTTGATGATGGACCAGATAAAAAATATACTCCACAAATTTTAGATGTATTGGATGAATACAATGCTAAAGCTACCTTCTTTCTGTTAGGGAAATTAGCTAAGAAAAATCCTAAAATAGTCCAAAAGATAAAAGCTGATGGACATGCAATTGGTAACCATAGCTGGTCCCATGCTAATTTAACTAAATTAAACAAATCTGAACTTAATTCTGAAATAAACAATACTACAAAGACAATCTCAGAAATCATAAATTATGAAACTAATCTTTTAAGGCCTCCTTATGGAGCTATTTCTAATGATTTATTAAACAAATTAGAGCAGACAGATTATAAAATTATTCACTGGTCTATTGATTCCTTAGATTGGAAAGCCAAATCAAAAGAAGAAATCATAAATCGTGTCTTACCTAAAATTCATGATGGAGCAAATATCCTCTTCCATTCTGCTGGTGGGCCAAGCCAAGATTTAACTCCTACCATTAAAGCCTTACCAATAATCATTAAAACCTTAAGACAAAAAGGATATAAACTAGTTACTATCAATAAATTATATTCTCTTTCTGCTTATAAATAAAGAAAGGAGTAGATTTTTAAAAATCTACTCCTTTCCTATAGCTAAAGATTATTTTTCCGTTGTAGGCTTTTTTAGCATAAACATTGCAACTATTATTCCAACTATTGCAAAACCAATTGTTGGGTAAAAGACATATATATAACTACCTAAAACATCCCTAATCTTACCTGAAAGTAAACCTCCAAGTATAGCTCCTACACCATAGGCAGTAAATAAAAAACCATAATTCTTACTATAATTTTTAGGTCCAAAAAAGCTTCCAGTAGCAGTCGGAGCTATAGCTAACCAACCACCTAGATTTAACCAGAATAAAGCAAATGAAATACTATATAAAATAGTATCTCCTGGCCCAGCATTCAACATTAAAATAGAAGCCAAAATTATCAAAGAATAAGAAATCAAAGCTGCCTTCTTAGGATTTAACTTATCTGTAAGTCCACCAAAAATAGGTCGTCCAACCCCATTAAAAATAGCAAAGAAAGATACTAAAAAAGCAGCAGTACTAGCATCTAAATTAACTATTTCTTCTGCTACAGGACTGGAAATCCCAATTGCCATCAATCCTATTAAAGTTCCTATAACATAACATATCCATAATCCATAAAAACTTGATGTTTTTAACATCTCTTTTGTACTTAAATTAACATTTTGTCTTTTACTTTCTGCATCATCACTAGATTCCAAATTATTTTCTGGAAATTTTAATGGAATAGCTAACACAGTAATAATGATAGCAAAGACTATTCCTATAATTTTAAATGTTGCAAAAGGACCATAATTAGTTACCAACCAGTTAGCTACTGGGGCAGTTACAAAAGGTGATAGTCCAAAACCACCTAAAGTTAATCCTACTGCTAAACCTTCTTTATCAGGAAACCACTTAGCAGCTACTGCCATTGGAGCACCATAAGCTATTCCTACTCCTAATCCAGCAATTACACCATAAGTTAAAGACAATACTGTAATACTAGAAGCAAATCCTGATAAAAGCCAACCAACTGAAACAAATAATCCACCAATTATAGTCATGATTCTTGGCCCGTACTTATCAATATACCCACCTGCAATTGGCATCCCTATTGCATAAGATACCAAAAATAACATATATGGTAAACCACTTTCAGTTGCTCCTACATTAAAAAACTCCTGTAATGGTTTCCTAAAAACACTCCAAGAATAAACTGTTCCCATACACATAAATATTATAAGTCCCAATGGAATATAAATCCATCTTTTGCTCTCTTTAGAATTATTCGATTCTACTATACTTGCCAAAATTATTTCCTCCTCATTATCTAATAATTTAATTAATTAAAATTATAATACCATATAAAGCTAAATTCATCAATGTTTATACATAACAAATAATAATTATACCAAGAAATTAATTCTAAAAGTTATCTTCTATATCACCTCTTACATTAATATTATTCTTCAAAACTGCATTAGATTATTATCACCCCTTATTATAGATAATTTTAAGCTAGCTAATTCAAATATAATCAATTTACCTAATAAAACAATTTTGTATCTAACTAAAAAAGGCCAACACCATATTAACTAAAATTAAATTAGTTAACTATGGTGTTGACCTGCATTCGACTGGTATAGTATACCTTTCTTCTACCTGTCAACTCAATTTTTATTTTTATATGATTCTTACTACATACGATATTAAAATCTATAATACTTCTAAACTAAGACTAAATAACTATCATTAGTTATTACTAAATTATATTAGAAGATAATCGATTTATTTTCAACTGCCCTCTAAAATGGACTTTTGAAAATCTCCCGAATCACTCTAATTAAGAATTCAGTTTTTTCTCTAAATCAGAGGATAATCTAAAAACCATAATTCGTTCGCCAGTTTGCGTACTAATATCAGTATGAAACATAACTACTTCCTCACTGGTCTTCTCTTTAATAATTTCACCTAATTGCTCTCTACCTGCTTCTACTAAATTAGCACGAATTTTTTTAACAGATAATAAGCCTTCCTTTGTTTCAGAAAGCTTATGTTCAGCAGGTGTTAATATCCCCTTTAAAACAACAATTATCGTATCCCGAAGAATATCTGTCTTGACCATAACAGATCCTCGACCTAAAAACTCTTTTTCCCATTGTGTTAAGGCATTACTGATTTCTGCTTCTATTTGACCTTTTGTCATAGTTTAATCCTCCCAATTAAAAAAGGGTATATCACATCCTCTTATACAGAATATAGTATACCGTTTTTTAATTTAAAGAATAAATCCTCGCCACTTATTAACCTCTGAATAATAAAATATCATCTTTGAAAGTGCATTGTCAAGTAATTATTAAAAAAATAATCTTATTATGACCTATTGGGCCAATAAAATCCGATCATTAGTTATTTTATGACCGCTAGCTTGATTAAATTGTTCTAATAAATCATTAATAGTCATTGTCGCTCGCTCTTCTCCAGCTACATCAAGTACAATCTGACCATTATCCATCATTATTGTTCGACTACCTAATTCTAGTGCTTGCTCTAAATCATGAGTAACCATTAAAGTTGTTAGATTATGCTGCTTAACTAATTTTTTGGTAATCTTAGTAATCTTTTCTGCTGTTTTAGGGTCTAAAGCAGCAGTATGCTCATCTAATAATAGAACACTTGGTTCTTCAATTGTTGCCATGACTAAGGTTAATGCTTGACGTTGGCCACCTGATAATAGCCCTACCTTATCATCTAATCTATCCTCTAAACCTAATTCTAAAATACTTAACTCTTCTTTAAATTTTTCTCTCCGCTTTTTAGTAACTCCTCTGCTTAGACTTAATTTGGCTTTTCGTTTGATAGCTAGGGCCAAATTCTCTGCAATTGTCATATTAGCTGCTGTTCCTTGTAGCGGATCCTGAAAAACACGACTAACTAAATTGGCCCGTTGATGGTCCGCAGCAGAAGTTAAATCCTGATTATCTATTATGACCTGTCCTGTAGTTAACCCATAGCTACCAGCTACTGCATTTAATAAAGTAGACTTTCCAGCCCCATTACCACCTATTACTGTTACAAATTCTCCTTCATCTAACGTTAAATCTATCCCTCGTAAAGCAACATTTTGATTAATGGTACCTGGATTAAATACTTTCTTTGCCTTGCTTAACTTGAGCATCTGTTAACACCTCTTTTCTACTCCATTTCTCTTTAACAGTAGGTGCTCCTAAAGCAATAATTACGAGTATAGATGTAATTAATTTTAAATCATTTGGATTCAAATTCATTCTTAATGCTAAAGTAATTACCGCTCTATAAACAATTGAGCCCACAATAACTCCTAAAGTAGCCCACTTAATAGTACTATTTTTAACCACTGTCTCACCAATAATAACTGATGCAAGACCTATAATAATCATTCCAATCCCCATTCTCACATCTGTAAAACCTTGGTATTGAGCTACCAAAGCTCCAGCTAAAGCAACAAGCCCATTAGATAAAGCTAGACCTAATATAACTGTATTATCAGTATTAACCCCTAAACTTCTAATCATATCCTTATTATCACCTGTAGCTCGTAAAGCTAAACCCAATTCTGTGCTTAAAAACCAATCAATAGCTAATTTAGTGATTGCTACAGAAACTATAAAGAATAACAAGGTATTTATCCGAGAAGATAAATTCAAAAATTCAAATAATCCAAACACCTTAGGTTGACCTAATAAAGGAATATTAGCCCGCCCCATTATCCGTAAATTAATTGAGTATAGGGCAGTCATCGTTAAAATACCAGATAATAAACCTGTAATCTTTAGCTTAGTATTTAAAATTGCAGTAACACTTCCTGCTAGCATACCACAACCAAAAGCAACAAGTGTTGCTAATAAAGGAGGCTGTCCTGCTAAAATTAACTTAGCAGCTACTGCAGCCCCTAACGGAAAGCTACCATCTACTGTTAAATCAGGAAAATCAAGAATTCTAAAACTAAGATAAACACCTAAAGCCATAACACCAAATACTAGTCCCTGTTCTATAGGATTTAATAGTATATTTAAATTCATAATTGCCACCTCTATTTAATTACTTTCTTAGCTTGCTTAATTAATTTATCAGGCAGATTGATATCCATCTTTTTAGCAGCCTTAAGATTGACCATTAAGTTTGCTTCTTTAATTCTCTCCACTGGTATTTGACTTGGTTTTGTTCCCTCTAATATCTTAACTGCCATTTGACCTGTTTGACGTCCTAATTTATAGTAATTAATTCCTAAAGTAGCTAGTGCTCCAGCTTTAACAGAATTATTATCGCCTACAACTAATGGTAGATTATTTTCATTGGCTACTTTAATAACAGATTGAATAGCAGACACAACTGTATTATCCGTTGGTACATAGATAGCATCAACTCGACCTACCAATGATTGAGCTGCTTGATAAACCCTACTACTAGTAGTAACTGTAGCAGAAACCATCTCTAAACCTAATTCTTTAGCTTCTTGCTTAGCTAGATCAGCCAAAAAGACTGAATTACTTTCACCAGAATTATAAATAATACCAATTTGTTTAATATCTTGATTTAGCTTTGTAAAGAGTTCAAGCTGTTTACCAACAGGACTTAAATCACTAGTTCCTGTAATATTTCCAGTCGGATTTTGATAATTATCTACTAATCCAGCCCCTTTAGGATTAGTTACCGCTGAAAATAAAATCGGTGTATTATTAATCTGGTTTGCTACTGCTTGAGCTGTTGGCGTAGCAATTGCTAATACTAAGTCTAAATTACTTTGGGCCAAATTTGTTGCTATAGTCTGAGCCGTTGACATATTTCCTTGAGCATTTTGATAATCATAAACTACATCTTTCTTTTTATAGCCCTGTTTAGCTAATTCATCCATAAAACCTTTTCTAACCGCATCTAAAGCAGGGTGTTCTACAATTTGAGTAATTCCAATTTTTATTTTATCTCCTTTAGTGGCCTCTTGACTACTACATCCTACTACTTGACCTACTACTAATAATAAAATTAATAAATAAACTACTTTCCTACTCATCTTTTTAACTCCTCCTTTAATAATAAAAACCCACTTCAAAAGAAGTGGGCATAGCTATCCCTTGGTTCCAAGGAATTAATTATAGTTTGCTTCTTTAGCTACTACCCTACGGTTTTTATTTTCTACTAATTACCTTCTACCTTACAACTATACTACCATTAATTATAATTTAACTACTATTAATTGTCAAGAAACTACTCTTTAAACCCTGCTAAAACTTGCTGAGCATATTCTTTAGCTCCAAATAAAGAATGATCCCGATAATTTCCACATTCTTTAGCTGTAGTAGCTTGAACTTCTTTAGTTGCTAATACTTCTTGTAAAGAAGTAACTAAAGCTTCCTCTATTGTTTCAAGGCTAGTCTCTCCAATTTTACTTAAATAAAAACCAGTTCGACACCCCATTGGAGATAAATCAATAATATTATCTATTCTTTGTCTCATATACTTAGCTAATAAATGCTCTAGACTATGCAATGCTGCTGTAGAAATTGCCCCTTGATTAGGCTGCATTAACCTTAAATCATATTTTTTTATTACATCTCCACTAGGGGTTATAATCTTCCCAGCTTCTCTAACATAAGGAGCATCTACCTTTCTATGATCCAATTTAAAGCTTTCTACTTCAACTTCTTTCATTATTTTTCCTCCTCTAATAGCTTACTAACCTCATCTAAAATTTGAGTAGCAATTTTTAGTTTATTAGCCTGAGGAATTTTTCGCTTACTTTTAGTACTAATAATTGTAACTTGATTATCAGAAGCTCCAAATCCTATATCAGCCCCTGTAATATCATTAGCAACTATTAAATCAGCATTTTTAGCCTCTAACTTTTCTTTAGCATACTGCAATAAATTATTAGTTTCAGCTGCAAAGCCAACTAACACTTGCTTAGGCTGCTTTAGTTGACCTAATTTAGCTAAGATGTCTTTAGTCCGCTCTAGCTTTAATTCTAACTTTTCATCATTCTTCTTAATTTTATTAGTTGCCACCTCTGAAATCCTATAATCAGCTACTGCAGCCGCCATGATAATTATATCTTCTTCACTTTGATAATTCATTACTTCTTGATACATTTCAGCAGCAGTCGTTACTTCAATAAGTTCAGTTCCCTTAGGTTGGTTTAAATTTGTAGGAGCAGAAATTAAAGTTACATCTGCTCCTCTAGCTCTTGCAGCTCTAGCTAAAGCATAGCCCATCTTACCAGAAGAGTGATTAGCTAGAAAACGGACTGGATCTATAGTCTCTTTAGTTCCACCAGCAGTAACTAATACTTTCTTACCAGCTAAGTCAACTTGATTTTTAGTTAATAAATAAGCACAACAAGTTTTAACAATCTCTTCCGGTTTAGGGAATCTCCCTCTACCTTCATCTCCACATGCTAAATAACCTTTATCAGCTTCAATTATTTGGTAACCTTTATCTTCTAGATAAGATAAATTCTCTTGTACAATTGGATTTTGATACATATTTACATTCATTGCTGGAGATAAAACAACTTCTGCTTGAGTAGCCATAACGGTAGTAGATAACATATCATCAGCAATTCCGTTTGCTATCTTCCCTATAAGATTAGCAGTAGCAGGAGCTATTAACATTAAATCAGCCCGTTTAGCTAATGAAATATGTTCTACATCCCAAGTTTGAGGTTCAGCAAACATATCAACTGTTACTGGATTATGACTTATTGCCCGAAATGTTAAGGGTTTAACAAATTCAGTTGCTGATTTAGTCATAATTACATGAACCTCTGCCCCTAACTTTTTAAGGCGACTTGTAATCTCTACTGCTTTATAAGCAGCAATCCCACCAGTAATCCCTACCACAATAGTTTTATTTTTTAACATAACTTACACCTATTCTTTATTTAAATTAGGTTCTATTTTACCTGCTGCAACTTCCTGTAAAGCTTTAGAAACATCTTTGATTCCATCATATTCTTCTAATAACGGATCTGCTCCATCCTTCAATTCTTTGGCCCTCTTTGCTGCAACCAAAATATTAGCAAACTTAGAACTACCATTTTTTAAAACTTCACTTAAATGTGGTTCAGATAAATGCATATTAGTACCTCCTTAAATTTATAGCCTACATCTTTCCGCAATAATAATGGCTTCAATTTTCTTAATTGCGTCTTCTACCTGATCATTAACAACTAAATAATCATAATTCTTTTTTTCCTCTAATTCTTTATTAGCATTCTCTAGTCTAGTAGCAATTGCATCTTTAGTTTCAGTACCTCGCTTATTAATTCTGCTTTCTAATTCTTTTAAAGAAGGGGGCGCTAAGAAAATAAAAATGCCACCATCAAACTTATCTCTAACCTGTTTAGCACCTTGAATATCAATTTCTAAAATAACATCTTGCCCAGCTTCTAAAGTTTTATCAACATATTTTTTAGGTGTCCCATAATAATTATTATGTACCTTGGCCCACTCTAAAAATTCATCTTTTTTAACTAAAGATTTAAATTCATCTTCTGAAGCAAAGAAATAATCTTCACCATCAACTTCACCTTTTCTAGGTTCTCTAGTAGTAGTTGATATAGAATAACATATATCATTATAGTCTTTTAATAGAGCATCTAAGACTGTTCCCTTACCTACTCCAGATGGCCCAGATAGAATAAATAAGTTTCCCTTTTGTTCAAGCATTCACTTTCGCTCCTTCCAAATTAATCATCACTGTTAGCGTCATCATTTAAACGTTGAGAAACGGTCTCAGGTTGAACAGCTGATAAGACAACATGATCACTATCAGTAATAATAACAGCTCTAGTTCTTCGACCATACGTAGCATCAATTAACATCCCTCTATCTCTTGCATCCTGAATGACCCTTTTTATGGGAGCAGATTCAGGACTAACAATTGCAATAATTCTATTTGCTGCTGCAATATTACCAAATCCAATATTAATCAATTCGATTGACATAATTATCCCCCCTAAATTAAACCTTACAGTATACTCGATTTTATATGTAATTATCTGTAAAAGTTATATTGATTATTGTTTTTTAAACTACTTAATAATATAACATATTTCTAAGACATTTTTCAAGTTAAGTTCAGGCTTAATATTGATAAAAAAGCAAATAGGCTTGCAATTTGAAATCAAATTGCAAGCCTTTAATTTATTGTAACTCTTTAACAACTTCTAAACATTCTGCACATATATCAGAATGCTCTTCATTCTGACCTACTGTTGGACTATAATTCCAACAACGATCACATTTTTCACCTGGTGCTTGAGTAACTGCTACTTTAATATCTGTATTTTGACCTGTATAAAGATTTTCCTCATTAGCTTCAGCATTTGGTGTAGCTAATGTAAGATCAGAAACTATTAATAATTCAGCTAAATTTCCAAAGTGATCTAATAACTGGTGCTGATCTTCAGTAGGATATAATTTAACTGCTGCATCTAATGAATGGCCTACTACTTTTTCTTCCCGGGCCAATTCGATTGCTTTAGAAATATCCTTTCTAATCTCTAAGAATTTACTCCACTTCTCAGCTAACTCATCATTTAAATATTCTTCATTAACTTCTGGCCAGTCAGTTAAGAAGATACTTTTAGCTTCCTTACCTTCAGGTAGGTTTTGCCAAATTTCTTCTGCTGTATGAACTAAAATTGGTGCTACAATCTTAGTTAGAGTAATTAAAATCTCATACATAGCAGTCTGACCAGATCGACGCACTCGATCATCTTTTGCTAGTGTATATAATCTATCCTTTAGTACATCCATATAGAAAGAGCTCATCTCTACAGTACAAAAGTTATGCACAGCATGATAAACTTTATGGAATTCATAAGATTCATAAGCATCCTCAGCAACTTTTAATAATTCTTGTAACTTCATTAGTGCCCACTGATCAATCTCAGTTAGTTCTTCACTAGCAACTGCATCTTCTTGCGGATTAAAATCAGATAAGTTACCTAAAATATAACGAGCAGTATTTCTGATTCTTCTGTACACTTCAGAATTTTCACTTAAGATTTTATCAGAAATTCTAACATCTTCTTTAAAGTTAGAAGAAGCAACCCATAACCTTAAGATATCTGCTCCATATTGATCAATTACTTCATGTGGGGAAACTACATTACCAACTGATTTAGACATCTTTTTACCATTTTTATCGACAGTAAATCCATTAGTTACAACTGCTTTATAAGGAGCTTCTCCCCTAGCAGCAATAGAAGTTAGTAAAGAAGAGTTAAACCAACCTCGATACTGATCAGTTCCTTCTAAATATAAATCAGCTGGTCGATCTAAGATATCATAATTCTCTAGTACAGAAGCATGGCTCGCCCCTGAATCAAACCAGACATCCATAATATCATATTCTTTAGTAAAGTCATTATGACCACAATCTCCACAACTAATTTCCTCTGGCAAGATTTCATCTACATCTTTTTGGTACCAACTACCAGACCCTTCATTAGCAAATAATTCTTTAACAGCTGCAATACTTTCTTCTGTAATTAATGGCTCACCACAATCATCACAATAAAAGATAGGAATTGGAACTCCCCAAACTCTCTGGCGTGAAATACACCAATCATTGCGATTTTCAATCATATTAGCTAGTCTTCCTTCTCCCCACTCAGGGTACCAATCTACTTCCTTAACAGCATCTAAAGCTTCATCTTTAATATCTTCTACAGAAGCAAACCACTGTTCAGTAGCTCTAAAGATAACTGGATTTTTACATCTCCAGCAATGTGGATAAGAGTGATCAATAAAGTTTAAATTCATTAATAAATCATCTTCTTTTAATAACTCAGTAACCTTAATATTGGCTTTATCATAATGCTTACCAACAAAATCTTCTCCAGCTTCCTCAGTAAAGACACCTTTATCATCCATTGGTGCATATACATCCAAATCATATTCTTGCCCAATTACATAGTCTTCATGACCATGTCCTGGAGCTGTATGAACACAACCAGAACCTTGCTCTAGCGTAACATGATCTCCTAAAATTAATGGTGACTCTCGGTCAAAAAATGGATGATTACAAATAACACCTTCTAACTCTTCACCTTTAAATTCGGCTGCAATTTTATAATCTTCAATATCACAAATTTCCATCATCTCAGCTACTAATTCTTTAGCAGCTACTAATCTTCCCGTCTCAGTTTCAGCTATTACATACTCAAAATCTGGATGAATAGAAATAGCTTGATTAGCTGGAATAGTCCACGGAGTAGTCGTCCAGATTACTACATAATCATCACTTGTTAACTCTTCTCCACCTAGTACTTTACCTTCTTTGACAGGGAATTTAACAAAGATAGATGGACCATTAATATCTTCATATTCAATCTCTGCTTCGGCTAAAGCAGTCTCACAATTTGTACACCAGTGTACAGGCTTTAAACCTCTAAATAATAATCCATCTAAAGCCATCTTACCGAAAACGTCAATTTGCTTAGCTTCATACTCTGGTTGAAGAGTAATATAAGGGTTATCCCAGTCACCCCAGACTCCTAGCCTTTTAAATTGCCCTTTTTGCCTCTCAACATAATTTAGAGCATAATCTTTACACTGGTCTCTTAATTCGGGAATAGATAGTTTTTCTCTCTCATCTTTATCTAATTCACTAGTTACTTTATGCTCAATTGGTAACCCGTGAGTATCCCACCCTGGAACATAAGGACTTTGATACCCTTGTAAATGATAGTATCTAGTTACAACATCCTTTAAGGTTTTATTTAAAGCATGTCCGATATGAATATCCCCATTAGCATATGGTGGACCGTCATGTAAAATAAACTGCTCTTTTCCTTCTCTTTGTTCTAGTGCTGCTTTGTAAATATTATTCTCTTGCCAAAACTTTTGAAATTTAGGTTCACGTTCAGATAAATTGGCCCGCATTGGAAATTCCGTATCAGGCAAATTTAAAGTGTCTTTATAACCCATTTTTTACACCCCTCTTTTTTAATTTAACAATTCCTATTTATTATAAACAAAAAAATAAAAAACCCCTCCCCAGAAGGGACGAGATTATAATCGCGGTACCACCCTAATTAGCATATAATAATATGCCACTCAATACAGGATAACGGTCTGTGGCCGATTCTTTCTACTTGAATTTCAAAAAAATAGCTAAGAGGTGATCTTCAATATTGCTTCTATTCCTAGGCTTCCACCATCCCTAGTTCGCTATAATTTTCACTATATTTACTCTCCTCTATTTTCGCCTATAAACTATATTCATTTTGAACTCATTATATTATAATTACATCTAATCGTCAACTGTTATTTAAGATTAAACATTATAGCCTATCTAACATCCTAGTAACTATCTGGTAAGAATGGCTAGCAGCTACCTTAACAAATTCATCAAAGGAAATATCAGCCTCTTCATCTGCACTATCAGATATAGACCTAATAATCACAAATGGAGTATCATTTAAATAAGCTACTTGTCCTACTGCTGCTCCCTCCATTTCAGTACAGAAACCACCAAATGTTTCTTTAAGCTCCTTTACTTTATTCTTATTAGCAATAAACTGGTCACCAGATAAAATTCGTCCTGTTACCACTTGAATATCCTCTTGTTTAGTTACTTCTTCTCCTATATCTTCTGCTAAAGAAATTAAATTTTTATCAGCTGCAAAAGAAACTTTATCTAGCTCTGGTATCTCCCCCACCTCTCGATGACCAAAAGCAGATGCATCCATATCATGTTGTACTAGATCAGTAGATATTACTATATCCTTAACCTCTAAAGTCGTATCAATAGCCCCTGCTACTCCAGTGAAAATAATCTGGTCTACATTTAATTGATCAATTAAAATTTGAGTACAGATTGCAGCATTTACTTTTCCAATCCCACTTCTAACTAATACAACCTCTTTATCATGCAAAATTCCTTGATAGAAATCCATCCCTGCTTTATGCAATGTATTTTGTAGCTCTAAATCATCTCTTAATAATTCTATCTCTATTTCCATTGCTCCAATAATTCCTAACTTCATCTATCTTCCCTCACTTTAAATTAGTTTATAACTCCGACTTAAGAATGATACTTAATTGATATAAAGAGCAATTGACAATGGACAATGAACAATTTACAATTAAACTTCAAAATCGTATAAACCCTTGGTTTATAAAGGTTTTAAGGGGTTCTAATTGTCAATTGTCAATTGTTAATTGCTTTTAAGTCGCAATCATTGTCTTAACCTTAACTCCTTTTATATTTCCTAACTTTCCTGCTAATGCCCCTAGTTGATCGTTAGTTCCATCCACAATTAAAGAAATAATATTTAAATCTTTACCTTGATAAGGAATCCCCATCCGGCCTACAATTATATCTCCATACTGACTTAAAATATCATTTACTTTTTTGGCAGCTACTTCTCGATTATTAATAATTACTCCTACCACTGCTATTCTTTGGCCCATTTATTATTCCCCCTTCATTTTATCCTTAATAATCTCTAATTCAACTTCTTCATCATCCAATAATTCCAAATAAGAATTTAATAGGGTTTTAAACTTAATCTTAAATAACTTTTTAGATTGAATTAGTTCTTTATACTGTTGATATTCCTCTTGTGCCTTATCTTGAGCATCTTTAATAATTTTATCCGCTTTAATTTCTGCCTCTTCAATAATTAATTCTGCCTTTCTTTCTGCTTCTTCTTTTTTACTGCTTGCTGTTTTCTTAGCTGTATTTATTGTTTCTTGAACTGATTCTTGTAAAGCAATCTGTTCTTGTTTACATCTATCTACCTCTTTTTCTAATTCTTTTACTCTTTTCTCTAATCTTGTATTCTCTTCTAATACTTCTTCATAATAAGTTGCTACCAAATCTAAAAATTCAATAACCTCTTGATCATCATAAGACCATAACCCAAATGTTTTATTAAATTCTTTATTATAAATATCTTCTGGATTTAATGACATTTTTGCTCCTCCTATAGATAACGTTTTAATCTTAATTTAATCCTACCTCGGCGTGATTTACCTAAGATCTCATCTATTTCTACTCTCCCTCTCCCTCTTATAGACAGAATATCATCTGTATCAACCATATAAGAGGTATCATCAACTATCTTCCAATTCACCTTCACACTACCTTTTTCTATCTGTTTACTCATTTTACTGCGTGAAGTAGAGAAACCAGAACTAGCTACAGAATCTAGCCGCAATGAAGCAACAGTATCTCTGATTTCTTTAGTTCTTTGTGGTTCAATTCTCAATTCTGTAGTAGAAATTTCTTCTACTTGTACACCTATTTGGTGCACTTGTTCTAGATTTAACATTATAAAATCTTTTATCTGCTCGGCTATTATAGCTTGACACCCTTTTTTATAAAGGACTAAATCACCTACTTTCTTTCTTTTAATCCCGGTTCCTAAAATAGCTCCTAAAAAATCACGATGACTAACTTGTTGAAACTTGAATTGGCCCGTAATATTTAATACAGTTAAAGGTGGATCAATCATATCAGGTATGTAATAGTCAGGAACTAAAGCCAGCATCTTTCTCTCGGCTTTATTATAACCTCCGTACTCTAAATACTTTAAATCTCTAATCTGGGCCAAAACCGGCTTAGCTATATATAATTGACGTGGATTTAAAAAATCTGTGAAAGTAGGTTTATGATCTATAAGTGCTAATTCAGCTTTATCTAATATCTTATCTACATTACTAGCTTCTTTACTATCTAAATGACTTAATAGTTTCTCTTTATTAAACATTAAATCCCTCCGTTATATAACTTGCATCAGCTATTTATTTTACTTTTTTAATACTTCTTTAAGCTAAATATAATAATAACTGAATTAATCCATCTCTAATAATATCAAGGGCCAAATAAGCAATCAATGGTGATAGATCAATTCCTGGTAAAGGAATCATTTGTCTAATAGGTGCTAAAACTGGTTCCGTTGCTTGGTAGATAAAACGCATAAACTTACGCATAAATTGATGGTCAGTTGGTGGTTGAACCCATGAAGCTATTATTCGAGCTAATAAAATAAAACTATAAGCTTTATAAGCTAGATTAACTAAATTGATTAATACAAACATTTTCTCACTCTCCCCTCAATTCTTTTGACTTAGCTGTTGCTGATTCTACTGCTTGGTATAAACTAGAGCGTAAACCTGTTTTCTCTAATTCTTTTAATCCAGTAATAGTTGTCCCTCCAGGAGATGTTACTAAATCCTTTAATTGCGCAGGATGTTTTTCTAACTCTTGTACCATTTCTCCAGCGCCTAACAACGTCTGAATAGCCAATTTAGAAGCAACTTTTCTAGGTAAGCCTACATTAACACCTGCATCTGATAAGGCTTCTACAATCATATAAATATATGCCGGACCACTACCACTTAATCCTGTTACTGCATCCATTAAATCCTCTTTTACTTCTACTATCAAACCTACAGAACTAAAGATCTCTTTTACCACTCTACTTGCATCTTCAGTAGCTGCTTGACCTAAAGTATAAGCCGTAGCTCCACTACCAATTAAAGCAGGCGTATTAGGCATTAATCTCACTACTGGTACATCAGTAGATAAGTGCTTCTCTAATTGTTTAGTAGTTACTCCTGCTGCAATAGAAAATAGCTTTTGGTAAGGCCTAATCTGTTGTCCTACCCTACCTAATATTTTCTTAACTACTCTTGGCTTAACAGCTAGTACAATATAATCTACTTGCTTAACTAATTCTTGGTTATTGTTAGCTATCTGTACTTGATACTTATTATGTAAACTTTCTACTCTCTCTTGGTTAATATCACTAATATAGACTCTATCTGCTGAAAACAATTCAGCCTCTAAGATTCCTGTTATCAATGCCTCAGCCATTGATCCCGCTCCAATAAATCCTATTTTTTCTACCATAAAAACACCCCTTTAGTCATCATAAGTTATTTGGACTGTAGAAGGAACAAATAAAAATACATCCTTTCCTATCTTTTCTGAACTACCATCTAAAGCATAAACAGCCCCACTAATAAAATCAATAATCTTAACTGCATCCTTAGGCTCAACTTTATATAGTCTAATTATAACTGAATTATTATCCTTTAATTTATCAACTATTTTTTGCACTTCAGCAAATGAGTTAGGTTCTATAATTGTTACATTTTCATTTTCTAAGCTAGTCTTAGTTTCAATCACCTGAGACTCATTCTCTTCTACTGTCGATAGTTGGGGATTAGAAAAGCCAAAGACTTTACCAGCACTAGCTACTACCT
This sequence comes from Halobacteroides halobius DSM 5150, assembly GCF_000328625.1. NCBI lineage: Bacteria > Bacillati > Bacillota > Clostridia > Halanaerobiales > Halobacteroidaceae > Halobacteroides > Halobacteroides halobius. The sequence continues at coordinate 833,177 of NC_019978.1, read as the reverse complement.
CATCTATTAAATCCATCATTTATAATCTCGAGCTCCAAAGATTCCTCTACCAATTCGTACAATTGTAGCCCCTTCCTCAATTGCTATTTCAAAGTCATTTGTCATCCCCATTGATAATTCTTTCATCTTAATTCCTGAAATTTGCCTAGCTTTAATCTCTGTAAATAATTCCCTTAACTCTCGAAAATAAGGGCGTACTTCTTCAGGGTCATCTACGTAGGGCACAAGAGTCATTAACCCCTTTACTTGCAAATAATCTAAAGTCGCTACTTTAGTTAAAAAATCATTTATTTTCTCTGGAGCAAGTCCATATTTATTTTTATCTTTAGCAATATTAACTTGGATTAATACATTCATTTGACGGTCAGCTTTTTGAGCTCGATCTTCTATCTTTTTAGCTAGCCTTAAACTATCTACAGAATGAATTAATTTGCAGTTTTTCATCCGGGCCAAGTACTTAACCTTATTGCGTTGTAAATGTCCAATCATATGCCAATCCAAATGGGGCATTGTTTCATATTTATCTCTTAGTTCTTGCACTCTACTCTCTCCAAAACTTATTATTCCTGCCTGGCTTACTTGTTTTATTTTATCTAAACTATGAGTTTTAGATACAGCTACTACTTTAATATCTTCTGGATTACGTCCAGCTTTTAGAGCAGCCTCTTTAACTCTCTCTTTAATCCTTTTTAGACGTTTTTTTACTTGCTGCATATTACCCCCTCCTCCCTATATTATAAAAGTAGGGGCCAAATAATTCAAACCCCTACAAAGAAATAGCAGCTATTTCAGCTAACTTTGATCTTTCCCCTTTTGATAAAGTAATATGTCCTACTATCTCTTCATCTTTCATTCTCTCTACTACATAAGTTAAACCATTACTATTAGTATCTAAATAAGGATGATCAATTTGATAAGGATCTCCTGTTAAAATGATCTTAGTATCATTACCAACTCGCGTAATAATCGTCTTTATTTCATGAGGAGTTAAGTTTTGAGCTTCATCAACAATTATAAATTGATTAGGAATACTCCTGCCTCTAATATATGTTAATGCTTCTAATTCTATTAGATTCATTTCCTCTAAATCAGCTATCACATCAGAAGGATCTCTTTTATCTCCACGAACTAAATACTCCATATTATAACGATAGGTAAGCTTTTGATGTTATCTCCAGCCTTTCCCCCGTTCCACACCACACATGAAATTTTCATTATCATGTGGCGTTCCATCAAAGTCTTAAGCTACTTCGATACAATCATTTCCTACCTTAGAACGAAATTTATTGAGCTTACTTAGGGTATCATCGTCTAGCCAACTCTCAAGCATTTCTAGGTATTTACAAATTGTTTCCTTATTTTTCGCATGAATTAATTTATGAACATTTCGTGTTACTAGAATCAAATTTCTATAGTTATCTCCACCACCATCATCTCTAGCTTTCTTATGATGGCATTCTATATTTCCAATATTTAATGGTTTTCCTGTTATATAACAACAACCATTTTGCCCTGAATATCTGGCTATACGATTATCATTATATTCTACAGTTTCACCTTTGATAGGGTTTTTAACTAAATAATTTAAAATGTGCGGACTTGCATATTTTAAATTATTATGAATTTTCTCCCTACCCTTTTTAGTGTAATCACATATATCTTGTTGAAAACTGTTCGGTGGTTTTGTGATTACACCTCTAATTGGAAATATTTTAATTCCTGCTATATAATAAGGCTTAAAGTTGTAATGTCCATAGAATTTCTTGTATGTCCTAGAGATGTGTCCCTTTTCACTTAAATTTGTTCTAAGTCGATTCTTTAATGTTCTTGCGACTTGAAAGGCGATGTCTCCAAAATCTAAACTAACATGTGTTGCCATCGAGTAATAGTTGTGCATTCCTAATATCATAGCATTTAATTTTGAGGCTTCTTTAGCTGTTGTATCCTTTTCAATAGATTTAACTTGTTGTTTCAACTTTTTAGTTAATCTATCCTTTGTATGCTGTGTTAAATTAGACTTGCAAACATATCTATTACCCTTTTTAATGGCTTTAAATTTAATCCCAAGAAACTTTGAATAATTAGTTTTGAGATTAGTAATCTTAGTCTTTTTGTCACTAACTTCAAGATTTAATCTTTCATCTAACCATTCTATTATTGCTACTTTCATTTTGCTAGATGTTTCATAGTCCCGACAAAATATCTTAAAGTCGTCAGCATATCTTACTATATAACATTCTTTAAGATTTGTCTTCTTTAATGCTCTATTTTTATGGCATTGTCGTTTATAATTAAAGTCTGTATCAAAGGTTTCCCATTGGTTAGAGACCCACCAGTCTAGTTCATTTAACACTATATTAGCTAAAAGAGGAGAAATTATTCCACCTTGAGGTGTTCCCTTTTCAGGTATTTCTTCACCCTCTATTTCAGCTCTTAGTAAAGCACTAATAATTGATATAAATTTTTTATCATGGATTCCCATAGACCAAATTTGTTTCAATAATTTACCATGGTCAACATTATCGAAGAATCCTTTAATATCAACATCTACTGTATAGTGTAATTTAACTTGGTTGACTAAGAACATACTTCTAGCTATTGCGTGTTTGGTAGAACGATTAGGTCTAAAACCATAACTGTGATTATGAAATTTTGCCTCACAAATAGGTTCTAAAACCTGTTTGATACATTGTTGTACTAGTCTATCCTCCATTGTCGGGATACCTAATGGTCTTTTCCTTCCATCAGGTTTTGGAATATACACCCTTCTTACTGGTTGTGGTACATAATATTCCAATCTATTTCTAACATATTTCACTAACTCATTCGTTTTCCAGCTAGCTATATTATTAATTGTTGTGTTATTTACTCCACTAGTAGTACTTCCTTTATTGTTCTTAATTGTTCGATATGCTAGTAATATATTTTCACGCTTTGTAATTAGCTCTATTAAATTCTTGAAGTTATGACCTTTATTACTTCTTCTATATAGTTCATCAAACATCTCTTGGGTTCCATAGTATTCATTATATCTTAACTTTGCTTTCTTACTCTCAATTCTACTTCCTTCCAAGGTATCCATAAGTCGGTTATTTTCTCCTCCCTTACAGGAAAAGATTTCGCCTTTCTTAGTCTCACAAGAACCTTATGACAAAATGATATATCTAGTAGTTAAGACTTTTGACTATTGGCTATTTAATGCCAACACTATCACCAACATTAAGATATGTTATGAGTTACATATCACTACTTCACAGGTATTAAGACCTCAATATTGTTGGTTTCCCCAGTTCCAAGAGACCTTATCCTTTACATACACCTTTAGATACTTCCTATAAGCCTGTATAGAATAAAATACACCCTTTAAGTGTATTAGGATTTTTCATATACGATATCCTTACTCATCCCTCTATACCCCAGACTTAGCTGATATAACCATTTCTAGTTATTCCCATTTTAGACCCGTACATTCGGAAGTTCGTCAGGTTCTAACGAACCATTCTTATCTTAGGTGTTTTGTGGACATCCGAGGTATCAGTTATACCACCCGACTAAGGTAGCTTTCGTATAATTACGATAACCTTCCCCCGACTTCACCGAGCTTATCACATCATAGTACTTAATTACTATGGTGCAATTCGGAGTATTAATGCCAACCCTTCAGGGCGTTACCCCATCATTTGATTGGTTTGGTCTCTTAGTTCTAACATTATCAAAAGTTAGGTAACTCTTTTCAAGCTACAACTGGTCGCACATCAAAAATGGGTTCCATCCATGGTCTTAGTTTTTCCCTTTCACTACCTGGTAAATAGCCTAGATCTTTACCCATTGGTACAATAGGTCGAGCAACTATTAACTTTTCATAATCCTTTGCCTCAACTACCTTTTGTAACCCAGCAGCTAGAGCCAATAAAGTTTTTCCAGTTCCTGCTTTTCCCACTAAAGTAACTAATTTAATTTGATCATTTAGCAATAACTCCAAAGCACATCTTTGCTCTCTATTACGAGGATGAATGCCCCATACATCATTAGTATTAAAGATAAAGGGCCTAATTATGCCCTGTTTACTATCATAAAATGATAAAGCAGATTGAGAATTGTCTAACTGGGCTGCTAAATTAATAAATTGATTAGGAAATAATTTATCTGTTTTTAAATCATTAACTTTTAATTCTTTTTCAGTGAAGAATTGATCTATCTTTTCAGAAGGAAGTTTTATATCTTTCATTCCTGAATAAAGCTCATCAATATCTACCACATCTGTTTCATAATCTTGAGCTGTTATGCCCCATACATTAGCTTTAATTCTCAAATTAACATCTTTAGAGATCAAGACTACTGGTAGATCAGTTTCTTTACTAATACTTAAAGAATGGGCTAAAATAATATTATCAACTTTATTGATATCTAACTCCGGTGGCAATTCTGAACTTAAATGATGAGATAAATTTGTTTTTAATATTCCTCCACTTTTAAGATTAACTCCTTGAGATAAATCCCCTTTAGTTCTTAATTCATCTAAATACCTAGAAAAGATTCGAGCATTTTGGCCTACCGAATCCTGTCTTTTCTTTTGGTCATCTATTTCTTCAATGACAGCCATTGGAATCATAACTTGATTATCCTCAAAAGAAAATATTGCTCTAGGATCATGTAAAACTACATTAGTATCTAAAATATAAATCTTCTCCATACAACCACCATCCTCCCATTTAATTTAATAAGACTTTATCTCCTGGAAGTACTCCCTTAACTACCACTTTATTATCTATCCTTGCTTTTACTTCTACCTCTTGAAAATAATTTTTAACGTAACCTTGTACCTGAACTCCTAATTGTTGATTTTTATTTCTAATCAAAGCTGATTTAGGAAGTACAAGCCCATAATACTTCTCCTTAATTACTGTAACTTCTGCTCTACGTAACTTTACAAACAGAGGAATAAATTTATCTAGTTTAATAATCATTACATTTTGAGGTTTATCAGGTAAGATCATATCTATTTCCCCTTGAAAGTTTCTAACTTCAAAATTATTAAATTCTATCTCTACCTTATCACCTGTTTCATAACTAATAAGTTTATTTTGCGGTAATAATACAGCTAAATAAATTTTAAAATTATCAATGATTTTAAATAATGGACGTCCTATATTCACTATATCATTTTCTGCTACTTTACTAATAGAGCTTCTTAATTCTTTAAAAGATTTGTAAGTTAATTCATCTCGACTTTTTATAGTCAAAGTAGTTTCTAATCCATCAATTTTATAACTTACAATACCTGCTTTATAATTATAAAGTTCATCCTTTTGTTGACCATTATAAATAGTCAATATCTTGTTACCTGCACTTAGTCTCGTACCCTCTGGTACATTAAGTTCTAACCTTCCAGATTGAGAAGCAAATGTAACTTCTTCATCTTTAATTAACAACCCGTTAGTCTTAAATTCTTTTCTTAACATTTGGTACCTTGCTGTCACCACTTTAGAAGAGTGATAACCTAGTAGATTTATTGCTACTAAAGAAGTTAAACTAGCACAAATTAAAAAGAATATACTCCATACAACAATTCCACGTTTCCTTTTATGATTAACTTTTTCTTGTTTAGGATAACTTATCTGTCCAAAATCTCTCATAATCTACCCTGCCTTTAGTTTATATAATTATTTTATTAGTAATTAATGATATTCTTCTTAAAGGCTATAATACCTCCTAATAATTTGATTAAATTACAACTTATTAATATTCTTCCCTGACTCCTTTTAACATATAAATGGTTTCTTCACAAATATTTGTAGCATAGTCTGCAATACGTTCTAAATAGCGAATAATAAATAATAAGTGATTCTTAGTTGTTAATGACTGAGGATTTTTATTCATCTGTTTTAATAATTTTTCAGTTAGTTCTTGCTCTAATTTATCAATTTCTTTATCCCATCGTGCTATCTTTCGAGCTAACCTAATATTATCTCCAACAAAAGCAGTTAAAGTTTGATAAACCATTTTATATACCATTTCTGCTAACTGTAATAAATCATTTGGTAATCTTGTTGGATTTAATTCTAAAGTTATCTGGGCAATATTTTGAGCCAAATCACCAATCCGCTCTAAGTTACTACTTATCTTAGAGATAGAAACTATTCTCCTTAAGTCTTTAGCTACAGGTTGCTGGAGAGCAATCAACTGAGTACACTCTTCTTCAATGTTTAATTGAAAATCATCTATTTTACTATCATTATTTATTACTTGTTGTGCCAGGTCATTCTTATTGTACCGCAAAGAATTAATAGCATAATAAATAGCTTCTTCAACCATAATTCCTAACTTAACTAAATTATCATTTAGCTCTTTTAACTCTTGCTGAAAACTATGCCGCACTTGTAACCTCCTTTCTATCAGAAATAAATCTCTGATTACCTAAATTTTATTAAGAAAGAAGGTAAAATATGTCTAATATGTTAAAGAACACAAAATAAAAAGGCTCCGGCTAATAGCCAGAGCCTTTCTTATCTATGAAGAAGTAACTTCATTTTCTAATCCTAATTCTACTCCTTGTGGTAACTCTTTTACTGGTTCGCCATCTGCTCCAATGTATCTTCTACCAAGACCAGTAATTGATGCTATAAACATAATAGCAACTAAGAACCAACCATGAAATACATAAGGCCAAATCTGAGTTGTATCAATTAACTTTATAAATTCATATTGTCCAGCCATATTCTCTAAAGTACTATAGCCTAATAATACTGCTGCACTCCATGGGAAAATATAACCTAAAGCTGATGAAGTTGCATCTAATAAATTAGCTCTACGATAAGGATGAATATGAAAATCCTCTCCTACCTCTTTTACAAAAGGTGCAGCAGCAATCTCAGCTGCTGTATTAATTGTGATAAATACATTCAAACCAGCAATTAAAGACCACATAGATAGTTCAGCCCGAGAAGCACTATCTTTAACTTTGTTTGCTAACCATTTTTTCATACCTTGCATTGTACCACCAATCTCCATAATATAGCCAGCTGCTACAATTAATAAGATTAAAATAGCCATTGGGACATATCCCACTACTCCAGATACTATAGCACCTTCAACAACACCTGCTTGGCTATTAACATATAACAAGTCTTGCATCTTAATTAATCCACTGCCTAATCCTAATACAGAAGCAGTAATAATTCCCCAGGTTAAAGAAACAATTAAATGATTTCCACTCATAGCTAAATAAATTACTAATGCAAATGGAATTAAGAATAATAAACCACTAGGATTGGCTGAATTAGCCATATATTCAGCAGCTTTAGCCGCACTAACTCCTGTATCACCACTAGCACCACCAAAAACATATAATAAAATTAATGATGGAATTGCAGCAGAAATAGAATACTTAAATCGAGACCTCACTACTCCTGGTACATCTGTTTCTTGTGTTACAGCAGAAACAATTGTCGTATCAGATACTGGGGCCAAGTTATCTCCAAAAGCAGCTCCACTTAAGATAGCTGCAAATAAAACAATTGGATGGGCCCCCATAATCAATCCAGCTGGATACATTAATGTTGTAAATGCTACTACAGTACCATAACCGGTTCCTACTGCAGTAGAAAATAAAGCAGCTAATAAGAAAGTAACAACTACAAATAATGCACCTTCTACACCAGTAGCACTTGCCACCCAAACTAATCCTTTAACTAATCCACCTTCTTGCAAAATTTGAGCGAAAGTCCCAGCAAAAAACCAAGCTATAATAGCTACTACTCCAACCTCTTGAGACATACCAGTAAAAATTGCTTCACAATAATCATCCCACTTATCTTTAACTAAAAACATACCTAAAGCCAATCCTATTAAAGCTCCTACAATTAATCCATTAGTATCAGCAGCCCCTTGAACAGATATAAAAATAGCCCAAAACACAAAAAATAACATCGGTACTGCTCCACCTAAACTACCTAGTCTAAAATTTAATTTTTCAACTTTTTCCTTCGACATTTTTTCTCCTCCTTGATTTATGTTCGAATAAAACAAACATATGTCTTATATAATTATACTTGATGAAACACATGTTTGCAATCATAAAATATATTTTTTGAATTTTTAGAAAAATCAAAAAAAACAAAAAGAGCCTAGCCTATGCTAAGCCCTAAGATTCTTCTAGTAATGTACTCTTTCTCCAGTAACTATATAAATTACTTCCTCAGCAATATTCTTAGCATTATCTCCAATGCGTTCTAAATGCTTACTGACAAACATTAATTTATTCCCTTGTTTAATTGCCTGAGGTTTCTCCATCATATAAGTTAATAACTCTCTTAAAATTTGATCATCTAATTCATTTACTTCCTTATCTCTTTTTCCTACCTTTTCAGCCAATTCTACATTAGAATTAACAAAAGCATCTAAACCATTTCTTAACATCTGCTGAACTATCTCAGCCATCCTTGGTAAATCAACTAATGGTTTAATTAATTCTTTACCAGCTAATTCTTGAGCAATTTCAGCAATATTTTGGGCCAAGTCGCCAATTCTCTCTAAACCAGTTGCCATTTTAGAAATCATATTAATTCGTCGTAAGTCTTTAGCTACAGGCTGCTGTAAAGCAATCATCTTAATACATTTTTGTTCAATTTCAGCCTCATAGTCATCTAACTCATCATCATTTTCAACTACTTCTGTAGCTAATTCAATATCTTGTTCCTTTAAAGCTGTGATAGCTTGATGGATTCTTTCTTCTACCATACTCCCCATCTTTAACAAATCTTGATTTAACTGCTCTAGCTTTTCTTCAAAATTCTGTCTCATTAATCTATGCCTCCTCTGTACGCAAGTTTTATTATTTTATCCAAATCTACCCGTAATATAATCTTCTGTCTTTTGGTTCTCAGGATTTTCAAAGATCTTTTCTGTGGGCCCATGCTCAATTAGCTCTCCCATAAAGAAAAAAGCTGTGTAATCAGAAATACGAGCTGCTTGTTGCATACTATGAGTTACCATTACGATTGTATAATCTTGCTTTAACTCATCAACTAAATCTTCTATTTTTCCTGTTGCAATTGGATCTAAAGCTGAAGTGGGCTCATCCATTAATAAAACATCTGGATTAATTGCTAATGCTCTAGCAATACATAATCGTTGCTTTTGTCCACCAGAGATCCCAAAAGCTGATGCATCTAATTTATCCTTCACTTCATCCCATAAAGCAGCAGATTTTAAACTCTCTTCTACAATTTGATCTAATTTATTTTTATCTTTAATCCCATGAATTCTAGGACCATAAGCTACATTTTCATAAATAGACTTTGGAAACGGATTAGGATGTTGAAATACCATTCCTACTCTTTTACGTAAATCAACAACATCAACACTAGGATGATAAATATCTTGTCCGTCTACTTTAACCTCACCATCTGTTATGGCAATTTCAATTAAATCATTCATCCGATTAATCGTACGAATAAAAGTTGATTTACCACATCCACTTGGCCCGATTAAAGCTGTAACTTTATTTTCAGGAACCTCAAGTGATATATCCTGCAATGCTTGAAAATCTCCATAGTAAAAGTCTAAATTATTAATTTCAATCTTATTTTTAGACATCTAGATACCTCCTATGATATTTAATTAAACATCAAAATTTTGTAATAAATTATTTAAATCTTCTGCCATACTAGATAGTTTTTCTGCTTCTTGACTAACCTCCTGAGAAATTAATCCAATTTCATCAGTTACATTTAAAACTTGTTGGCTACCTGAAGCAAGTTGCTCAGTAGATGCTGTTGTTTCTTCTATATAACTTACTGTTTCAGCTACAGCATTATTAACTTGATTAAAAGCTTCTCCTGTCTCTTCTATCACTTGCTCTCCTTGATAAGTTACTTTTTTACCTTTACTAATTACTTGATTAGCTTTTTTAGACTGCTGTTGAATATCATCAATTAAACCTTCAATCTTATCTGTAGCCTGCGCAGTTTCAGTAGCTAATTCTCTAATTTCCTCTGCTACTACTGCAAAACCTTGCCCGTGTTCACCGGCTCTTGCTGCTTCAATTGCAGCATTTAATGCCAATAGATTAGTTTGGTCAGCAATCTGATTTATCATTTCAGTGATTTGACCAATTTGTTTAGATTGTTGATTAAATGTATTAATTACTCCTGAAATCTCTTCTACAGTATCATGAATTTGCTCCATTTTAATAGCTGATTTAGTAATCTTGTCATCTCCCTTTTTTGTTATATCAGTTACTGTATGGGAGAACTCCATTACCTCTTGACTGCTCGCTGCAACTTGGTCTACTCCAGAAGACATTTGATCAACTACTGTAGATGCTGATTGAACAGTAGAATTAGCTTCTGTAGCTAAAGCTGATAATTGTTGACTAAAACTAGTAACTTGGTTACTAGTACTAGTTATATTAGATATCAAGTTGGATAAATTATCAACCATAATATTAAATGATTTAGCTAATTCTTCAATTTGATCATTAGTTTTAATCTTTAATTTATCGATATTTAAATTACCACTTGCTAATTCATGACTATAATCTACTAACTTTTGAAGAGTATTAATTAAATTTTTCTCTAACAAAGTAATAATTAAAAAGGCTATTACTATAGTACTTGCTAAAATTATTATAAATGATTTATAACTAGACTTTATATTTTGAGTTAAATCATTTGCAGCCTTCATTCTTTTATCTACAAATATCTCACTTAATTTACTACTAAGATAAATCAAATCATTTCTAATATCATTTACCTTAAACATTGCTAAAGAAAAACTTTGATTACCATTATACGCTGTCTTTTCTCCATTCTTTAGCTTATAAAGAGGAATTAACTGATTAATAAAAGTCTTATCAAAATTATTATTTTCAGAAATTAATCCTCTTAATACTCGTTGCCCTCGTTTACTATTAATATTTTTTTGTAACTGCGCAATCAATTTATCAGTCTGGGCTTTATGCTTTTTAAAATGTTTAATTGCTTGTAGATCATTATTAGATATATCAACAGCATCCATATACTTGGCCCTAATTAAAGCAGACAATCTCAAAATATAATACATATTGTCACCAGAGTTACGTAAAGTAGTAGCATGATTATCAATATTATTTAAAAAGATTATATTGATACTTGACCCTATTACAAAAACTAAAATTACCGCTAAAAACCCTAAAACTAATTTATGCTTAAATTTCAACTGATTAAATCTTTGCTTAATAGATCTAAACTTTTTCAATTTTAACTTTAATAATTTATCTTTAAAATTTAACATTAAATAGTCACCTTCTTTTAATTATTATAAAGCAACTTAAAAATTACTAGATTTAATTATAGTGACTATAGTATAAGATTTTTAATCTATATCTTTTTGGTATTTATTTCTTAATATGATTGCAATACCATTAGCCGTCAATAATACAACTAATAATACAATAATTCCTGCGGAAGCTACATGATGAAATTCAGACTGTGGTCGTAGTGTCCAATTGAAAATTTGAATTGGCAACACAGTGAAGATATCAAATGGTCCTCTTGGTAAAAATGGAACATATCCTGCTGCTCCTATAATTAATAATGGTGCTGCTTCTCCCATTGCTCTAGATAAAGCTAATATTACACCAGTAAAGATACCTGGAGCTGCATAAGGAAATACAACTGCCTTTATAGTTTGCCATTTAGTCATTCCCAATGCGTAAGCACCCTCTTTTAGTGAATCAGGTACTGATTTTATTGCCTCTTGGGCTGCTACAATAATTACTGGTAAAATAAGCAAACTCAATGTTGCTGCACCAGCTAATATACTTCTACCAAAATTAAGCAACTCCACAAAGACAGCTAGTCCTAATAAACCATATACAACCGAAGGAACCCCAGCTAAATTAGCTATATTTAGCTTTAAAATTCGAAAGAACCAAGAATTCTGATCAGCATATTCTTCTAAGTACAATGCAGTTCCTACACCTAACGGAAAAGATATTAAAGCTACTAATCCAATCACCCAAATACTCCCTACAAAAGCTGATTTCAGTCCAGCCTGTTCAGGAAACCGAGAGGGATAACTAGTTAAAAAATCAAAATCTAACCAAGCAAGTCCTTCTTGTAAAACATAAATCAATAATACTGCCAACATAACAATCCCAAAAATAGTGCATAAAAACATTGCACCTTGGAAAAATTTATCTAACATTTTTCTTTTTCTGACTCTTTTATTGGCTTCTTCTTGTGATTGCTCTGCAAAGTAATCTTTCATTAGTACCCCTCCTCTTCCTGCATATAAACAACTACCTTAGCTAATAAATTCATAATTAATGTAATCATAAATAATAATGTTCCTACTGCAAATAAAGTTTTATATTCAAGTGAACCTTGCGAAACATCTCCTAAACTCATATTAGCCATAAACCCAGTCATCGTCTGAATACTTGTTAAAGGATTAAAATTAAGTAAACTATTAGCTCCTGCTGCAATAGCAACAATCATTGTTTCACCAATTGCTCTTGAAATAGCCAGTATAAAAGAAGAAATAATTCCCGATAACGCTCCTGGAATGACAACTTGTGTGGCTACCTCAAATCTAGTTGCCCCTAATGCATATGCTCCATGCCTAACTGAATCAGGAATAGCTTTCATTGCATCTTCACTTAATGAAGCAACCATTGGTATGATCATAACTCCAACTGCAATACTAGCACTTAAAGCATTAAACACCTCTAATTTCGGTATGATTAATTGTAGTGTTGGAGTAATAAAAGTTAAAGCAAAGTAACCATATACAACTGAAGGAATACCAGCTAAGATTTCTAATAATGGCTTAATAATTTTACTTGTTTTTTTAGAAGCATATTCGCTTAAATAAATAGCACTACCTAAGCCAATAGGTAACGCAAGCAGACTAGATAAAATAGCAATCATTAACGTTCCAGTAACTAATGGTAATACTCCAAATTCACGTGGCTTAATAATAGGAGTCCATCTAGTACTCGTCATAAACTCAACAATAGAAACCTGCTGAAAAAAAGTATAAGCCTCTTCAAATAAAGTAAAAACAATTCCAATTGTCGTTAAGATAGAAATAGCAGCAAAGAAAGTTAAGATTGCCTTAACGATTTTTTCTTTAAGATAACTTCTCTGAACCTCTTGTGTTGAATTACTCATTAAATTCCTCCTTATCTAGTTTTATAATTTGTGTATTTTATAATTGCATTCATAAATAGAATGGCCTCCATCGCAATATTATATTATATTTATAGCTCTTTGTCCAAAAATATTTGCTGAGTTCGATATTTTTATCTATTTTTCAACACATCACAACATTACAGCACCTCCGATAATCGGAGGTGCCTAAAAAATTTATAAAACTAAAAAGAAATTAGTTGGCAACTTTATCAAGTTTGTCAAGTTGAGATTGATATTTAGCTTTAGAAAGTGGTACATAACCTATTTGTGGTACAATTTCTTTAGCATTTTTCATATAAAATTTCACAAACTTTTCTACTGCCTTTTTATTCTTTAGTGAAGCATTATTTACATAGAAGAACAAAGGTCTAGCCAATGGCTTATAAGTTCCATTTCCAATCGTCTTCATTGACGGTTTAACTGGTTTACCTGCTCCATTATCAATTGCCACTACATCTAACTTACCTTTGTTTTCTTTATAATAAGCATAACCAAAATATCCTAAAGCATATTTATTTCCTGCTACACCCTGGACTAATACATTATCACTTTCACTTGGTGTATAATTGGCTCGACTTGCTCCTTCTTCTCCATTAATTGCTTCTGTAAAGTAATCAAATGTACCTGAGTCACTACCTGGCCCATATAAATCAATTTCTTTATCTGGCCAATTTGGTCTAATATCACTCCATGTCTCAACATTACTTCCTGGCTTCCAAATCTGATGTAATTCTTTAACAGTCATACTTTGTGTCCAATCATTTTTAGGATTAACAATTACAGAAATTCCGTCATAAGCTACTGTTATCCTAGTAGATTTAATTCCATTTTTATTAGCTAAAGCTTTTTCTTTAGGGCCAATTGTACGAGAAGCATCATTAATATCTGTTTCTCCTACTACATACTTTTCAAATCCACCACCTGTTCCAGAAACACCAACTGTTACTCTCACACCTGGGTATTCTTTCATAAATTCCTCAGCAATTGCTTGAGTAATCGGATAGACCGTAGAAGAACCATCAATTATTACTCTTCCTGTTAATTTATCTTCCTCTTTATCATCACCAAAGATCCACCATGCTCCTGCTTTGTTTGTTACAGTAAATACTACTCCTAAAGTCAAGACTAATACTAAAGATAAAACTAAAGTTTTTTTGTTAAACATTAATATTCCTCCTTGTGTAGTCTTATTTCAGGGAATATAGTAGTTAGATTTATGTATTCCCTGTTCTCTTATCTTACACCTATAGTATAACATCAGTTCTTTACAAGAGTATTAAATTAATGTTAACATTTTGTTAAAATGAATATTTAAATAAAAACACCTCCTAACAACTTAAGGAGGTGTTTTTAATATTAAATTACTCTGCTAATTTATCAAGTTTATCAAATTGAGATTGATACTTAGCTTTAGAAAGTGGTACATAGCCGACCTGTGGTACAATTTCTTTAGCATTTTTCATATAAAATTTCACAAACTTTTCTACTGCCTCTTTATTCTTTAGTGAAGCTTTATTTAAATAAAAGAATAATGGGCGAGCTAACGGTTTATAAGTGCCATTTCCAATCGTCTTCATTGATGGTTTAACTGATTTTCCTGCTCCATTATCAATTGCTACTACATTTAACTTATCTTTATTTGCTTTATAATATGCATATCCTAAATATCCTAAAGCATATTTATTTCCTGCTACACCCTGAACTAATACATTATCACTTTCACTTGCTGTATAATTGGCTCGGCTTGCTCCTTCTTCTCCATTAATTGCTTCTGTAAAGTAATCAAATGTACCTGAATCAGTACCTGGACCATATAAATCAATTGGTTTATTTGGCCATTCCGGTCTAATATCACTCCACTTTTTAACAGTACTCCCAGGCTTCCATATTTGACGTAATTCCTTTACTGTCATACTTTGTGCCCAATCATTCTTGGGATTAACAATTACAGAGATCCCATCATAAGCTACCGTGACCGGAATAGATTCAATTCCGTTCTTTTTAGCTAATTTCTTTTCTTTTGGGCCAATTGGACGGGAAGCATCATTAATATCTGTCTCTCCTACCACATACTTTTGGAATCCTCCACCTGTTCCTGAAGAACCAACTGTAACTCTAACACCTGGATATTCTTTCATGAATTCCTCAGCAATTGCTTGTGTAACTGGATAGACTGTAGAAGAACCATCAATCACAACTCTTCCTGTTAAACCTTCTTGATTATTAGCACAACCTGAAATAAATACTGCACTCATTGCTAAAATTATTACTAAAGATAAAGTTAAAATTCTTTTGTTAAACATTAATATTCCTCCTATTATTTAAATATTAATTGCTAAATATAAATCATCTTTAAATTATCTTTCTTTTGTGCCAAAGATATTATATCAGCAGGCTATTTATATATCAAGCAAAACAATGTTAACATTTTGTTAAAATTAGTACTTCCCAGGATTATCTGTTATTATTCCATCCACCCCATAACTCTGCAATTTATCAACCTCAACTTGATTATTTACCGTCCACACATTAAGAAAATATCCTTTCTTTTGCACCTTAGCTACTAATTCTTTAGTAACTACAAGATGATGAGGGTGAATCCCATCAGCAGTAGCATCTTCAATCATTTTTACTGGGTTAATTGGTAAAGAGGCTATTAAAATAGCAGTCTTTATAGTAGAATCAATCTCTTTGAGGTCTTTTAATAACCAATGATTAAAAGAAGAAATTATTACTTTATCTTTAAATTGCTCCTCTTCTAATAAAACAACTAACTTGCGAAGTAATACTTCTCTATTAGCTACTCTAGGTTTAAGCTCAATATTAAGTTTTACTTGCCCTTTAACTAATTGAATTACTTCTTGTAAAGTAGGAATTCTTTCCTCTTTAAAATCCTTATCAAACGAGCTTCCTATATCAAATTCTTTTAATTTAGCTAAAGTCAGCTCTTCTACTCTAGTATTCACTCCGACAATTCTACTTAAATCATCATCATGAAAAACTACTAACTGATTATCCTTTGTTAATTGAATATCTAACTCTATCATATCTACCCCACAAGTTATTGCCTGCCTAAAAGAGGCTAAAGTATTCTCCGGGGCCAATATCGGGGCTCCTCTATGACCGATTTTTAACATAAGTACCACTCCTTCTTCTAAGTTATACCTATCTACTATTATTATTAATTAAAACAATGTCTTTAATAAATTATTTCTGGACCAATGTAAAAAACACTCCCTTGATCAAGGGAGTGTTCTAAATAATTATGCTGCTACTTCTTGCTTTCCTTTTTTTGCATCTAATATAACTCCTAATATCATTTCCAACAAAATTATTCAAGATTCCACTTAGTAACTTTTTTAAGAGTAACTTGACCATCTTGAGCAAAAAATTTAATCCCCTGACTCTCTTTACTTGGATAAAGTCGACTACTAAAGACTTCCTCTCCCTCATTAGCAAACAACTCTAAAGAAGAAGTATCAATAAATAGATGTAATTTGACCATGCTATCACTCTCTAATAAACAACGTCGAATTCCACTCTCACCTCGACCAGATTTATTTCTATTAAGTGATAATTTCTGGTTATTAGTATCATATTTAATCACTGTCTCTTCACTACCATCTTGTGCACATCTAACCTTTATCCCAAATTCACTTGCATCTTCTATTTCAAATTCAGCAATTAATTCAACTACATCTCCACAAATTTGATCAAGCTCTAGCTCTTCATCTTTAATCTTTACTTTTTTATAATCTATTTTTTCTTGACGTAATTGCTTTAATTCTGGAACTGGTTTTTGAATTAATTTATTATCTTCACGTAGTTCTAATACTCTAGGCAACGTCATTGCATGAATCCAACCATTTTCCCTCTCAGCATATTTCTCATCTTCTTCAGGCATTCCCATCCACGCAATCATTATTCTTCGTCCTTGCTGGTCTAAAGTAGTCTGAGCAGCATAAAAATCAAATCCTCTATCTAACTCAATAAACTCTCCATGATTAAATTCTCCTGTCTCATAATCTAGTTCTCCAACTAAATAACCAGCTTGATAGATATTATTATATAGATCACCCTGTGCTTCTAATCCTTGAGGTAATACAATTAATACTTCTTTCTCCCCTAATGTAAAAAGATCTGGGCACTCCCACATATAACCAAAATTATCTAATCCATTTAAATTACTACCTACAACTTCTCCTATTAAATCCCATTCTTTTAAATTAGCTGATTTATACAGTAATACTCGTCCTTCTTCTGCAACAGTTTGAGCCCCAATTACTAAATACCAAGTTCCATCTTTCTTCCACACCTTTGGATCCCTAAAATGAGCTGTGTAACCTTCAGGTTGCTTATCAATTACTGGATTCCCTTCACTCTTTTTAAAGTTGATTCCATCTGCACTAGTAACTAAACATTGATAAGAACTTCTAACTCCATCATCTTTTACATTTCCAGTATACATCAAAGTAAGAACCCCATCATCATCTACTGCACTACCAGAATAACACCCATGCGTTTCATACCATTTACTAGGTGTTAAAGCAATAGGTTGCTCTTCCCAATTAACTAAATTTTGACTTGTATAATGTCCCCAGTACTTTAAACCACTCTCTGGAGCCCAAGGATGAAACTGATAAAATAAATGATATACTCCATCAAATTGAATAAAACCATTAGGATCATTTAACCAACCTGCTGGTGGCATAACATGATATTGCAATCTATAATAATCGTTCTCTACTTTATCCTTTTTCTCTGCAATAGATTGATAAGCTTTATCTAGCAGTTCTTTCCTCTTTTCTTGACTCATTATAACCCCTCCACTCTTAATTATCCATAATATAATTGATTTTTGCAACTTAATTGCTATATATATATAATTAAAGAAGGAGGCCTCCCCCCTTCTTTAAAACTTTCATATTTAATTATTACTTCTCTTCAAATCCGATTATCCAAGTAGCAGCAAATGCTCCACCAAATGCTATTACTAATCCAATTAAATAATTAACTATGTCTCCAGAAGCTGCAATACTAATTGCTGGGATTCCAGTTAACCCTAATCCAGTAAAACCTACATTTGTAGCTACCACATAAGCCCCACCTAAAGCACCACCAATAGCACCTGCAATAAATGGCTTCATTAATCTTAAATTAACACCAAAAATAGCTGCTTCAGTAATTCCTAATAAACAAGATGTTGCAGCAGGTAATGAAATTTGCTTCATATTATTATTACTTGTCATAAAGTAAACTGCAAATGCTGCACCACCTTGAGCAACATTAGCCATAGACCAAATTGGTAATAAGAAGTTAACTCCAATGTCTGGGTTAGACAATAAGCCTGCCTCGATAGCATGGAAACTATGGTGAATACCTGTTACAACAATTGAAGAGTATAATCCACCAAAGATTAATCCTGCTAATGGGCCAGCAGTGCTATAAAGAGCTTGTAATCCAAAGGAAATACCGTCTCCAATCAATCTAGCAAACGGGCCAATTACAACAAGGGAAATAAATCCAGTACTTAAAATAGTTAAAAACGGAGTTACAATTATATCTAAAATATCCGGTACGATTCTTTGTAAACCACTATGAATATACTTCATAATCCATACAGCTAATAAAATGGGCAATACTGTACCTTGATAACCTACCATTCCAATCTCTAAACCATATAAGTTAATAGTCTTTTCTATACCATGACCGATCGTCCAAGCATTCTGTAAAGCTGGATGAATCATAATTCCACCAAGAACAGAAGCTAAATACGGATTAGTATCAAGTTCTTTAGCCGCACTAAAAGCTACTATAATTGGTAAGAAAACAAATGCTGCATTAGAGAACATATTTAATAAAGTAAAAGCAGGACTATCTCCACCAATAATTCCATACGCTTTAAGCATTCCTAAAGTTCCCATTAAAACTCCACTAGCAACAATAGCTGGAATAATAGGAACAAAAATGTTAGATAAAATTCTTGCAAAACGTTGCAATGGATTTAAATTCTTCATTGCTTCCTTCTTAGCTTCACCTTTACTTACTTCTGAAACATCACCAACTGCAGTAAACTCTTTATAAACCTTATCAACTGTACCTTGGCCAATAATAATCTGAAACTGTCCAGAGTTAACAAAAGCTCCTTTAACTCCATCAATATTTTCAACTGCTTCCTTATCAGCTTTATCATTATCTTTAAGAACTAACCGAAGTCTAGTTGCACAATGAGCTGCACTGTCTAAATTATCTTTACCACCAATTGCTTCAATAATCTCTGTGGCTGCTTTTTTGTAATCCATTTTTCTTCCCCCTTTTTATTTTACTCTACTAATAGATCATAAAGAGGAACTTATATGCTTATTATTTGTTAGAATAGACTTATCCTACTATCTTATATCCTCCATTAATAAATACATTTATAAATTCAACCTTTATACATTTTATTGTTTTGGGAACCTTCCCAGGATAACATTAAAAATATTCCTTTGGGAACCTTCCCAAGCAAAAATCTACCCTTAACTACACATTTTTCACACTTTCTCTTTCTATTATCTGAGAATTCATAACTAGTTTTTCTGTTACTTCTTGCTTGTTAATATAATTCAATAAAATTTGGGAAGCTTTTGCTCCAGCTTGTAAATGGTCATAACGAACCGTTGTCAATTCAGGAGTGATTAAAGGACTTATATCAGAGTCACCTATTCCTACTATAGATACATCTTCTGGAACTTGATAACCTTTATCTTTAAGACACTTTATAGCCCCAATAGCTAACCGGTCAGTTGCAGCAAAAATAGCTGTCGGCAACTTTTGAGAATTATTGATTATTTCAAGCATACCTTTATACCCTGATTCCATACTAAAACCATCTTTATATATCTGTTCTTCATTTATTTCTAAGTTGTTTTCTGTTAATACTGCTTCGTATCCTTTTTTTCTAAGTTGGCCCACAGCAATATCATATTCTTCAACACCTATATAACCAATATTCTTATGACCATGAGCTACTAAATATCCTACTATATTTTGGGCTGAAACAAAATCATCATGAATAACACAAGGAAAATCTAAAATATCGCTTGTATCCTGCCCTAATATAACGACTGGAATATCTATTCTTTCTAATGTTTCTATATGCTCTTTTGTAACCTCTGTAGCAAAGAACAAAATCCCTCTTACTCTTTTTTCTTTTAGTAACTTAAGATGATTTATTTCTTCTTTAGTATTTAATCTAGTATTGGTCAATAAGATATTATAACCATTCTCATGCATTGTATCACTTATACCTTCTACTGCTGAAGAAAAGGTGCTAGTATTTATTTTGGGTAAAATAACTCCGATTGTATTTGTCTTATTCCTTTGTAAATCTTTAGCCAAAGAATTAGGAATATATCCTGTCTCTTCTATAACCTGTTGAACTTTTTTTCTTGCTTCATCACTTACATGTTCAGAATCATTAATAACCCTTGAAACTGTAGACTTTGAAACATCAGCCAATTTAGCTATTTCTTTAATCGTTATCCCCATATACTAACAACTCCTTTCTCTAACTGGTAACGTTCCCAAAGCTATCTCTAACTAAATTATACACAATATCAAACTAAAAATCAACTACTCCAGTTTACTTATTCTTTACAATCTCTTCCACTTTATCTAAATTAGGCAGTGCTGACATAGCTCCTTTTTGGGAAGCAGCTAAAGCTCCAGAAACACTAGCAAACTCTGTTACATAATTTAAAAACTCAGTATCTAACTTAGATATATCTATATCCATTTCATTAAGATTATAAAGAATACCAGATACAAAAGCATCACCTGCACCAGTTGTATCAACTGTATCGACTTTCATGGCTGGTACAAACTTTAAATCTTCTTGATAATAATAGTAAGCTCCTTTACTACCAAATGTCACATAAATTAATGGAATATCATACTCTTTCTTTAATTCACTAACTCCTACTTTTACTTCTTGAGTACCAGTAATAAATTCTAATTCTTCTTCTGATATCTTAAGAATATCTGTTTCTGCTAGCATAGAAATAATACTTTCTTTTGCTTGAGCAGCATCATCCCACAAGCTTAAACGTAAGTTAGGATCATAAGAAATTAACATCTCATTTTTTTTAGCTGCTTTAACAGCATATTTAGTAGCACTACGAGCTGGCTCATTAATTAAAGAAATAGAGCCAAAATGCAATATTTTATTATGACTAAACATTTCTTCTTTAATATCTGATTTACTTAAAAACGTATCAGCACTAGGATCGATATAAAAGCTAAAACTTCGTTCTCCTGCTTCATCTAAAGTGACAAATACCAATCCAGTTCTAGCTTCATCTGTTAATAGCATTCCATCAGTATTAACACCTTTATTAGCTAAAGTATCTTTTAAAAAATTTCCTAACACATCATCCCCTACTTTGCCTATAAAACTAGACTTGGCCCCTAATCTACTAAGTCCTACTGCTACATTAGCGGGAGCTCCACCAGGATTCTTTTTATACTTAATATTATTCTTATCTAAAGGAATAAAATCGATTAATGCTTCACCTAAAGTAATGACTCCATTCACTTTTATTTCACCTCCTTGTTTTAACTTTTATACTTATCTACTTATATTCTTATATGTATACCTTTAATTTATCTATCGCTAATATTATATCTATATCGACAATGTTTGTCAAATTAAAAAATGTTAAGGATAGCATCAATTTCTCTTTACTTCCTCCGTTAAACTTAAATGCTCGTAATCTAAACATTTGATCAACCCCAGTCTTTGACCAAGCCATTGGTATGGTACTTTATTCACTAGTAAAAAGATCTTTTATACTTCAGTTCCCCAAACTTAGTCATTAATTTTTTTGTTTCTTTTTTACTATCTTCCATTCATACAATAAATCTTAGAAAAGACGATTGATATAATCTCATATAATTAAATTTATCATAAATCTAATAGATATCTTATCTTTTGAGGACTATCAAATTCATATTATTTAAAATTTGGAGCTATAAAAGGTAAAACTGAAATAAAATAGTTGTTTATTCACAATTTAATTTTAATAAGAAGTATAATCTATCTTTTAATAAACAAAGGTGTTTTTATTATATTATGGAATTATATTGCTATGTTACATATAAAAAGAGAAATAGTTTATGTCAAAAAAATCATTATGAAATTTACTTCATGGGCTGTGAAACATTATACATATATATTTTTTAAAATAATTACAAATAATACTTAGTAGAGTATTTGTCAAATTCAAGGGGGTTATTATAATGAAAGAGCAAGTATTAAAAATCATTAAAAATCAAGAATTAGAACAATATCAAAAGATAATTTCTCTGGCCCGGACAGCTGAGAATAGCCTTGATGTATTGGGTTTGAATGAAGGTGAAAAACATCTTTTAGAAGAAGGGATCATTTGTGATCTGGCTGAAGGTAATGCTCCTTTTAAACCGCGTTATAATTTAGTTAATTTTGAAAAATTCATGGAACATGGTAGTGATTTCCTTGATCTGAAACCACCTCAGAACCTGGCTGAAGCAATCAATAGTCTACTGATATTATATAAACATATTCCATCAGTTACGACTTTTCCTGTCTATCTGGGCAAAATTGATCAACTTTTAAATCCTTTTATAGATGATATTGAAGATGAAGAAAAGGTTTTATCGCAAATCAAATTATTTTTAACCCATATTGATAGAACATTAACTGATTCATTTGTTCATGCCAATATAGGTCCAGAAGAGACTATAGCAGGTAGGTTGATTTTACAGGCAGAAAGGGAGCTTGAAAATCCAATTCCAAACCTTTCTTTAAAATATAATAAGGAAATTACGTCAGATGAACTTGCCTTAGAGGCAGTTAAAACAGGGTTGGCTGTATCTAAACCATATTTTGCTAATCACAAGATGTTTGTTAAGGATTTTGGTGAGCGATATGGAGTAGCTAGTTGTTATAATGGTCTACCATTGGGAGGGGGAAGTTTTACTCTGGTCAGACTTAATCTAAAAGCATTGGCTGAAACAGCAGAGAGTAAAAAAGATCTTTTAGCTAAAAAGCTACCACATGCAATTGAGATAATGACCGGTATTATGGATAAACGAATTAGATTTATTGTTGAAGAAAGTGGTTTTTTTGAGTCCAACTTTTTAATCAAAGAAGGATTATTAAATTTAGATAACTATACGGCAATGTTTGGTGTTTTTGGCTTGGCGGAAGCAGTTAATTATTTCATGAATCAGGAAAATTCGGAAGAAAGATACGGACAGGGGGATAAGGCTGATGAACTGGGCTTAAGTATAATGGAAGAAATAGCAGATAAAGTTGCAGATCATAAGAATCAATTTTGCAATGGTTCTAATCAAAGGTTCCTTTTACATGCCCAGTCGGGAATAGGGTCAGATAAGGGAATAACTCCAGGTTGTCGGATACCAATCGGTGAAGAACCTGTTATGCACAAACACATCTTACATGCAGGGCAATATCATCATTTTTTCCCGACAGGAGTAAGTGATATATTTGCTTTTGATAGTACAAATAAACGCAATCCTGAAGCAGTGCTTGACATTATCAAAGGAGCAATGGAGTCTGGTTTGAGGATGTTTGCTTTTTACACGGCTGATAGTGAATTAGTTAGAATTACAGGTTATCTAGTTAAACGGTCAGAGATGGAAAAATTGAAGGAAGGTAACTCTGTTTTGAGAGATACCACTGCATTAGGACTGGAAACGATGAAAAACCGAGACCTGGATGGGAGAAAATTAAGAAATAATGACTGAGAAAAAGGAAAAAAACACAGAAGTACTCGTTAATAAAATAATAGCGTTTAGTTCAGTAGATGGACCTGGTAATAGAACAGCGATATTCTTACAAGGTTGCAATTTTGACTGCTACTACTGTCATAATCCAGAGACGATAAATCTTTGTAATCATTGTGGGCACTGTGTATCGGTCTGCCCGGTCGGTGCCCTTGATATGTCTGATGGATTTGTCAACTGGAATGAGGAACTATGTCGTTCCTGTGATAAATGTATAGAGGTCTGTGAACAAAGTAGTTCTCCCCGTATTAAAAGAATGAATGTTGATCAAATTGTTAAAAAAGTAAAAAAGACAAGACCCTTTATTTCAGGTGTAACTGTTTCTGGGGGAGAAGCTTCATTACAGACTGATTTCTTAGAAGAGTTTTTTGGTGAAATTAAGAAATTAGAGTTAAGTACTTTTCTGGATACAAATGGATCAATCCTATTAAAAGATAAGAAGAAATTATTAAATAATCTTGATATGGCCATGATTGATTTGAAATCATTTAGATCATCAGAACATATGAGGTTAACTGGGATTGACAATAGCAATGTTATAGAAAATATTAAGTTTATGGCTAGAATAGGTAAATTATATGAAATAAGGACTGTTATAGTTCCGGGAGTCCTTGATAATGAGTTTAATGTTGATCACACAAGTAAATTACTGGCCGGTCTTGATCAGAAAATTAGATATAAGTTGATTAAATATCGTCCTGTAGGTGTTCGATCTGAACGAATTGAGAGTTATTCACCTGAACAAGAATATATGGAGAGGTTGGGTTCCCTGGCTAGAGCAAATGGTTGTAAAAATATTGTATTAGTTTAATAATAGTTTCCTGTTTCATACCTCTAGCTGTAATAATTTTCTGTTAAATATTTAGTCTAAAGAAACTTATGGATGCATAAAGACTATATTAATTAGAATACTTATTACAGTAGGTAGTCAAGAAATAGAAGGGCTAAAGGGGCAAGGAACAGGATTTTTAATTGAAGGAAAGGCTAACTTTATAGAATCTGGTGAAGAATTCAACACTATAGAAGAGAGATTTCCTTGGGCAAGAGCAGCAGTAGAGATTACTATTGATTCTGTAACTCAAACCCTATAAAGTAAGGATGTATTTCATATGGATCTTGAAGCTATTAAAGAAAAAGTAGACACTAACATCTATCATATTCCTGCCGATAAGGAAGTACCTTTGCATAAGCATACAAAGGAAGATGAGATTTTTTATTGTATTAAGGGAGCTGGTGTTGGAATATTAGAAGAGGAAGAGATTGAGTTAGAAGTTGGAGATACATTTGTTGTTCCAGCTGGTAAGATGCATTCTGTAAAGACTAATAATGAAATATATCTTACCTCTTTTCTGGTTCCAGTTATTGAACAGTAATTATTATTGGAAATATATTACCTCTACTCCTTTTAATTATGTTAAGATTTTAAAAGGAATGGTTGTCGTATTTAATTAAAAATTTCTTTGAATACTCCCCATCCAGAACTTCAATTAGGATTTCTGTTGGTTGATATATTTTTCTACTTCGTCTTTTTTCATTGGACTGCCATTATCAGAGTGTAAAACCAACGGTTTATCTTTCTTGGATCTTTTTTGACGCCACCATCTTTAGTCCACCTTTGATAGGGGCGAGAACTAATTCCAAGCTCTCTGCAAGCTGGTTCTAATCTAGAACCATTTTCTCTTGCTTCATTGATCAGCTTTACTGCTTTTATGCGATCTGAATTACTGATCAGTCTTCCTTGGGCTCCCCCCAAATCACATTTGCCTTTTTTCTAAGTACCAGTAAAGCTGCGGTTTCTGCGAGAGCTTTTTCTTTATACCTTAGTTCTTTTTCAAGTTCTTTATTTTTCTGTTGCTCATTTTTTAGACTTTTTTTAAGTTTCTGGGGATCTGTAATTTTAGTATCATTAGCATTTTGACATTGTTTTATCCAACTATTTAGTTCTTTAAGATGAATTCCTTTACTTCGGCAATACTTAGACGTTTCCAATTCAGATAAACTAGCAGTCTCTAAAATAGCCTGGAACTTATCTTTAGAACTCCATTTACTTGCTTTTTTACTGGTAGTTGAGCTTCCTTTTAAAACTTTAGTTCTCCAGGTGTAAAGAGTATTTTTAGGTATGTTTAACTCTTTAGCTAATGCAGGTGCTTTTTCACCATTTGTAAGTCTTTTCAGAGATGTGAAATGAAATTAAAAATAAAAATTGAAGCCTATTGTAATCATTTACCAACAGACTTCAATTGCAGCACAGATGATTTATCACAACATTAATTAAAGAGCCAATCTTTTAAATGTTTCTTAAACTTTTTAAAAAAACTATTATATGAATGTGGATAAAAATACATAAAAAGAACATTAAATACTATCAATACTATCAATACTATCACTATATTCCATTTCATATTTTTCAACTCCACTATGTTAATAATTTTAAATGTAAGCTAACCTCTAAAATATATAATAACAAATTGGCCTAGTTAAATTTACAAGCAAAAAACTATTCCTATTCTATTCCAAAAATCAGAGATTTAAAAGTCTTTTAAAAAACTTATTTCTAAACTGAGAAGAAAAGCTGAAACCTCCTGTTTAAGTTGTTCTTTTTCAGGATCACGCTTGTTCTTATGTTGAAATACAGTATTAGCTGAATCTAACATTTTTTCTTTCCACTGATAAAACTGGTTTTCATAAATTCTATGTTTACGACAGGTTTCAGAAATATTACTACTTTGTAAGGCTTCGAGTACAATTTGCATTTTCTCTTGAGGAGATCTTCTCTTGTGTTCATCCATTAATATCTTCCTCCTTCTGGTTATATTTTGAAGGAAGAAAACGACATTGTCAAAAAGAAGACTATGAAAATCATTGTCAAATTTACTTCATGGGCTGTGAAACATTATAGGAGTGGCTCTTTTCTAATTTTTTGGATAAATTTACCTATACTTTTTTTACGCTATCAATGTTAAGCCAAATCTAGTCTCTTTAAATTTTCAAAACTTGTTTTAACACTTTCAATAGCAGATCCTTTACATTCGTCTTGTTCAACAATCAACCATTTAGCTCCTGCTTCTTTTGCTGTTAAAATAATCTGATCTATCTTCATTATTCCATTTCCTATTTCCAAATAATCTTTACTTTCTGCTTCCATATCTTTTAGATGAATTAAAGGACATCTATTAGAGTATTTTTTTATATAAGACACTACATCTAAACCTGCATACTTTATCCAAAATGTATCCAATTCAGCTTGCACTAACCTTGAATTAGTCTCTTCATAAATTAAATCAAGGCCATATTCTCCATTAAATTCTTCAAATTCATGATCATGATTATGATAACATAATTGAAGCCCTTCTGCTCTACATTTTTTTCCAATTTCAGTTAATTGCTGAGCCATATTTATATAATCGGTTCGCTCTTCATATTCAGCCCAAGGACATACAAGATAATCTGTTCCTAGCTTTTGATTAAAAGTAATAACTTCTTCTAAATTATTTGTTAATTCTTCAATTCCTACATGACTACCAACAGATTTTAATCCTAGTCGATCAAGATGAAGTTTTAATTCTTCTGCTGTTAATCCCCCATAACCGGCAAATTCTACACCTTGATAACCCATTTGGGCTATCTCTTCTAAAACACCAATAAAATCTTTTTCAGTCTCATCACGCAAAGTATACAATTGAACTGCAACTGGTAATTTCACTGTTAGCCTCCTTTAGATTAAAATATTATTTTTTTATTAAAGAGTGACTTATTCTTCTGTTTTAACTGATTTAATGTTAATTTTTTATTAAATGACCCGACTATACTGGGCCTTATATAATTCATAATAGGCCCCTTTACTCTCCATTAACTGCTCATGATTGCCAGTTTCAATAATCTCACCATCCTCAATAACCATAATTCGGTCTGCATTTCTAATTGTTGATAACCTATGAGCAATTACAAAAGAGGTTCTACCTTCCAAAACAGCTTCAGTAGCCTTTTGAATAAGAATCTCTGTTTGAGTATCAATGCTTGAGGTTGCTTCATCTAGAATTAAAATACTAGGGTTTGACAAGATAGTTCGTGCAAAAGAAATTAGCTGTCGTTGGCCTACTGACAACCTTGAACCTCGTTCATTAACTTCAGTTTGATAAGCATCTTCTAGCTCAGTTATAAAATCATGAGCATAAACTGTCTTTGCTGCCTCTATCACTTCTTCTTTAGAAGCATCAAGGTTACCATATTTTATATTCTCCATAATTGAACCAGAAAAAATAAAAGTGTCTTGCATCATTATACCAATCTGTTCTCTAAGAGACTTAAGGGTTACACCCTGAATATCAATGCCATCTATTAAAATACTACCGTTATCTATCTCATAAAACCTAGTTAATAGATTAATGATAGTACTTTTCCCAGCACCTGTCTCACCAACAAAAGCTATTGTCTCTCCTGGATCAACCTTAAAGCTCATATCCTTTAGTATCTTTATATCTTCTTCATAACTAAAGGTAACATCTTTAAACTCTATTTTCCCATCAATCTTAGGAAACGGAACAGCCTGTGGTGCATCTACAATATCTACTTCTGTATCAAGTACATCAAATATCCTTTCCGCTGCAGAACCTGCAATTAAAAGTTGATTATAGAAGTTGCTTAAGTTAATAATTGGTTGCCATAATCTCCAAACATACTGGAGTAATGCAATTAAAGTACCAATTGTAATTATACCTTGCGTTAAATAGTTCATACCTACTACATACATCAAAATTATACTAATTGCATTAATAATCAGCACAATTGGAAATACACTATGAGATAACATAACTGCATGCATCCAAGATTTACGACTATCATCAAGTAAATCTGTCATTATATTACTATTTCTATCTTCTCTAATGAAAGCTTGAGTAAGTTCCATGCCAGTAATACTTTCGTGAATATAGGCATTTAAATTGGAATTCTTTTTCTGAACCTTCCGCCAACCAAGTCTAATCTTTTTCTTCATTAAAAAAACAGTTAATATTAATAAAGGCATTACCCCTAACGCCATCATTGTTAACTTAAAATGAAGATTAAACATTATAATAAGTATAGCTACAAATCTAAAAAGATCTGTTATAACGTTAATCAATCCATTCTCTAATACATTCTTTAGTGAGTTTACATTATTCATAACCCGAACAATAATCTTACCTGCTGGCTTGGAATCAAAATAACTAAAAGATAACTTTTGAATATGTTCAAAAACTTCTTTTCTAATATTCTTAATAACTTTATGCCCGGTTTTACTCATTAGCAATACTCTATACCTTACACAAATAGCACTTATCATTAACAAAGCAATATAACCTAAACTAATCCATAGTAACCCCTCTAAATCACCACTGCCTATATATCTATCAATTGCTACTTTAGTTAAATAAGGACCCGTTAAATTAGCAAATGCTGCTATTGCCATAAGTATAATTGCCATTAAAACTTTAAATTTATAGGGCTTTAAATATTTTAGAAGTCGCCTAATATGATGTGGATTAAATGATTCTAATTTCTCATCTTCAAAATATCTATTTTTAGCCATTATGAAACCTCCAATTCTCCTTTAAAATATCCATCATCATCAATTAATTCTTTATATTGTTCCTTGAAGATCTTATAATACTCACCCTTTAATTTCAGAAGCTCTTTATGGCTTCCTCTTTCTGCTATTTCACCATTTTTTAGGATGATAATCTCATCGGCATTTCTAACTGATGAAATTCTATGAGCAATAATAAACAATGTAGTCTTATCTTCCATTTCTTCTAGTGCTTTTTGAATCTTATATTCTGTCTCCATATCTACTGCTGAAGTAGCATCATCTAGTATTAAGATTGGAGCCGCTTCCAATATAGCTCGTGCTAAAGATATACGCTGTTTTTGTCCACCTGATAGCCCCATACCTCTCTCTCCTACAACAGTTTTATATCCCTCATCCATTTCTTTAATAAAACCTTTGGCCCCTGCAATCTCTACTGCTTCTTCTATTTCATCTAATGAAGCTTCCGGACTACCATAAGCAATATTCTTTCTTAATGTTTCAGAAAATAAAAAGACATCCTGCATTACTATACTGACCTGTTTTCTTAAACTTTTTAGATCAAAGTCTTTAACATCTATACCATCAATATAAATTTCACCTTCAGTAGCATCATAATAACGAGCAATCAAGTTAATTAAAGATGTTTTACCACTGCCCGTTGCTCCCATTATTGCTACTGTATTACCTGGTTTAGCATGAAGGTTTATATCCTTTAGTATATATTGATCATCATATTTTAAAGAGACATTTTTAAACTCTACTTCTCCTTTAGCTCTATTAGCATAAACTGGATTTTCTTTATTTTTTATTTCCGTCTCTGTTTCTAAGATCTTAAATATCCTTTCCCCAGAAGCAATAGCTCTACTTATCATATTTACTATATGACCTAACATTCTCATAGGCATAATCAACATCCACAGATAACTATTAAACTGCATCCAAACTCCTATTGTTATCTCTCCTTGAATTACTAATCTACCACCAAAATATAATAAAAATACTGTGCTAACTCCACCTAAGAATTCAATTATTGGGAAATATTTGGCCCAAACTTTAGCTGCCTTATAATTTTTTATAAAGTACTCATTATTTTCTTCATCAAACTTTTCCATCTCATAGCCTTGCTGGTGAAAAGCCTTAACTATTCTAATTCCTGATATATTCTCTTGTACAGTAGAATTCAAATCAGAAAATTGCTCTCTAATCTTACTAAAAACAGGTTTGATTCTTTCAGAAAGCCTATAAGCGAAAAAAGCAATAAAAGGGCTTACTGCTAAAGAGATTAAAGTCAACTGAATATTCTCTCTTATTAAAACAAAGCCTACAAATAAAATATAGAAAATACATCTAACTAATTGAATTATACCTTCAGCAATAACAACTCTAATTGCCTCCATATCACCTGTCATCCTAGACATTAATTCCCCAGTCTTATTTTTATTAAAAAAATCAAAAGACATCTTCTGTAAATGATCATAAACCGACTGTTTTAAATCCCTTAGGGTCTTTTGCGAAAGACCTTCAATACAATATCTTTGGATCGCAATAAATAAAGAACGTAAAATAGTAACTCCCATATAAGCTATTAATAACCTTGTTAATAACTCAACCTGACCATTAGTGATCACATCATCAATAATTTTCCTATTAATATAGCCTGGCACCATTGATACTCCAACATTTAAAATAACAAATAGTATGCCACCATAAAACAAATAATGGTACCGACTGATATATGGCCATAATTTTTTAAATACTTTCACCAGCTTCTTCTCCTCCTTATAAATACCCTAATCTTTCATATTATTATCAGTTCTCTAGATAAAATTATTATTATTTACTCTAAAATATAACCTATACTACTGATTTATTTCTTAATAATTATTTAAAACTCCTTTAAATTAATAACTATTAATGATTAAATTTAGAACCATATTATTATATTTGCAAAAATAGATAAATCATTTCCAATATTTATCTATAATCTAACGATAAATTTAGTACCTTTCTCTAGTTCGCTCTCTACTTCAATTATACCTTGATGTTGTTCTACAATATGTTTTACAATTGATAATCCTAGTCCAGTACCTCCCAACTTACGACTTCTAGCCTTATTAACTCGATAAAAACGTTCAAAAATACGAGAAATATCTTCTTGAGGAATTCCTATCCCATTATCCTCAACTTCTATTACTATATTATTATCTTCAGAATAGCTTCTAACCTCTACTTTTCCTCCAGAAGGAGTATATTTAATGGCATTATCAACTAAATTGATCATTAATCTAGAGAGCTGATCTTTATTTCCTTTTATTATCGGCAATTTAGCTGGGACATCCAAGTTTAAAATAATATTTTTTCTTTGTGCCTTAGGTTCTACCACAGGGATAATACCATTGACCACTTCTACCATATCTACATTTTCTTTTAATAAACTATCGCTTGATTCTATCTTAGATAAGTCTAGTATGTCATTAATTAAGTGTTCAAGACGTTCAGCTTCATCATTAATTACCTTTAAAAAAGAATTATAGGTTCCACTTTCTAATTCACTTTCCATTAAAGTCTCTACATAACCTTTAATCGAAGTAAGAGGTGTTTTTAGTTCATGAGAAACATTACTAACAAAATCTTTTCTCATTTGTTCTAATTGTTTTATATCAGTTATGTCTCTTAAGCTCACTACTACTCCTGCTGCTTGTTCTTCTCTTTCAATAAGGGCCAAGCGCACCCTGAAAATTCTTTCTTCTGGTAATAAAAGTTCTATTTCTTCAGTTAAAGATTCTCCCTTTATTAACGCTTTATTTATTAACTCATCTAACTTATAACTTCTAGTCATCTGAATTACTGATTTACCTAACATTTCTTCTTCTTTAACTGCAAATAATTCTTCTATGGTTAAATTAATTAAAATAATTTCTCCGTGCTCATTAGTAGCAATAATCCCATCTCCAATACTAGTCACAATTGCTTCTACTTTACTCTTTTCACTAGAAATTTGTTGCATTTTATTCTTTAATTTCTTGACCATATGATTAAACATTTGGGCCAATCTCCCAATCTCATCTTCAGTTCTAATCACTAACTTTTGATCTAAAAAGCCGTTAGCTATTCTTTGCACCGCAGAAGTCATTTCACCAATCGGATTAGTAATTTGGCTAGAAAACTTAAAAGAAAGAATAATAGAAATTATAAAAGCAATTACTCCTGTTTGCAATAATACTTTCCAAATTCCATAATAAAACCGGTTTAATTTATCTAAACTGATAGCAAATCTAATAATCCCTAGCACTTGTTTGTTACTTTCAATAGGTAAAGCAACATACCTCATATCAATATCTAAAGTTGCACTATGTCTTATCTCTTTCCCAATCCCCCTACGACGCAAAGCTTCCTGAATCTCAGGACGATATAAATGATTATCCATTTCAGTTGGATCTTCTCTAGAGTCTGCTAAGACTTTACCACTATCATCAACTATTGTTATTCTGGTTTCTAACTGTTTACCATATTTATTAATCATTTTATCTAAAACTGGTCTATTTTCTGCTTTGACTAATGGTTTAATAATTCCAACTAGTAACTTCATTTCTCCAACTAACTGTCTATCTAACCAATGAGAAAAATAATTTTTTAAAGAATCCTGCAATAAATACCCTGAAAAAACTAAAGTTATAATTAATAACATCAAGTACAAGGATATAATCTTCCATCTAATACTCTTTAATTTATGTAACATAATTCTCTCCCTACTTAAAATCTTTAAATTTATAACCTACTCCTCTAACAGTTATAATATAATCTAGTTCACTATATTCCTCTATCTTTTTACGCAATCTTCTAATATGAACATCTACAGTTCTAGTATCTCCTTGATAATCATAACCCCATATTTTCTTTAATAAATATGCCCTAGAAAAAACTTGATCAAGATTACTCATTAAAATACTTAATAATTTAAACTCCTTAGGGGTTAAATTGATTTCATTTTCAGCTACCTCAACCCGATATTTATTTAAATTTATTTTAACATCCTTAATCTCAATTACATCTTTTTCTTTTTTATCTATATTCGAATCTACTCGCCGCAAAACAGCTTTTACTCTAGCAATTAGTTCTCTGGGGCTAAAAGGTTTAGTTACATAATCATCTGCTCCTAACTCTAATCCCAATATTTTATCTACTTCTTCTTCCTTAGCAGATAAAATAATAATTGGCAAATTTTTAATGTCCTTATCTTCTCTAACTTGACGGCAAATATCAAAACCATCTACTTTAGGTAACATTAAATCCAAGACCATTAAATCTGGATTCTTTTTCTTTATCTTCTCTAAAGCTTGCTGGCCATCATAAGCAGGAATTACCTCATAACCTTCCTGCTTAAGATTAAAGTTAATTAATTGGACTATATTTTCTTCATCATCCACTACCAAAATTTTTTCAGCCATCACTAATCCCCCATTACTTTAATTTTATTAAACTAGCCATTCTACCAGTCTCTCCATTATCTCTACGATAAGAATAAAACAAATCCGAATTACAAGCAGTACATAAATCACTATCTATAATATTCTTGGGGTTAACTCCTAACTCCTCTAATTGAACTCGATTAGCTAAACTTAAGTCTAGCCACCATTCTTTAGCATTTATTTGTTTAACTAAAACTTTCCAGTCATCAAATTGCTCTTGTAAATGATTAAGCACATGCTCATCAACTTTATAACAGCACTTACCAATACTAGGGCCAATCGCTACTAATAGATTATTCACTTTGCTTCCATAAACTTCCTTCATCTTTAAAACTGTCTGTTGAGTAATCTTTTTAACTGTTCCTTTCCAACCAGCATGCACTAGACCAACAATCTCTAAAACTGGATCTAATAAAAAGATAGGTGTACAATCAGCATAGTATGAAGTTAATAAAACCCCTTTCTGATTAGTTAACAACGCATCAGTATTATCTAAAGCAGAGTCATAATTTAGTGCCCCTTTTCCTTGGTCTTCCTTACTAATAATTTCAATTCGATCATTATGTAATTGCTTTCCTGCCACTAACTGTTGATGATCACTATTTAATAAATTACAAATTTGCTTTCTATTTTCAATTACAGCTTCCTTATCATCAGCCACATGTAAACCCAAATTCAAACTAGTATACTCATCTTGACTTACCCCACCTACTCTAGTACTAAAAGCATGTTCTACTAAACCTGTTTTAGCAAACTCTTCAATAATATAATATTTGATACCGTTTGTTTCCTTTAACTTAAAAATTTTAATCACCTCGCTAGATATTAATTATTTTTAACCTTCTCTAATACTTCTGGAAACTTCTCTGTAATCTCCTCTTTGGGATAATCTTTCTCTAAAGGTAAGAAAGATACCTCCCCTTCAGGTCTAATAATAATAATTGCAACCGGAGTTAAAACTCCTCCCCCTCCACTAGCATCATTACTACCTCCTCCCCCCACTAAAATATCTAAAATAGGAACTAAAGTTACTCCTTCGATTTGATAAGGCTCACCTATCACTTGTTGGTAATCTATTCTATCTTTTAAATAATTAACTATTTCTTCTTGCATAATATTACCTCCAGATAATTAAGTAGTTTTACTATTATTTTATCCTCATTTTGCTAGAGTATATTCTTTAATAAGTCATATAATATTTTAAAGACCAAAAAAATAAAAGAAGAGGTAGATTGATCCACCTCTTCTTAATCTATTATTGTAACTCTTCCTTTATTTCTTCAAATTCTGCCTTACTTATCTCTCCTTTAGCATAACGTCGTCTAGCAATTTTTAAAGCATCATCTTCTGGTGTTGTACCTATTCTTGACCTATTATTAACAGGATTATTTGACTTATTAATTAAATAAAATGCTCCAACGATAATTACAATCCAGAAAATTCCCATCATAATCATCTCACCTCCTAAAAATCCACCACCAAAAGAACCCCGCATTGGAAAACCCCAACCTCTCATCATACCATGCATTCTAATCACTCCTCTTTAAACCACTCTCAATTGATTTATTTCTACTTTTACATTTATAGTATACACTTTAATTATTAAGAAATTATTAAGAAAATTATAAGATTCTATGAAATAAGGACATGAAAATTCATGTCCTTAGGCCATTAGCTTAACCATTACTCCTTTTTGCAAATGCAATCTATTTTCAGCCTGATCAAAAACAACTGATTGTCGACTATCAATTACATCTGCTGTTACTTCTTCACCACGATGAGCCGGAAGACAATGCATAAAAATAACTTCTTCATTAGCTAAGTCCATAATTTCTTGGTTAACCTGATAATCAGCAAATTTTAATTTTCTTTCTTCAGCTTCATCCTCATCTCCCATACTAGCCCATACATCTGTATAAATTACGTCCGCACTCTTGGCTGCCTCCTTAACATCTGTTAATAGTTCAACTTGACTACCATTTTGCTGAGCAAATCTTTTAGCAATTTTGACAACCTCGTTTTGAGGAGCATAGTCCTGAGGAGTAGCAACTGCAATATCCATTCCTACTTTAGTAGCTGCCAATAACAAAGAA
Source organism: Halobacteroides halobius DSM 5150 (assembly GCF_000328625.1). NCBI lineage: Bacteria > Bacillati > Bacillota > Clostridia > Halanaerobiales > Halobacteroidaceae > Halobacteroides > Halobacteroides halobius. The sequence goes on along the minus strand of NC_019978.1, from coordinate 797,044 downwards.
TGAGCCATATTATTACCATCACCAACATAAGCTAGTTTTAATTCATTTAGTTTCCCTTTTTTCTCTTTGATAGTAAATAAATCTGCTAAAGCTTGACACGGATGATATTTATCTGTTAAACCGTTAATTATAGGAATAGAACTAGCAGTAGCTAATTTTTCTACTTCATGTTGATCAAATGTACGAATCATGACTCCATCTATATAACGACTTAATACTTTAGCAGTATCTGCTATTGATTCCCCACGCCCTAATTGAATATCCTGAGAACTTAGAAAAATCCCTTGGCCCCCTAATTGATAGATCCCTGTTTCAAAAGATACTCTAGTTCGAGTTGATGACTTAGCAAAAATCATACCTAAACTCTTTCCTTTAAGATATAATTCTCTGTCTTTTTCTTGCTTTAACTTTTCTGTAATCATAAGTAATTCTTTTATATCAGCTAAACTTAAATCTTTAATTGTAAGTAAATTCTCCATTTTTATCCCCTCCTTTCTAATAATTATACAATACAAAGAATAATTATTCAATAATTTTATTTATTCAAATTCTACAGTTGCCTCAGGATTAAAAGGGTTAGTTCTAACAGCTAGTGAAAATAAGTATGGATAATCTTCTTGTAGATGTCGCATATAAAGTAGCCACTGTTTAACTAATTCAATATAAGCCCGCTCTATATCTTTTAATATATGATCCTTATCCTCATCAGAAAGATTTTGCAAATCACTTCTATACATCAATTCTTCTGTCAAATGAAAAACTGCCCATAATAAGTCAGTAAATGTATCATGTTCAATGAGATTTGGGTTATCTAATAAATGAAGTAAAAAAGTTTTTTCTTCTGATAGAAACTTCTTTAAATTTACAAGATCATGACAATCAGTTACATTTGTCTCCAAGATGAATTTTTTATCTACCAATTTATTAGTAGCTTTTAAAAATTTTTCTTTGGTCCACTCATCATCTACTTGAAGTATACTTTGTTTAGCTTTAAAGTTAGAATCAAAGAGCAAAAAATGTGAAATTAACTGATTCCCAACCTCACTGTAAAACGTTCCAATGATCATATTTAATTTCTTCATTTTAACTTCTTTTTCTCTTTCATCTAATAAACGATGAATAATTAATGTTACTAATAAAACCTCTATGGGTATAAAGGCAATATCTTCAACTAAGAATATTAAAATATGGTGTAGATCTTCAAATATTTGAAAATGAATAAAATACAAAACAGCTGAAATTATAATTAAAACTAGAGCAAATTCAACTTGCCAACTAAAAACATAGTTAAAAACTGATTTATCTTCATCTTTTATTTGCTTCATTATTTCAACTCCTTCTTTACTATAATTTCCTAATTACTTGTCTATTATTCTTATTTTAGTTAACAATTGCTATTGTATTTAAACTAATCATAGTATATGATTTTCTTAGAGAAAGGAGATAAAATTTAATGGTAGATATTAATTTTAGAAATGGCTACTTTTACGGTATCTGTTTAATTTGTATTATTATCTTTATCTTTTCTACTACTTCTTTAGTTAATGCAGTAATAGACTTTATTTATCCACCACAACATATAAAACCTCACCCTTTAATTGAAAAAAATTTACACTATCACAAAGAATACCCTAATCTATCAGATAAAGAAATAACTAAATTAGTAAAAAAAGAAAAACAAGAAGAGAAAAAAAGAGAAGATTACAGAAGAAGAAGAAGGTTTATTATAGAATTAACTGAATCTTTAACTTTTTTAGTATTAGTAATTCCAATTTACTTCTTTCATTGGAGTAAAGTTGAAGGGTAATTAAAATCGCCGGAGGATATCCCCCGGCGATGATTTAAATTGCTTTTTGACCACGCTCACCAGTTCTAATTCTAACTGTTTCCTCAATAGAATAAACGAAAATTTTACCATCACCGACTTCATCAGTTCGAGTCGTCTCAATAATAACATCTATTAAATCATCAACCTTATCTTTTGCAATTACCATCTCTACTTTTAATTTTTCTTTTAACTTAACCTCATATTCTACACCACGATAAACATCTTTTTTCCCTCTTTGCTTTCCGTAACCAGCAATTTGTGTAATATTCATACCATTAATTCCTAACTCTTCAACAGCGACTATTAACTCTTCTAATTTAGTAGGCCTAATAATACACTCTACCTTCTTCATGCTCATCTCCTCCCGCATAATTAGTTTATAATCTATTCACTCTTAGTTCCATTCTCCACTTTAACACTCTTCCAGTGTAATGGCACAAAATCTGGATAAGATACAGAACCGTGTTCAGTAATATCTAATCCTTCTAACTCTTCTTCTCGAGATACTCTTAAGCCTATAACTGCATCAATAGTTCTAAACAAGATATATGCCGTTACAAAAGTCCAAATTGCTACTACAACTACACCTTTAATCTGAGTCATTAATAAAGCTGCTCCACCACCATATAATAAACCACCTTCAGTAGCAAAGAAACCAACTAACATAGTACCAAATGATCCACAAACACCGTGTACTGCTACCGCCCCAACTGGGTCATCAATATGCAAGTGATCAATAAATTCAACAGCAAAAACAATTAATACTCCTGATAATGCTCCAATAGCTACTGCTCCATAATTATTTACTGCAGCACATCCAGCAGTAATACCAACTAATCCTGCTAAAGCACCATTTAATGTCATACTTACATCAGCTTTACCATACTTAAACCAACTTGTAATCATTGCCAAAGTAGCACCTGCTGCTGCAGATAAATTAGTAGTTACTGCAATCGAAGCAATACTTAGATCTGTTCCTGCTACTGTACTACCTGGGTTAAATCCAAACCAGCCAAACCATAAAATAAAGACACCTAAAGCAGCCATTAATAAGTTATGACCTGGCATAGCATTAATAGAACCATCCTCATTATACTTCCCAATTCTTGGCCCTAAAACAAGAGCCCCTGCTAGAGCTGCCCAACCACCTACAGAGTGAACAACTGTTGAACCAGCAAAATCAACCATACCTGATAACCAGCCACCACCCCAAATCCAGTGACCTACTACAGGATAAATAATTCCAGTAATTACAGCACTATAAATTAAATATCCACTATACTTAGTTCTTTCAGCCATTGCTCCTGATACAATTGTTGCTGCTGTAGCTGCAAATACAGCTTGGAAAATCCAATAAGCCGATAAGGGAATACTCAATCCTAAGTGCTCAAAACTGCCACTTAAAAAAAATCCATTAGTCCCTATAAATGTATTACCTGCTCCAAACATAAAGGCAAAACCACAAATCCAATAAATCAAAGATCCTAAAGAAAAGTCCATTAAGTTCTTCATAATAATATTTCCTGCGTTCTTAGCTCGAGTGAAACCAGACTCTACCATAGCAAAACCAGCCTGCATAAAAAATACTAAAAATGCTGCTAATAAAGTCCACATTGTATCAATTGCTACTGCATTGCTCTTTGCTGTCGGTTCAGCTGCCCACCCTACTGTTGATAAAGATAAGACTATGATCATTGTCAATAATACTACTCTACTTCTCATTTTAAATCCCCTTCCTTATAATGAAATTATATTAATTATAAACTAGTAAACCAATTTACAATGCTACCTGAAACCATCTTAGAGGCATCAATTACTCTTACTTTTGGAGCCTCAATATAATCACAGCTTTTAATAATCTGTCCATCTTTAACAGCTACACTACCTTTATGACTTCCATTACTAGTAGTGACATTTCCATTTTTAATAATGTAACACATTATTATCACCTCTAAAGTCAGATTTTGTGTTATCCATATGTTAACTATGTGTTAAGTATATGTTACTTATTACGAAATGTCAACCTTTTTCAATTTATATTTATTTATCTTTCATAAAGTTAACACGAAGTGATGGGATATCTAGCATTATTTTTAACTTAGGAGGAGTTCAGATAACGCCTTATGATATTACAACTAGAATACAAGTTTTTATCCAAAATTTAATTTTTGGTTTAACAACAGCTTATCTAATTATTAAATGGGGTAATTTAAAATAAAATCTGAATATTATATTCTTCTAGCCAAATATTAATTTGAATTAAATAAGCAAATAACTGAGGTAACCTCATTAACTGCCCAAACCAGGGAATATCAAAATCCTGGTCTACTTTAGTAAATTGTCGTACTGTATCCTGGTCAATTAAATCATGTAATGGAGCATTAGGATTATTTAATATATCTAATAACCAACTTCTTGTAGCTTCAAAGTATGCTGGATCAAAGGTCTTAGGATAAGGATTCTTAGGTCTAGTTCTTATATCTTCAGGCAACAAACCTTTAAGAGCAGCTCTTAAGATTCCTTTTCTCATTCCTCCATAGTTTTTCATCTCCCAGGGAATATTCCAAACATACTCTACTAAACGGTGATCACAGAATGGAACTCGAACTTCTAAACTAGTATACATACTCATTCGATCTTTTCGATCTAATAAAACTGGCATCCAGCGGGTTAAATTAAGGTAGAACATTTCTCTCATCTTAGCATTTTTTGCATCCTCACCTGGTAAACGAGGGACTTCATCTAATGCCTCTTGATATCTTTGATCTAAATATTTACTTGGTTTAACCTCTTTAAGCAACTCAGAATCAAAGATCTGCAATCTATCATCTATTCTTCGAGACCAGGGGAAAGTATTAGCTTGTAGTGCTTCTGCTCTATGGTACCATGGATAACCTCCAAATATTTCATCAGCACATTCTCCCGACACTGCCACTGTAAAGTCCTGCTCAATTTTTTTACAAAAGAGATAGAGAGATACATCTATATCAGCCATACCTGGTAAATCACGGGCATAGACTCCTTCTTTTAAAGCTTCAACTAACTGAGAATTAGGTAGTACTATATCATGATGCTTGGTGCTAGCATAATCAGACATTAAGCCAATCCACTTACTATCAGGATCTGGCTGGAATTCATTTGCTTCAAAATGTTCATCATTTCCTTCATAATCTACAGAATAGCTATGAAGTTGGCCCTTTTCAGCTTCTTGTAGGGCATTACTAGCCACTGCTGTAATAGCACTAGAATCAAGACCACCAGATAACAAAGTACAGATTGGTACATCAGATACTAACTGGCGTTGAACAGTATCAACAAATAATTCTCGCACCTTCTTAATTGTCTCTTCTGTACTATCTTGATGAGGCTTACTTTCTAATTCCCAATATTTTTCCTTGCATAGACCATGCTGGTCATAGACTAAATAATAGCCTGGTTTAAGCTCTTCAATTCCTTTAAAAACACCATGCCCTGGTGTTCTACCTGGGCCAATAGCCAAAATTTCAGCTAATCCTTCCCGGCCAATCTTTGCTTCTATTTTAGGATGGGCCAATAATGACTTTAACTCAGAAGCAAAAACCAGACTAGAGCCAAAGCGAGAATAAAACAAAGGTTTAACTCCAATTCTATCCCGAGCCATATATAGTTTTTTTCTACCCACATCCCAAATACCAAAGGCATAAATTCCATTTAAATGCTTAACACATTCTTCACCCCATTTAATATAAGAAGTTAATAAAACTTCTGTATCAGAATGCCCTTGGAAACTATAACCATGTTGCTTTAGTTTCTTACGTAATTCAGAAGAATTATATAGTTCACCATTATAAACCATAACATAAGTATTACCATTTTTCTTCTTAATCATTGGTTGCTGACCACCTTCAGGATCAATTACAATTAATCTGCGATGAACCAATCCTACATCTTCCCTAATCCATTCTCCACTCTCGTTTGGCCCGCGCAATTTCATAGTCTCTTGCATTTGCTCTAAAACATTTCTTTGCCTCGTTAAATCTCTTTCCCAATCTATCCAACCTGCTATACCACACATATTTTTCCCTCCTATTCAATCTTGATATTAAGTATCAACCTCATCTATAACTCAATATATCATATGCAAGAAAATGATATTCGTTATCATTTTCCAAAAAATAAAAAAAGACGTCCTAAGGACGCCTTTAATTAACTTAATTATTATAAATAACCTTTAATATCTGCCCAATCTTTGATTCTTTTAATGACCTTGTCACATCTTTTATCAATAGCAGAGAAATCCATAGCTTCAATATAATATTCTTCTAATTCATCATGTAGCTTCTTCGCTTTTCTTAACTGCACTGTAGCATCATCAATAACTTTTTTATACTGCTTTTTAGTATCTTCTATCTGTTCTCGATTTAAATCTACGATTTGAGGGTCTACACACTCTAACATATCAATTGCTTCATCTCTAGTCTCACTTACTGGATCAACAATATGAGGAGCAGTCCCATCAACTAAAGCTACACTAAGTTCTGGTACAGTAATCATATCTACACTATCTGGATCAAAAGAGCAGTGGAAGTAATTAACTGCAAATCCTTTTTCTCTAATAGCTTTAGCAACTTTTTTAGTCATAGTTGATTTACCTGTTCCAGGTCTCCCTTTAACAATATATCGAGTTTCTAAATCAGCTGTTATTTCCTTAAAGTAATCAATCACACCACTTGGAGTAAAAGCACTAGCAAAAAGATGTCTCTCTTTGCCTAAACTATCTGTTAACTCCCACTCACCTACAATTTCATCAATTAATTCTTCTGTCTTTTGATTGGCCTGCTGAAAATCCATCCCCTCTAAATAATAATCTTCCCAGCGGTCATGAATTAATTTTGCTTCCTGTAAGTAAGCATAGGCCCGATCAAATAATTTCCAAATAACATCATTTAAAGTAACAATCTGCTCTTTATATTGTTCTAAGATAGTTCTATCCCAATAACGACCTAAGTTAATAATTTCTTCTACAGCTCCTGGATACTCGGGATCTATTAAATGAGGAGCAGTACCATCTAATAAAGCAACTTTTAAATCACGAATAACTAATCCATCAAGCGATCCACTATCTGAAGAACACCAATGGAATTCTATATCATAGCCTTCTTCAACAAACTCTTGACCTATAGTCTTCATAAAGGTAGACTTACCTGTCCCAGGCCCACCCTTAATTACAAATATCAATTCTGCCCCATCAGGAAGATAGTCATAAAATGAATAAAACCCTTGGCATGTATTTCCACCAGGGAAATAATTACTAATATTTCCTTTAGCCATCTATATTACCCCCTATATCAGCTTTCTACTATGATAATTATGCTACTAGATGAACTACTATTAATAAAAATTTATTTTTTTAACTTACGTGAGCTAACTCACAGAAGAAAACAGAGTAGTAAGGTATGATTTAAACAGTGAAGTTAAAACCAATTAAACAAGGAGGAATAATTATGTTTGGTATTTTTAAGAATGAAGATGGTACTGTAGAACAAAATAATGAAATGTTCTGTTATCAATGTGAACAAACTCCTGACGGAGGATGTACTAAATTTGGAGTCTGTGGTAAAGATCCTAATATTGCTAGTTTACAAGATACAATTATTTATGGTTTAAAAGGAGTAGCTGCTTATGCTACTCACGCACGAGAATTAGGCTATAGTGATGATGAAGTAGATAAAATTACTCAAGAAGCTTTATATACTACATTAACTAATTCTAACTTTAATTTAGATGAACATATTGAAATGGCTATGAAAGTTGGAGAAGCTACTACTCGAGTAATGGATCTATTAGATCAAGCTCATACAGATAGCTTAGGAGTTCCTGAACCAGTTGAAGTTTCTCAAAATAAAGTAGAAGGAAAGTGTATTTTAGTAACTGGACACAATTTATATGCTTTAGAAGAGTTACTAAAACAGACAGAAGGTAAAGGAATTAATGTCTATACTCACTCTGAAATGTTACCAGCTCATGGTTATCCAGAATTAAATAAATATGAGCACTTAAAAGGGAATGTTGGTAAAGCATGGTTTGACCAACGACAGCTATTCGCAGAATTCCCAGGAGCAATTTTAGGAACTACTAATTGTCTAATGCCAATCAAAGGCGATTATGCTGATAGATTCTTTACCTATGGTACTGCTGGATTAGAAAAGGCTACTAAGATTGAAAATGATGATTTTACACCATTAATTGAAAAAGCATTAGAATTACCAGCAGCAAATAAGGAATCTGATGAAACATTAACTACTGGTTTCCATCACCAAACAGTATTAGGAATCGCACCTCAAATTGTTGAAGCAGTTAAAGAAGGTAAAATCAGTCGTTTCTTTGTTATTGCTGGTTGCGATGCACCAACTAAAGGTAGAGACTATTATCGGGAATTAGCAACTTCTTTACCAAAAGACTGTGTTCTTTTAACTACTTCTTGTGGTAAATTCAGATTTAATGATGTTGATTATGGTACTGTACCAGGTACAGATATCCCACGTTATATTGATTTAGGTCAATGTAATAACTCTGGCTCTGCAGTTAAGATTGCTCTAGCATTAGCTGAAGCATTTGACTGTGAAGTAAATGAATTACCGTTAAGTATTGTTCTATCTTGGTTTGAGCAAAAAGCTGTAGCTATTTTATTAGGGCTATTTAACTTAGGAATTCAAGATATTCATGTTGGCCCAAGTGTTCCAGAATTCTTATCAGAAAATGTAGTAGAAGTATTACAAGATAACTTTAATTTACAGACTATCGGAGACCCACAAGAAGATTTAGAAAAAATGTTAGGTTAATTAACAAAAACCTCCTGGTTTAAACCAGGAGGTTTACTTATAAGACTTTAGTAATTTTCTCCACCTAATATTAACAGAATCAAAATCAAGAATACAACAAATGCATAGTTGTCATCAAAAGCCATTCTTTATCCCCCCTCCTTTATTTGATTCAATACATAATATTAATTTTTTTAGAAAAGTGTTCATCAAAGAGGGTGGTAAATAACTAAAAAATATAAAATTTATACCAATCATAAATTCCAGTAACTTCAAGTCAACTAGTTAAGAAAAAATCATATAGTGTAGTAGATATTATTTGAAAAGACCAGCTACATAATCAGAAGTTGGATTGGAAATCAACTCTTGCGAATCACCTTGTTGAACTATTCGCCCATCTTTTAAAACTACTATTTTATCTGCTATACTTATAGCATCTTCTTTATCATGAGAAACAAAAATGGAAGTTATTCCTGTTCTTTTAATGATCTTTCTTAACTCTTCTCTGATTTTAGATTGGAGATTTGCATCAAGACTACTAAAAGGTTCATCCATCACTATCAAAGAAGGGCCAATTGTTAATGCTCGAGCTAGAGCTACCCTCTGTTGCTGTCCCCCACTAATTTGATGGGGATATCTATTTTTTAGCTCTTCTAAGCCAATCAATTTCAACACTTCAGCCAATTTTTTCTTTTTATATTCTTTACTTTTACCTTTTACACCAAATAATATATTCTCTGCTACTGTCATATGTGGAAATAAAGCATAATCCTGAAATACCATACCTACTTCTCTTTCTTCAGGAGAAACAAAATTATTATCATTAACCACAATATCATTATTGATCTTTATAGTTCCTTGATTAGGTTCCTCAAGTCCAGATATTAATCTTAATACAGTACTTTTCCCACTCCCACTTTCTCCTAAGATACAGACTATATCTCCCTCTTTTACACTAAAGGTAAAATCATTTAGAATGTCTTCTGCTGAATTTTTATATTTAAAATTTAAATTTTCAATCTCAACGAACATCTTTATCCTCCTTGCCTCCTAATTTGTGAATATAATAGATAGCAATTCCACAAATTAATATTATAATTATAGATGATAAAGCAGCCTCATGTATCATTTCATTCCCTGCATATTCAAAAGCTTTACTAGCCAATGTATCAAAATTAAAAGGTCTTAAAATTAAAGTCAGAGGGAGTTCCTTTAATACTTCAATTAAAACAAGTAAAAACCCACTAATTACTGCTGGCTTAATCATAGGGAAATCGACTTTAAAAAAAGTTTCAGTAATTCCTCTACCAAGGGTACGTGATGCTTCAAAGAAACTGTCACCAACTTTATCAAATCCTGATTCAACAGAGTTATAACCAATACCTAAAAACCTTATTACATAAGCAAAAATAAGCATTATTATACTTGATCTTAATACAGTGTTCAAGGCATTATCTAAAATTATAAAAAATAATAAAATCCCAACAGCTATGACTGCCCCAGGAATTGAATAACCAAGTAAAGCAATCTTTGCGTATAACTTAGATAGTATATTATCATTAATTCTAGCAGTATTAGCAATAATTACTGCTAGAACAATAATCAAAGCGGAAGAAAATAAAGCAACAGATAAAGAATTAAGGGTAAAAACAATAAACTCCAAATCTAGTATTTCAGCATAGCTTAACCAGCTCCAATGTAATAATTGCAATGTAGGTACTAAAAAACCAATACTAAAGATTAAGGAACAAAACCCCGAAATTAAATAAGCCTTTACCCCAGATAATTTCTGACGAGAAACAGGCCTTACTTTCGTAGTACTGTAACTAAATCTTCTCCCGCCCCGTGAAAACTTCTCAATTAATAAAACAGTAAAAACAAATAACATCAATAAAGCCGATAGTTTGACTGCCGAATTTAAATCTCCCATTGCAAACCAAGTCCTAAAGATAGCAGTACTAAAGGTTGAAATACCAAAATATTTGACAACTCCATAATCATTCAAAACCTCTAAGATTACTAAACTCACTCCGGCAACAATAGCTCCTCTAGAAATTGGTAACACTACATGCCAAAAAATCTCAAAAGGACTTCTGCCTAAAGTTCTAGCTGATTCTATTAAAGAAGCGGACTGCTTTGCTAAAAATGACCTTGTTAAAATATAAACATAAGGAAACAAAAAGATTGTATAAATAAAGATTGCACCTTCTATTGTCATTATATCAAAATAAGCTTGGTTTAATTCTATACCATTATCTCGTAAAAATGTCTGTATAACTCCTGTATAATTTAATAAACCAGTATATGTATAGGCACCAATATAAGGTGGAATAGCTAAAGGCAAAATTAATCCCCAGTTGAAAAAATCACGTCCAGGAAAATTATATTGGGTAACAAACCAAGCTGGTATCAAGCCCATAAAAATGGAAAAAACACCTGTAAATAAAACTAAAATAGTTGAACTTATTATATAGTCTTTTAGCAGATATTCCTTTATATGTTGCCAATTTTCATTTACTGGTTTAAAGATATTTAGCAAAATATTAAGATTAGGAATTAAAACTAGCAAGACAATAATAAAGCTCAAAACAGACCATATATTAAACAAAGATTTAATATCTCTTTTCTTCAACACTTGTAATCACCTACCTGTTATAAAAAGCAGCCAATCAATCGGCTGCTTTTGTCAAATTAATTATTGCCACCCTACTTCACTGAAGATTTTAACTGCTTTCTGGTTGTATTTTCCTAGTTTAGTTAAATTAATATCTTGAGTTTCAAAATCTCCCCATGATTTTAATAGATCTGAAGCTTCTACCTCTGGGTTTGCCGGATATTCATAATTAGCATTAGCAAAAATCTTTTGTGCCTTTTGACTTGATAAGAATTCCATTAATTTAATAGCATTCTCTTCATGTTTAGCATACTTAGTAAGTCCAACTCCACTTACATTAATATGGGTCTTTTTAGGAAAGAAGACTCCTAGTTTTTGGGCTAATTTTACTTCTTTTAGATTAGATGAATTTAACATTCTACCCAAATAATAAGTATTCATAATGGCTAAGTCACCAACACCTGCAGCAACAGCTATGGCTTGATCTGTATCATTTCCTTTTGGGCGTCGAGCCATATTATTCACAATTCCTGCTGCCCATTCTCTAGCAGCTGCCTCACCTTTTAAAGCTATGAAAGAAGCTAATAAAGACTGATTGTAAATATTTAATGAAGTCCTAGCTAAAATTCTACCTTCCCATCTTTTATCTGTTAAGTCTTCATATGTAGACAGTTTAGAGATATCCACTCTATCCTTAGCATAAACTATAATTCTGGCTCGAACAGTCAACCCAAACCATTGATTATCCCGATCCCTTAAATTAGCTGGTATATTATTAAATAATTTCTCACTCTTGACAGATTGCAATAACCCTTTCTTTTTAGCTCTATATAATCTACCAGCATCAGAAGTAATTAATAGATCAGCTGATGTAGATTGACCTTCTCTCTCTATTCGTTCAATTAACGCATCAGCCCGACCTTTTAATACATTTACCTTAATCCCCGTTTTTTCTTCAAATTGTTCATATAATTTTTCATCAGCTTCATAATGCCTACTAGTATAAACATTAACAACACCTTTATCTTCTCCTAATAAAAAATCAAAAAAACCAGCTGATGCTGTTGAAACTGTAACTGTACTCAAAATTACTGCTAAAGTAAATATTAGTAGTACTTTTTTCATATACCTCATCATCTCCTCTAGATTTTGTTATTTGGTTTTTATTCTTACTACAATAGTGCACATAATCTTATAGATGAAATTGATAATAATTATCACCTATGTAATAAATTATAGTAAGATATGTATAACCTGTCAAGGCTTTATTAAAATCATTTTACTTAATATCTTATATAATCATACAGCCTCTCCTTAGCCTGATACAAAATTATCTGGTTATAGACTGGATATAATAATCTTTTTCCACCCCACTTTTGAATTGGAACTAATAATTCTTGTAGCTTATCATCTTGTTTAACTAAACTATTATATACAGAATTAGTCATTAGTATATTCTCTGGTTGATTAACTAAAGATAATAATGAATGATAAAAATCTTTTTTATTTCTAACCTGCTTGATAATAAAATTAGGGTAATAATAATTAATGACCCTCTCTTCTTCAAAAGTATAGATTATCGTTTTTCGAGTAGAGAAGTTGTTATTCAAATAATGGCTTAATTTAATTACAGGGGGTAAATTAGACTTATATATTGTTACTAAAGGTAGAGACGTGATAATTAAGATTATAATTATAATTCCTGAAAGATAAATAAGCTTTTTTAACTTATTTAATAGCGATTGCCAACCAATAAATATTGATATTACAAATAAAGGAATTAAAGTGATTACATGTCTAGGCTTAGCTATATTCTGTCCAAAAAAGACCCAGATAGAGTAAGGTATGAACCAACTAGCAATAAATAATTTATCCCTACTAAATAAGTTCTTATAAGCACTTATGAACCCAAACAAACCTAATAAAATAAAACTAGCTAATAATACTTTAACTAAAGAATCGCCTACTTGATAAAAACCCAATCCAGCTACTAAAATATTATGATAAATTAATCTAATTAATCTAGTAACTAAGGTATTATCAGTTACTACTGTTCCACCCCAATCATTAAAATGGCCTGCAGTAAAATTTATTGCAATCTGAAAAAAATTTAATCCTCCCGCCCTAATAATTTGCCATCCTAACCATACTAAATTAGTTGCTGTAAAGCTAATTATAGCTACTAATAAAGTTGATACCTGTTTAGTATCTTGATACCATAAGCCAAGACTAATTAAGAATATAATAAGATACGGAAAATAAGATACTCTAACTCCTAAAGCAATCCCTAAGACAATAGCACTACTAACTAAATATTTTTTCTTCTTTTCTCCATCCTGCCAACTTAAATAAGTTAGATATAAAAATACTAATATAAAGAAAGTTCCTGGCATATCGGACATTATCTTAGCACTTAATATTAAATGTAATGGAGTAAACATTAAATAAACTCCAGCTAATAAAGCTATAGTCTGATTAGTCAGCTTCTTTACTAGCATATAGAAAGGTAAGACTGACAAACCACCAAAGACAGCACTTAATAAAGCTAAAGTATATGCCTCATCTCCTACCCACTGATTAATAATCTTGCCCAGCCAAATATAAATTGGATACCCAGGAAAATGTGGTTGCATTAAAGATAAATCATAATAGTCAATCCCTAAAATAAAATCAACTGCATCCCAACCGTGGGGATAGGGACTCAAAAAAAACAAGCGTAATCCAACCGCAATGATAGTTATTATTAATCCGTAGATAATTATTCACTCCCTCTTGTAATTTTATATCAATTAAAGTGAAAGAGTAAAGACTGCCCAAATAGGCAGCCTATCTCTTTAAATTTGACCAATATAGTTTCTTAATTGAGATTTAACTTTAGCTTCTAACTCCTTTACTTTTATCTTATCCCCATTGGCAACTGCTTTAGTTAATGTGCGTAAATCAGTTAATAAATTTTTAGCTTTATCAGCACCTAATTTTTCTTTAACATTATCATGGACTATATTATAGTATAATAATGCTTCCCAAGCCTTAACAGAAGCCTCTGGTTTGCCCCATTCTTCTTCTACTTCTTCTAATTCATGAAATACTTTTGCTACAAAACCTCGATTTAATTCATTAGATATTGGATTATATTTTACTTTAATACTTGGTCCAGTTAATTGCTTCTCAATCATTTTACTTCCTATCTTATTACCTGGCTTTACTTTATCTTTAATTGCTTGATAATAATATAATCCTTCTAGTTTTTCTATTTTTGCTTCAGCAGGGTCAGTAGAATCATACTCTTCTACTTCTTCTACTTCATGTAAGATTACATCATGATAAGCTTTAATTATATTTTTATCTACAATTTGAGCTGCAATCCTTAACTTACCAGGATTATTTTTATTTATAGCTTGCCGAGCAGTCTTTAAGCCGGATATAATATTTTGGTTTACTTTTTTATTTTCTTCTTTAATCATATTAGATAAAACTTGATAGTAAACAATTGCCTCGTCTAATTTATGATGAGCTTCTTTACTTTCTTCAATCTCTTTAATTGCCTCAACTAACTCATGTTTTACTGTCAAGTAGAAGGCTTTTTTTAGTGTCTTATCAATAATCTGGGACCCTATTTGAGGGGCTCGACCATTTTTAACGCCATTAAAAGCTGCCTCAATATATGGGTTCATTGTTTGATTGAATTCTTTATCTCTACTTTTAACCATTCCTTCTAAATACTTATCATAGATTTTTTCAATTTTAATAAAATTAATATCTTCTTCATGTCTTAATTGATTAATCCTTTTATAAGCTTTAACTCGATTTATCTGTTTAGTTACATCAGTCTTTAGTGGTAATGTTAGCTTAACTCTAACTTCTTTTACACTTACTGTATTCTCAGCTTCATTACTACCAAAGTCAAATAATCCAAAGAAAGAAAAAGCATAGGTAGTACTACTTAAAGAAACTACTGTGGCTAAAGCCAGTACCATAACTAACAAACTGCTTCTTTTACTAATTTTAAACATTTTATTTCCTCCCTAAACTTTGATTTAAAAAGTTGTCTAAGAGAACCTCAGACAACTAATTTTTACTTACAATTGAACAAAATAAGATTGAATATCATCTTCAATTTGTTCTATCAATTCTTTAGCTATTCCTTTATCTTCGGACTTAGTTGCTTTAGTTAATTGACGTAAGTTAACCAGTAACTCCTCTGCTTTCTTAACACCTAACTTATCTTTAACATCATTTTGGAAAATATTATAGTATAATAAACCTTCCCAAGCCTTAACAATTGCTTCTTGTTCGCCCCAATCTTCTTCTACTTCTTCTAACTCATGTAATACTTTTGCTACAAAACCTCGATTTAGCTCTTCAGCAATTACATCATAATCTACAGCATCAATTGGCCCCTTTAACATACCTTCGATTACAGCATTTCCAATTTTATTCCCAGTTTTTACTTTACCTTTAATTGCTTGATAATAAAGTAATCCTTCTAATTTTTCTATTTTTGCTTCAGCAGGGTTAGTAGATGCATACTCCTCTACTTCTTTTATTTCATGTAATATTACATCATAAAAAGCATTGATTATATTTTTATCTACAATCTGAGCTGCAATCTTTAATTTACTTAGATTTTTATTCTTTATCGCTTGCCGAGCAATCTTTAAACCAGATATAATATGCTGATTTAATTGCTTATCTTCTTCTTTGACAGTACTAGCTAAAACTTCATAATATACAATAGCTTCATCTAACTTATGATGAGCCTCTTCAGTCTTTTCAATCTCCTCAATTGCTTCTATTAACTCATGCTTGACTGTTAGATAAAAAGCTTTTTTAAGGGTCTTATCAATAATCTGGGCAGCTACTTGAGGGTCTTGACCATTTTTAGCTCCATTAAAAGCTGCTTTAATATATTGATTCAGACTTGTTCCAAATTCTTCATCTCTTGCTTCTACCATATCTTTTAATATCCCATCATATAATCTCTCTATATCACCAAAAGCAAGTCTTCCTTGTGGATTAGCATTTCTTATTTGCTTATAAGCTTCTACCCTTCTTTGCTGCTTAGAAACGTCAGTCTTTAATGGTAAAGAAGCTGCAAAAACACTACTAGTTCCCAACATAAATAATGCTACAAATACAAAAGCAATTGTTCCCTTTTTAACTCTAATATTCATCTTTTTGGCCCTCCTTAAGAGTGTTTAGTTATTTGTAAATATCAGGCAAGGATTGAACTTACCTGATATTTAATTCTACTACTTAGCAACAACTTCAGTTAAAACGTTAAGAACAACTTCTTTATTAGCTTTATACTTCTCTAAATTAGGTTCTTGGGCTCCAAAGCCAAACATACCTGGGTTTCCTAATGAACTTAAGCAATTTCTTAAAGCTTCTTCAGCTTTTTCATTCCCTTCTGGATTATTTGCTTTAATAGTTAATTCTAAGGCTTCATAAAATCCTTTTGCCTTCTTCACTAAAGCTTTAGCAGTCTTATACTCTGAAATTTCCTTTTGAGCTGATTCTAATCTACGCTCTACATTTCCTGCTAGTGCTAACTGAAAGTTATGAATAATTTTCTCTTTATCTTTAGCCTCAATTCCTGATTTAATATTAGCTATGTAATCAGTAATGAATGGACTTGCTGCATTAATTTCAGTTAACTCTTTTTGTAAAAATTCTAACTTATCCTCTATCTTTTCTGTTTCTTCTTTTACTTCTTCCCAGTCCTGATCACTCTTATTTAAACTAAATACAACTTCTTCATAGGCTTTCACTAAAGGGTCTTTCTCTTTAGTACCATAAGAATAACCTAAAGCAACACTTGACAGACCTACTACCAAAGCCAACATAAGAACTAAAGTTCCAACTTTTCTTGTA
Source organism: Halobacteroides halobius DSM 5150 (assembly GCF_000328625.1). Classification (NCBI taxonomy): domain Bacteria; kingdom Bacillati; phylum Bacillota; class Clostridia; order Halanaerobiales; family Halobacteroidaceae; genus Halobacteroides; species Halobacteroides halobius. The sequence goes on along the minus strand of NC_019978.1, from coordinate 779,928 downwards.
GATTTTAACATATTAACCCCTCCTTATATAATTAACAATTGACAATGTAGAATTGATAATTAAAAACATTGTCAATTATACTTAATAACAATTTTAATCAACAGTTACTTGTTCACTACCTTTTATTAATTGTTGATTATTAACTTCTTTTTCTGGTGCAGTAGTCATCTCCTTAAAAATAGCAGGGACTACTTTAGTCATATACTCCCTAAATTTAATAAAAGAATCTCCAGTCTGTCTTACTGAATAACTAATAGGAACTTGGGCCAACCTATAACCTTGTCGCAAAATATTAAGAGTAATTACTTGAGCATAATTATAATCATGAATTATTCTAAAATCCCTCATTACTTCTTTACTAAAGGCCCTCATTCCCGTCTGTCCATCAGTAATCCACTTTCTTAATAACATAGACTGTAATAAGGTGAAACAATAGTTACCAATTCTTCTGATGGGTACCATACCTCTAACCTGCTTCATAAATCTAGAACCTAATACATAATCAGCCTTATCATCTAAAATAGGTTCAATTAAATTATCAATTTCTTGGGCTGGATACTCATTATCAGAATCAATCATTACACCAATATCTGTACCTTGTTGGTAGGCCCAATTTAAACCTTGTCTAATTGTAGCCCCTAATCCCCAATTTTCTTGGTGCGAAATAATATATTCTGCTCCAGCTTCTTTAGCAACTTGAACTGTTTTATCAGTTGAACCATCATCTATAACTAAAATGTCAAATTCAACATCTGTTACTTCTCCTCGCGGTACTTTCTCAATTACTTTTCCTACTGTAGCTTCTTCATTTAAAGCAGGAATAATGACTGTAACTTTCTTCACTGTATCCTTCCTTTCTTACTTATATAGTCATAACTTATAGCTTATGACTTATCAATTGCTTCTGTTAGCACTGGCCCTCGAGAATAATCAGGATAATCTACCCCTAATAAATAACTAATCGTTGGTGCTACTGAAACTATACTTCTTTTATCCTCTATTCTTAATCCAGCTTTAATCTGGGGTCCATTTATAATGAACGGAACATATCTTTCACCTTCATCTAAATGGCCATGTCCACCAATCCCATCACTCTGTCCATGATCAGCAGCAATAATTAAAGTAGTATTTTCCATGAAACCTTCTTCTGTTAACCAATTGACAAAACCACTAATATGTCTATCAGCTTCTTCAATCTTCTCTTTATATTCAGAGTATAAAGCACCACGACTATGTCCTGTCTGGTCAGTACTGATTAACTGAGTAATCAATAGCTCAGGTGCTTCCTGCTTCATAATATCCTTGGCCCGCTTAATTATGTGACCATCTGCCTGATCATTATCCATTACAGCTGTTATTGCTTCTACATCTTCTTCGCCAAAAGCATCAATTAAATGAGCTATACCTAATAACTTCCCTTTTTTATCCTGCTGTCTTAATTTATCAAAGATACTTTCAGTCTTAATTCCTAAATCCAAAACTAAATTACTCTTAATCCCATGCTCATCAGGATAAGTACCTGTAAATAAAGATGAGAAACAAGTTACTGTTCGAGCTGGATAGATAGTCTCCATCTGTGTATACTCTGTTCCTTCTTCTCTTAGTTGATCAATAAATGGAGTATCTGCTTGGGCCAAGCGATCCTTCCTACAACCATCAATAATAATCATTATCACTCTATTGGTAAGAGGTTCTGTCACTTGAGCATTATTAGTCAACTCTTGATACTGCTCAGGCTTCCAATTAAATAATTTATGGTGAATTATAATTGCACCTACAACAGTAATTAAAAAGAATATTATATATTTAATAACAAATGTCGATCTTCCTATTGGTAATTGTCCAGTTAAATATAGATAACTATAATTTAAACTTAAGATTGTAACCAACGTCTTAGGAACTTGTTCTTGAAAATTTCCACTAGTCGAGTCACTATTCTTTAAAACCAACTTCCAAAAACGAGTAAAATTAGTCAAAGTAGTTCCAATTCGTAAATGATAATAAATTGTCCCCCAAAAGATAACAGTAAAGAATAAATAAACTCCTAAATCTAATCCGACTAATTTTAAATTCCAATAATTAAAAGCAATTATAAATCCAATTAGTGGCACCCATAAAAACCATCTTAATTTAAGAGGAAAATCATATCTAATATAAGTAATAAGTAATGGTAGATTAATCAATATAACCAGTAAAGTAGACTGCCAGAAACTAAAACTACTCCATTGCTGATAATGGTATAATAAAAAGATACCTACTGAAAATATAGGATAAAAAGACTTTCCTTCATTTAATAAATTCCAAGCTCTGGCTGCCCAAACTTCAAAATCTGAGGCCTTCTTCATAAAATTCTCCTTTCTAAGAAGCTAACTTTTTCTTAAATCTTACTATATCCATTAAATTAATTGACTCTCGTAAAGTAAATAGACCACCTACTAAATAAGAATAAACAAATTTTAAGCTATGGGTTAAGACTGCAATTGTTAATCCAGTTTCTAAATCAACTCCATAAAGACTCAAAGCAAAAGACATACTTGCCTCATAAGTACCTACTCCTCCTGGAGTAATATGAAATACTTGAGCCATAATAGTAAAACTATTAACTACAAGCAAAGGAATTAATCCTATCTCTAAATTCAATGCCTTAACTACTACTGCCAAAGCACTAACTTCTAAAACCCAACTAGGAATAGTAAGTAATATAGCTTTAATCAACTGCTTAGACTTAATCTCTTTTAAAGCTATCTGTAGCTGTGCTAAATAATCAAAGAGCTTAGCTTCAAACTTCTTAATCCATTGCCAACGGCTAAACCAAACTATACTAATACAAATAGTTAAGATTATAATTGCAGGTAAGATAAATAACTTCCAGTCAAAACTGATATGCTTAATTGATAAACTAACAAATAAAAACAAATTAATTAATAACGAAATTAAATCAATTACCCGGCTATATAAGACTGTTGAAGTTGCTTTTTGACTAGTATACCCCTCTTGGCCTAACAGATAAATCTTAGCTACTTCACCTAGCTTGGTAGGAAAGAGATGATTAACTAATAAAGAGACCATATGTAAAGAATATAAGTTGCTAACAGTCACTCTTTTTTTATTAAATAATCCCAGCCATGCAACTGATCTTAACCAGAAAGCTAAAGAATAACCTACTGCAAAGACTAATAATAAATCAGGATGAGCCATTAATAATTTACCTGCTTTTAATAACTCCTCAACTGCCAAGTCTTTCACCTAACCTACTTTTAGCACTTTGATACCAATCAGTAAATTTTCTAATTCCAACCTCAATATCTACTTGAGGTCGATAATTTAACTTATTCTTAGCTTTAGTAATATCAGCATAAGTAACTGGCACATCTCCCTCTTGTTCTGGAAGTTCCTTTAGCTTAGCTTTCTTGCCTAAATTACTACTAATTAGATTAATTAAATCTAAAAGTTTAATTTGGGAACTAGAACCTAGATTAAATATTTCAAACTCTGGATTATTAATTAACACTAATCTAATTCCTTTAATTATATCTGTAATATATGTATAATCTCTTTTACTAGAACCATCACCAAACATAGGAATAGGTTGCCCTTGGTCAATCAATCGAGTAAATTTACTAATGGCCATATTTGGTCTTTGTCTTGGCCCGTAAACAGTAAAAAACCTTAGAATAGAAATATTTAAATCGTATAAATTATGATAATTGCGACAAAATAGTTCAGCCGATTTTTTAGCAGTTGCATAAGGAGAAGCTTGTGAATCAAGTTTCATATCTTCTCTAAAAGGCACTTCACTTCTAGTTCCATAAACTGAAGATGAAGAAGCAAAAACAAACTGCTTAATATTATATTTATTAGCTAGGTCTAATAAGTTAATTGTTCCTTTTATATCTACATCTACATATAGATTAGGTCGTTGAACAGAATTACGCACTCCTGCCATAGCTGCTAAATGGATTACCTTATCTATTTTTTCTCTCTTAAAGATCCTATTTAAAGCAATTTGATTTAAAATGTCAGTTCGATATACCTTAAAATTATCTCTTTTCATAAATTGAAGAATATTTTCTTCTTTAAGCTGAGGATTATAATAATCATTAAAGTTATCTACTACTACTACCTGATGTCCTGTAGCTAATAAATCTTCTACTAGATGTGACCCAATAAACCCTGCTCCACCTGTCACTAAAATTTTCACTTCTAACACCTCTTCTAATTAAAAAATAACAATAACTATCTTTTTTCCTTAAACAAAAGTTAATTTTAAATTAATAATAGTTCTTATCACACTATAAATTATAATGAAAATCATTATCATTGTCAAGGAAAAATAGCTACTCTAGCAAGATAGCGTAAAAAAAGTATAGGTGAATTTATCCAAAAAATTAGAAAAGAGCCACTCCTTTTGATAAGGTATTGTTAACCACAACAAAACCAAAGAAAGGAGATGGCTCTTATGGACAATATTATACAACAATTTGAGGAAAATATCAGCATTGAATTAGAAAAAATATTAAAAGAGGTGCTATTAGATTCAGGAAGGGATATATCAGAAGTAATAAATTTAATCAAAAGTAATCTTGATGAGTTAGGTAGAAAGCTTTCTAAATGGGTTATAGAAACAGTAGATGAAACAATAAAGGAAAGTACTAAAAGAAAAAAAGAATGGAAGATAGTAAAAAAGAAACAAAGAAAATTAATGACTAAGTTTGGGGAAGTGAAGTATAAAAGAAGATATTATCGTTCTAAAAGCAGTGATAAGTATAAATATTTAGCAGAAGAAAGATTAGGAATAAAGAAATATCAAAGGATGGATAGTTCGTTAGAAGCTGAATTAGTAGATTTAGCATCAGAAAATGCTTATAATAAGGTAGGTAAAGAGGCAGTAGACGATTTAGAAATAAGTGACCAAACAGTGATGAATAAGGTAAGAAAGCTAGGGCAAATAGAAAACAATGAATTAAATGAAGTAACAGAAAAACGGGAAGTAAACTGTTTGTATATAGAAGCAGATGAAGATCATGTAGCTTTACAAAATGGGAAGAAATCAATGCCTAGATTAGTTTATATTCATGAAGGAATAAGTGAAGTTGGAGATAAGAGAGAATTAAAGAATAAATACTATTTTTCTGGAGTATATAAAGATTCAGAAGAGCTGTGGTTAGAAGTACTGGATTATATAGATGAAAATTATAAGTTAGAGAAAGTGGAAAAGATCTTTTTACTAGGGGATGGAGCACCATGGATTAAAAGCGGCTTAAAGTGGCTTCCTAAGTCTAAATACATATTAGATAGATATCATTTAATTAAGTATTTTAGGAGAGCTAGTAGATATGGAAGAAAAGAAGTTAAAGAAAAACTGTGGAGTGGATTAGAAGAACCAGACCAAGAGTTAGTTAAAGAAGCTTTTAGTGAATTGATATCTAATGAAGAAAATGAGAAAAGAAAGAATTTAATTAGAAAATCACGTCATTATATTTACAATAATTGGGATGGAATAGTGAATTATACCCAGGATAAAGATGCAATTGGTTGTAGTGCTGAGGGACATATAAGCCATATATTGGCAGATAGATTAAGTTCAAGACCAATGGCTTGGTCAAAGACTGGTGTTGATCAAATGTCTAGATTACAAGCATTTAAGTTTAATGGTGGAAATAAAGAAAAACTGAAAGAATTGTTTTTGAGAAAGGAAGAAAAAATAAAAAAAGAAGAAACTTTAACAGAGATTGAATCTAAAACGATAAATAGTAAGTTAAAAAAGAAGTTTGCTCAGCCTAAGAAGAATATACCTAGCATAAATATAGGAAAAAGAACAGGTTTAACTAGAGCTTTAAAGGCAATTGTTTGATTGGGAAAATAATTTTTAACTATTAACCTATAAAAAATTGATGCTATCCTCTAGCAAATAAAAATTGATAATCTAATCATTTAATAGTATTATAATGTTATAGTATCAAAAAAGGAGGCAAATTATGGATATTCAGTTAAATGGATTAGAAATCTTAAAAATGGCTATGAATATTGAACAACAAGGGAAAGAATTTTACCAAAGATGTGCAAAAGTTAATTCTAAACCAAAAGTTAAAAAACTATTTACTCAACTAAAAGATGACGAAGAAGAACACTATCAATACTTTAAGAGGCTACTAAATAATTTAAATGAAGAAGATAAATCTTTGAGTAAAGATTATTTATATAATGAAGAAGTTAGTGGCTACTTAAGATCTTTGGTTGATAGTAAAGTGTTTCCAGAAGATGAAAAAGTCATAGACGAGATTGCTCATAACTTAGAAGAAGCACTTAAAATAGGTATCAAAGCAGAAAAAAACTCCTTATTACTTTATCAAGAATTAATCCAAGTTGAAGAAAATTCTAATGCTATTAAAGCCTTAGAAAAATTAATCTTAGAAGAAAAACGACATCTCATTAAACTTCAAACAATGCGCGGAGAACACTAAAAAAAACCCCCATTAATGGGGGTTTTTAATCTAACTCAATATTTAAAATCCTTGTGAAAGAATTTAGACCAGCAAATAATTGAATCACAGTTACTAATTCTAATAATTCCTCTTCTGTAAAATGCAATTCTGTAAAATCTGGTTCTTGCAATTGATAGTTTTGATCAAGACACTTGTCTATAAATCTTAATACTCTAGCTTCTATTTCAGTTAAATACTCATACTCTCCAACCTTTACCCTCTCTAATACATCAGTAGAATACCCTATTTGTTGCAAACTTTGATAATGCTTATCAATGCAGTAATCTGCTTGATTTAAAATGGAAACTCGCAGAGCAACTAATTTTTTTAATTTTCTGGGTAATAAATCATCCTTCATTACTGACTCCATCAATTCCCACGTAGCCCGTAAAGTATCAGGCTTGTGTCCTAAAGTTCGAAAGAGATTAGGCACACTTCCTAACTTATTTTCAATCTTATTAAATACATCCTTAGTTAAATTCATTGCTTCATCTTCTTTAAGTCTACTCACCCTATCAACGGTAGATATAGGCATTTTTGCTCCCTCCTAATCTTAAACTACCCTAAATAGAGTTTTCAAATTCTTAAGAAATCAATTTATTATAAACTATTTCTCCTTCTATTATAGTCATTTGAGTATTAAATTGATCATCAAAAACAACTAGATCTCCGTCTTTTCCTACTTCAATACTTCCTTTTTGATTAGCAATATTTAATCTACGAGCTGGATTAATAGTTGCCAACTTAATAGCTTCAACTAAATTCAATTCTGTTATCTCAATGACATTCTTTACTGCTTGCTTTAAATCAATGGTACTGGAGGCTAAATTACCAGATTTCAATCTTGCCACCCCGGATTTTATAATAACTTCTAAACCACCTAAATTATATTCTCCATCCCCCATACCAGTAGCCGCCATAGCATCTGTAATTAATATAATATCCTCGAAATTTTTATTTTGTAACACTAAATTAATAACCGCAGGATGAATATGTTCTTTATCAACAATTAGCTCAACTGTTGTATCATTACTATTTAAAAAAGCACCCACTACTCCAGGTTCTCTATGATACAATCCTTTCATTCCATTAAATAAATGTGTAGCATGACTTACTCCCCATTCAAAAGCTTTTTGCATTTGTTCCCAACTAGCATTTGTATGCCCAGCAGAAACAACTATATTATTTTCTAAAGCATAATTAATTACTTCTTTAGAATTATTGTTCTCCGGGGCCAAGGTTATAATCTTAAGCTTATCCCCTAAAATATCAACTAAAGTTGCTAACTCCTCTATACTAGGTTCTTTAATGTAATCTGGATTTTGTGCTCCTTTTTTATCAGGATTGATATAGGGTCCTTCTAAATGAAGCCCTAACATATTTCCAATATGTTCTTCTGACTTTATATATGATACTAAGCTTTGACTAATATCTATTAATTTCTCTTGGCTAGCTGTTAAAGTAGTTGCCAAAAAACCTGTTGTCCCTTTACTAGCTTTATAATTAGCAATCGTAGAAAAAGCTTCTTTGTTACCATTCATAACCTCTTGGCCCTTGGCCCCATGAATATGGATATCTATAAAACCAGGGGCCAAGTAATCTCCCTTTAAATCTATTACTTGCTCTTGATTTATATTATTTAGCTTAGACATTTGACCTATTTTCTTTATAACCCCATCTTTAATTCTTACAAATCCATTCTTTATTATCTTATCTTCTGTAATTATCCTTCCCTTCTTTAATAGTAAAGAATTCATTTTTCACCTCCTCTAACCTATTTCTCATTTTTCTACCTCAATTGATTGCTTTTGCTGCTGCCTCATCAACTACAATAGTAACATCAGTATGCAATTGCAGTAAAGAAGCAGGAACTTCTGTTGTTATCTTCCCACTAATTGTTTTTTTAATAGCTTGAGCTTTTTGTTCACCACTAGCTAATAATAAAATCTTTTGAGCTCTCATAATAGAACTCATCCCCATAGAAATCGCCTGTCGTGGTACCCCTTTTTTAGTAGCAAAAAAACGGCTATTTGCTTCAATAGTCTCTTTAGCTAAATCAACTACATGAGTACCTGTCTTTAGTTTATGATCTGGTTCATTAAATCCTATATGACCATTAACTCCAATACCTAAAACCTGTAAATCAATCCCGCCAGCTTTTCTTATTCTTCGATCATATTTTAAACAAACTTCTTCTAAATTTTCTTTATTCGCTGGAGGAATATTAATATTTTCTGAAGCAATATTAATATGATCAAAAAAATTATTGTACATATAATGATGATAACTTTGTGGATGTTCTAAAGGTAAATTTAAATATTCATCCAAATTAAAAGTAATGACTTCAGAAAAATCAACAGATCCTCGTTTATGCATTTCTACTAAATTCTCATACATCCCTAAAGGAGTCGAGCCAGTAGCTAATCCTAAAACTGAATTAGGTTTTAAAATAATCTGACTAGAGACTATATTAGCTGCTTTAGCACTCATCTCCTTATAATCTTCTACAACATGAAGTCTCATCTTGGCCCTCCTTATAATTAATTAAAATTATTATAAATGTTTAATTCTACCACCATATTTCTCAACCAATTTGTGGTTTTTTTCATCTGCCCCATCAATATTTCCACTTCTATATACTGGCAATTCCATTTTTTTCTTCTCCATAAGTGTTAAAGATTCTGCAATAATACTATTAATTATTAACGCACCACTAATAGTTGAAACAGGAACTGCTTTAGTTTCCTCAAATTCAAGAACAGCATCTCCAAAAGGAGCTTCATTATCAATCACTAAGTCTACCACTTCAAACAAACGTTTTCCACTGTGGTGTCTAGATTCACTAGCTTTAGAATACTCTAATGAAGTTATTCCTATTATTTCTAATCCTTTTTTCTTAGCTTTTAAAGCTACTTCAACAGGTACAGGATTACGTCCTGAAGTAGATACTACAATTAATAAATCATTCGATTTAATGTTATAATTATCTAGAATAACTTCTCCAATACCTTCCATCTTTTCCATTTCAGTGCTCCTGATAGCACCTTCATCTAACATTATACTTGAATCAAGTATTGGATTCATTACTGCTAATCCACCTGCGCGATAGAATACCTCTTCAGCTAACATATGAGAATGGCCACATCCAAAAACATGAATAATTCCATCATTTTGTATGGTGTTAACAAACTTTTTAGATATCTCTTCTATTTTTTTAATTTGATTAGATTCAATCTCATTAATTATCTTTGTAATAGAATTAATATAATTTATAGCAGACATTTAAAGTACCTCCCTTTTAAATTCTTTAATAATTTTTTTCATTTCTTTAACAATTCCATTTAACAATTTTCCCCCTTTAACTTCTGTAGCTTTAGTAGGATCTCCTAATACTGCATCTTCAGTAATTTGATCCCAGAATAATGGATAATTAGAAAAATAACTAGGAAACTGAGGATATGATGGATGTGCTTCTTTCATATTTACCAAATCTGGATTTATATTTAACATTAAAGACGTTTCTATTTCTTCAGCATGGAGATAATTAGAGTGAGCTCGTTTACTATCTATAAGATCATTTTCTAACGATTTTAATCCTGGATGGGTTAAATGTAAAATTTCAATCTCATTATTGGCACTAATGTTTCTTGCTGCTTTTTTCAAGCTTTGATTATTACCAAAATGAGCATTTACAACAACTAAACATTGCACTTTATGTCTTTCTAAACTAATAGCAATATCTTCAATAATAGAAATCAAAGTTTCAGTTTGCAAAGATATCGAACCAGGGAAATTCCTTAATGACCAAACTTGCCCTAAAGGTAATAAAGGTAATAGTATTCCATTGATTTGCTTAGTTAGTCTTTCCGCTAATTCTTGAGCTATATAATTATCTGTTCCTAATGGCAAATGAGATCCATGGGCTTCTAAAGCCCCTATAGGTAAAATAACTACTTTATCTTTCAATTCCTCTTCTGCATATTGCCATTTCATTTTACTCATCTTATTCATATTTACACCTCTAAAGAAATAATAAAGGGAGTTTTAAAACTCCCCTTATCCTATTTTATATTCCCAAACAATATTATCCAAATAAACCTACTACCCATTTTAATATTGTTCCAAACACAAACATATCAGTATCTCCACCCCATAAAATAAAATCAGGTATTGTAGTTGGAGTTATATATTTAACAAATATTGCTTGCCCTAAAGTAATTATAATACCAATAATCACTCCACTAGCTATAGCTCCTTTAACTCCACCAGTAGCATTACCAAGCACACCAGCACCCGCAGCATGGAAGAAAATTGCTATCATTGGTGGAACAAAAACATAAAATCCAGATAATCCCATAATCAACATTAAAATAACCATAGTGACAAAAGAAGCTATAAAACTAACAATAGTAGCTATCGGAGCATATGGATATAAGATTGGTACATCTAAAGCAGGTTTAGAATCTGGAACAAGTTTATTAGAAATACCTTTAAAGGCAGGTACTATTTCTCCAATTAATAATTTAACTCCATGAAGAACCACAGCAATTCCTGCTCCAAACTTTAACCCTTGTAAGACACCATAAATGATATGATTTTTATCTCCTGCATATTTAGTCATAAATTCTGGTCCAGCTAATATAGCACCAATTACATAAGCCAATACCATAACAGCAACAATTACAACATTACTGTCTTTCAAAAACTTTAATTTATTCGGTAGCTCTAAATTCTCAGTACTATTTTCTGGATCTCCAATTAATTTACCTACAACTGCACCTAACCATGCCCCCGAAGCAACAGTATGACCAAGAGCTATATTATCTTTTCCAGTAGCTTTTTTTACATACTTTTGTAAAAACGCTGGTTGAAGAGTCCAATATAGACCAAGTATAATAGCTCCAGAAAGCACTAATTTAAATTGAGAAATTCCAGTTCCAAATACCTCTACCATTATTCCTGTATAAACAAAACTAACCCAAAACATCATATGTCCAGTTAAATAAATAAATTTGAATCGAGTAAATCTAGCTAATGCTACATTAACTAAAAATCCAAGAGTCATAATCAAAGTAATACTACTACCAAATTGGGAAATGAACTCTTGAGTTCCTATAATCCCAGTCATCTGGCTATGTTTCATTCCAAAAACCTCTTGCCACATTGGACCAAAACCTTTTAAAGCCCTTACTATTATTCCAGACCCTGCTCTTATAATTACAAAACCAAGTACCGTTTTAATTGTTCCTGAAATGATTTCACTAAAACTTTTTTGCTGAACAATTAATCCAAGAAAAGCAATTAGAGCTATTAGACTAGCAGGCTGTCTGAAAATATTACTAGCTACCCATTGGCTAACATTTATTAAAACTTCCATTAGTTATTCCCCCTTCTTTAAAAATTCTTCAAGTTTATGTTTGATTTCTTCCTTATCCATAAAATCTTCAACTGTAATTACTGGCTTTTCTAATTCTTCTGCATTTTCAGCATGATACTCCCCTGCTAAAATTAGGTCTGCATTAGCAGTTTTAGCAGTACTAATACTAGTATTATCAACCTCTACATCTAAATCTAATTCATCTGCTATCTCCTGAATATTCATTTTCAATAACAAACTAGTTCCTTGGCCAGCTCCACATACTGTTAATATCTTCATTATTTTTGACCTCCTTTATCATAATTTTGAATGTAACTAATTAATTTATCTTTATTATTCGCCTCCTTTAAATATTGAAGATTCTTATTAGCATTTAAGAATGTAACTAATTCTCTCATCATCTCAACATGTGATGAATCATCAGAAGCACAAAATGCAATTACTACTTTAACAGGGTCATTTTTAGAGTGCCCAAATTCAACTGGAGTCTTTAAAGTTATTAGACTAATTCCTGGTTCTAAAACTCCCTTTTCAGGGCGCGCATGGGGAATAGCTAAACCAGGTGAGATAACTACATACGCTCCTTCCTTTTTTATCATATCCTTCATCGATTCAATATAAGATGGTTTTACTAAACCATTATCAACTAACATACTACCAGAGATTTCTACGGCTTCTTCCCAATCATTTACTTCTACACTAGTTTTTATATTTTTTGAGTTTAAGTATTGTTTTATCATATTATCCCTCCTCAAAATTAAAATGCTAAAAATCTCTTAGGATTCTCAATAAAAATTTGTTTGATTTGAGATTTATTAAACCCTTCTCTTAATAACCGAGGAATAAACTTATTATGCAAATACTCCCAACCAGGACCTCCCCCATAAGACTTTAAATAAGATTTCCTTCCCATATCATTTGAAATAAAAAGCTGATTAATAAATCCATCATTAGCTAATTTCTTTAAATTAATAATTCTTCGTTCATCCGTATAATATTTTATCTTCGACGGACCATCATACATAATATTAGCTCCTCGCTCTAAAATCGATTTATGATATCCATAGTCCAAATTGCGATCTATATGAATCAAAACTATCTGAGAAAAATCCACTCCTTCTTCAGCAAAAATATCTAATTGCTCATGCCCCATAGTACCCATTTCTGTATGAGTTTTAATAGGTGCACCAGTTACTGAGTGAGCCCGAGCTACTGCTCTAATAGTTTTTTCTTCCACTTTAGTGATTCGATTATAATCACTTCCAGCTTTTAAAATTCCAGCTTTTAAATTAGTTCCTTCCATTCCCTCAGTAATTTCTCGAATTAATAAGTCAGTTAATTCATCTAAAGAATAATTATGAATCCATTCTTCAAAGAAAATACCACGATTGAATCCAGTAGTAGCTATAATGTTTAAATCTGTAGTTTTTGCTATTTCATGCATTCCTCTAACATTACGCCCATAATCAATTGCAGTACCATCTACTAATGTTTTGACTTCAGTATTAGTACCTAACTTTCGCAATTCCTCTGTAGCTTTTCTAGAACTGTCTAATACTAAATCTGGATCTTCTTTTGCTACAAATTGAGGTGGGTCTGTTAACAAATGCTCATGCATACGAACTACTCCTAAATCATCTGAAGAAATTTCCCCATTAAGTGTATTAATAGTTTCCTTCAATTTAACATACCTCCCTCTTGTAAGTTAAATTAACTCTCTTATACTCACTCATTCTTAGAATTTGAGTTTTTAATAAACATTTTTCCATTAGACAAATAGATATTAATTGAAGATAAATAAATATTTGGAATATCTTTGATAAACTATCCCTAAAAGAAAATTTAGCATTTTTAAATATGGTCGCCAAATTAGATCTCCACAAATACCATGGCAGTTTAACCTCCCATATCTCGCAGGGTCTACGCCCCTAAATTCCTTCGTTCTACCTGTCCATGGGTGGAGGCTGGATATGCTCCTTTACTGGGTCTATGCCCTTATGGAAAAATTCTTTCCAGCTTCTCCTGGCTTCGTTTATTAAAGTACAATTCTTATAATGAATAAAGCTAAAAGAACCAATATATAAATTTGATTTACTTACCTTTAAGCAGCATTCTTCACATTAGATCTTTTTATGTCATTCAACATCTTTTTGCCATCGTATTCTACTTGCTTTCTACCTAAGGTAAAAAGAACTCGGATTAATTTACAACACAAAACTATCAGAGATTGTTTTTTCTTAAGCGGGTTTTCACGACGAGTAGTGTAATATTTATGCAATTGTCTAAATTCATCATTCTGAGCCACCAGAGGCATTGCCACCCTGTACAACAAAGCTCTTAATTTAGGACGCCCTCGCTTTGTTATTTTGGTTTCACCCTTATGCTTACCTGAGCTATTTTCTTTTAAGGTTTAAACCCACCAAACTTATAATTTACTTTGGATGTTCATAATCCCACAAATCACCTACTTCTGAGATGAAACCTGCTATTGTTTTAACTCCTACTCCATCTACTGTCAGCATTTTTTCAACCCCTGGTATCTTTTCTAAAAGCTTTTCTACTTTTCTCATTAAAACTTCTAATTCTTCGTTTATAAAACAATATTGTTTTATATGATAGTCAATCTCTTCTTTCCCCATCTGGGTTCCTTCTGTTACACCTATTGACCTCACAGCTGCTTTTCTTAACCTCTTAGCTCTCTTTATTCCTACACCTCTTTTAATACCTTCCTCTCGCCATTTAGCTACTATTTCTTCTGCTTCCATCTCAGCTATTTGATCTGGATAAGGAAAGTATTTTAAAGTAACTTTGGATTATTATCATCTAACTCTTTCGATTTCTTTACATGATGAGGATTTACTAGTACTAGTTTTATTTCCTCTTCTGTGATGAATTGAGCTATATTTAGCCAATAATGACCTGTTGGCTCCATTCCTATAACTACTTCTTCTTTCTCATTTTCTGCTTTAACTTTCTTAATCCAATTTAAAAGTTTTTCTAAACCACTCTGAGTATTCTTAAATTTTAATGGTTTATCATATTCAATCCCCCGATAGTCTTGGGCTCTCGCTACATGTTTCTTCTTGGCAATATCGATTCCAATTACTAAAGTTGTCGATTTAATTTGCTTAATCTTCTTATTTTGGGTATAATTCATTTGTTGGCCTCCTTGGTATTTGGTCTGTCCAACCAAAATTATACCAAGGAGTTATTTTTTTGTCGAATGTCATCTTTAAACCTAACAGGAATGCTCCTTTTATAATAAGCATTATCACATTTATATAATATAAAAAGCCTACTTTACCTATAAAATTAAATATAAGTTCTAGTAGGCTTGTAAAATTATAATCTTATTTATAAAAATACTTAATTTTAATGAAAATGAAAACTTTTAATATCTTATTTTTCTTTCTTTTTTAAGTAGCTTTTATGGAAAATAAGTTTAAATCACTTATTATATACTTAAAAAACACTCTAATTATAATTTAAAAATTATTTAAAATCACTTCATGCTTATATTTATCAGTTCTATAAACAGATTTAACATACTCAATTATTTTATTATCTGAAAGATAAGTTTTTCTCCTATAAAGCAAAGCTAAATCTTTCTCACTTACTTTTAATAGGTCACTTTCATATTCAGACAACATTATTGGTTCTACTGTTTGCTTAGCATGGTCTAATTCATAATTATAATCTTGTTGGAAAATTTCATAAAGTGAACTCCCCGCTACCTTTTCTTTACTTAAGTTTGGGCATAAATAGTAAGGTACCCATACTGTTTCTATAGCAAATGGTTCATTTTCTACAATTCTTAATCTCCTCATTTTTATTACTTTTGTATTCTCATTCAATATTTTTAAATAATCTTTGATACCTTTTGTTGCTTCTTTTAACTCAAAAAGTAGTATTTTAGTTTCAATCTCTAATCCTTTTTCTTTCATTTCCTTAGTAAATCCTTTAAGTCTCGATAATTCATGTTTCATTTTAGGTTCAGGCTCTGCTACAAAAGTTCCT
This sequence comes from Halobacteroides halobius DSM 5150, assembly GCF_000328625.1. Taxonomy (NCBI): domain Bacteria; kingdom Bacillati; phylum Bacillota; class Clostridia; order Halanaerobiales; family Halobacteroidaceae; genus Halobacteroides; species Halobacteroides halobius. The sequence continues at coordinate 764,049 of NC_019978.1, read as the reverse complement.
CTACCTTGTTCTCTGTATACCAATCCTTCATTTACTAAAGCCATAATTGCTTTTCTAGCAGTCATTCGACTTATATCATGTTTCTCACATAGCTCCCTTTCAACAGGCAGACGATCTCCGGGAGTTAATTCATCAGTTTCTATCTTTTGGCGTAACAATTCTTTTAATTGATAATATAAAGGAGTTGGTTTATCTTTTGAAATTTTATCCAATTAAATCCCTCCTACAATTATAAACTTATAATATATATTCAATATAATGTATATACCAATCTTTCTTTATAAATATTATATTAATAATTAACGCTCTTGTCAAGATTAAATAAACTTTAAATAAAATTTCTACACTCCTGCTAAAAATTAATAACAACCTTAATAAGATAAATAATTATAATTATAGAAGTAGGCCCCTTAAATATATTTTTCGGGCTTCAACTGCTTTAATATATTTGAAATAAGCCTAGAGCATCATCATAGCCCTAGGCTTACTAACTACAGTGCTTTTTCTACTATTTTCATTGCACAGAAAGAACCACACATTGTACAAGCATCTTCTTCTTTTAAGTTTTGATTATGATCTACCCTAGATTCCTTAGCCTTTTGCGGATCAATTGCTAATTCAATCTGTCTATCCCAATCTAAATTCTTTCTTGCTTGTGCCATTTGTCTATCTTTCTTCTTAGCTTGGGTTAATCCTTTAGCTACATCTGCTGCATGAGCAGCAATCTTAGTAGCAATCACTCCTTCTTTAACATCTTCAACACTTGGTAAGCCAATATGTTCAGCTGGAGTTACATAACATAAAAAGTCAGCTCCACAAGTAGCAGCCAGTGTACCACCAATTGCTGCATTAATATGATCATATCCTAAAGCAATATCTGTTACTAATGGCCCTAAAACATAAAAAGGTGCATCTTTACATAATTCTTTTTGCAGCTGCATATTAGTCTCTATCTGATTATAAGGTACATGTCCAGGCCCTTCTACCATAACCTGTACTTCAGCTTCTCTAGCTTTATCTACCAATTCACCTAAAATTAATAATTCGTGAATCTGCGATCGGTCAGTAGCATCTGCTAATGAACCAGGTCTCAGTCCATCTCCTAAGCTTAATGTAACATCATGCTTATAAGCTATATTTAATAAGCGGTCATAATATTCATAAAGAGGATTTTCTGCTCCATTATGTAGCATCCATCCAGCCATAAAAGAACCTCCTCGACTAACTATATCAGTTACTCGTCCTTCTTCTCTTAAATGGCGTAGTGTCTCTAGTGTTAGACCACAATGGACTGTAATAAAATCAACTCCTTGTTGGGCCTGGTCTTCAATTACGGCAAAAATATCATCTACAGTTAAATCAACGATAGCTTTATCCGCACTTAAAACCTCTACAGTTGCCTGATATAAAGGAACTGTACCTAAAGGGAGCTCACTCATAGCTAAAATCTCTTTTCTAGTCTGATTAATATCACCTCCAGTTGATAAATCCATTACTGCGTCAGCTCCTGCTTTAACAGCAACTTTTAACTTTTCTAATTCTTTATTAAGATTAGGATAATCTTCAGAAGTACCAAAATTAGCATTAATCTTTGTGGCTAATCCCTTACCAAAACCATTAGGAGATAAGTGTTGATGATTTTTATTAGCTGGGATTACAATAGTACCTTCTGCAACTCCTTGGCGAATAAATTCAACGTCAACCTCTTCTTTACTAGCCACTTGTTTCATCTCAGTAGTAATTTCTCCTGCTCTTGCCTTTGTCATCTGTGTTGTCATATTCTTAGCCTCCCCTATATAATTTACAATTAACAATTAATCATATAAACATAAAGCTAAAATTAATTGATATATAGTGGCACTTCTCAATTAGGCATTGTGTGGCTTTTTCCTTAAATAGTTTTTGTTCATTTCATTCCAGGAAAAATGAGATAAACCAAATCATAGATTTGCTTACTTATATCTATTTTACCTTTCATTCAAACCATATGAACAAAAACTATAAAACAGTCCAAAAGCCCCACAATACCTTTAATAATTGCTGGAGAGGGTTTCGCAACGACTCTTAAATTTTTTGTTAATAAGTCTTAGTGAACTGGAATAAAAATAAGGTTTGGGTTAGCTAATCATCTATTTTGATTAGCTTAACCTTATTTTTATGAAAGTAAGCTTAGACTTATTTTGAGAAATTTATCTAGTGAGAAATCCTCTCTCAGCAATCTAAAAGTTAAACTATATATCACTAATGTTACTCCTCGATTGATACAAAATGATCAACTGGGTTATTTCCTGCTCCTACTTGACAGCCTGATTTGATAGCCTTAGTAATATATTTCTTGCTCCTTTTAACTGCTTCTTCTATCTGATAACCTAAAGCCAGATTACAAGCTATAGCTGAAGACAAAGTACAACCTGTCCCATGAGTATCTGCTGTCTTAATTCTTGGTGTACTAAATTCATTAAATTTTACGCCATCATATAATAAATCTCTAGCAACCTTTTGCTTTTGATGGCCTCCCTTAACTAAAACATACTGTGCACCCAACTTATGTAATTCACTAGCTAACTCCTCTAAGCTGATATCTTCAGATAAATCTTTTCCTGTTAGCACTTTAGCTTCATTTAGATTAGGAGTAATTACTTTAGCTAAGGGGATTAAATCTTCTTTTAAATAATTAATCGCTTCTTTAGCTAATAATAAATCTCCACTAGTAGCTACCATTACTGGATCAACAACTAAATTAACAAGTTGATATTCCTTCACCTTTTGGGCAACAGTTTGTATAATCTCACTATTAGCTAACATCCCTGTTTTAACAGCAGAAAAATCTAAATCACTAACTACTGAATCAACTTGTTGGCCCACAAACCCTCCGCTTAATGTTTCAATACCTTGTACTCCTAATGTATTTTGAGCAGTCACAGCAGTAATTACAGAAGCTCCATAAACATCAAAAGCAGTTATGGTTTTTAAATCAGCTTGAACTCCAGCTCCCCCACTAGAATCAGAACCAGCAATTGTTAATACTTGCTTCATAATTAACACCTCCCAAACCTTAATCTTTACCAAAAAAATAAAAACACAGTCCCCTAAGGAACTGTGCCTTTGATTACAAAAAAGATATAGTAGACCTGTATACTAATCAAAAGCCACTTCCCTACGCTAGTATTATCTAGATCAGGTAGAAGGGACTAAAGTCTATACTCTATCTCAGCCCTAACGAGCGCCCCTAGTGGTAAGAATATGTAGTTGTTATTATCAGTATAATAAATTAATTTTACTTTTTCAATAAATTTTTGCTAAAAAGATTGATTCTTTACCAGGAATTATTATTACTTTAAAGAATAACTTATACAGCGGATTAAAAGCACAACCATCTTATATAGGGAGGAAATAAAAAATGGAAGCAATAAAAATAACTGATAATATCTATTGGGTAGGAGGTATTGATTGGGATCTTAGAAACTTTCACGGCTACTCAACCCAACGTGGTTCTACATATAATGCTTATTTAATTGTAGATGATAAAGTAACATTAATTGATACTGTTAAACATTACTTATATGATGAAATGATAGAGCGTATCTCGAAAGTAATTGATCCAGCAGAGATTGATTATGTAGTCTCTAATCATGTGGAGATGGATCACTCAGGTGGGTTATCTAAATTAATGAAAGTAGCTTCTGATGCTACAATAATTACTTCACCTAAAGGAAAGTCTGGGCTGCAAAAACACTATCAAGGAGATTGGGACTTTCAACTTGCTAAGCCCGGAGAAGAATTAGATTTAGGAAGTAGAAGCCTAAACTTTGTCTTTACGCCAATGGTTCACTGGCCGGATAATATGGTTACTTATTTACCAGAAGAGAAGATTTTATTCTCTAATGATGCTTTTGGACAACATTTAGCTTCTTCTGAAAGGTTTGATGATCAATATCCACTTGACATTATTCTTGAAGAAGCTAAGAAATATTATGCTAATATTGTTTTACCTTATGGTGCTCAAGTACAACGAGCTTTAGATACAGTTAGTGATTTAGATGTAGAGATGATTGCTCCATCTCACGGAATTATCTGGCGGGATAATATTACAAAAATTATTAAGCAGTATCAAAAATGGTCGGCTAATAAAACAGATGAAAAAGCAGTAATCATCTATGGTACTATGTGGGATTCAACAGAAGAGATTGCTTATGCTATTCAGGATGCTTTTGAAGAATCAAAGATTAAGACCCAAATGTTTAATTTAGAAACAAATGATAAATCTGATATTATGACAGAAGTAGCTACAGCTAAATATATCTGTGTTGGTTCACCAACATTAAATAATAATTTATTACCAAATGTATCAGCCTTCTTAACTTATATGAAAGGGTTGGCCCCTAAAGACAGATTTGGATTAGCTTTTGGATCTTATGGTTGGGGAGGACAAAGTATCAAACAAGTTAGTGAGATCTTAGAACAAGACTGTAATTTTAACGTACTTGATCAAATTAAAGTTCAATATATCCCTACAAAAGATAATCTAACAAAAATCACCAAACAAGTAAAAGAAAAAATAACTAAATAAAAATTTAAATTAAAAAGGGGAGGACTATTAATAGTCCTCCCCTAATAACTACAATTATTAATAATTCTTTTCTTTTAATTCAAAGTAATCTTGATCATGAGCACAAGCAGGACATTCTTTTGGAGCTTCAGATCCTTCATGAACATAACCACAATTACCACACTTCCATCGTACCTCACTATCTTTTTTAAATACCTTTTCTTCTCTAACATTTTCCAATAGTTTTAAATATCTTTTTTCATGCTCTACCTCTACCATAGCTATTCTTCTAAAGACTTCTGCTATTTTAGAGAAACCTTCTTCTTCAGCTACTTTAGCAAACTCAGGGTACAATTCAGTATGTTCTTCATTTTCACCAGCAGCAGCAGCTTCTAGATTTTCTTCAGTCGTAGCAATTACTCCCGCAGGATAAGTAGCTTCAATTTCTACATCTCTACCCTCTAAAAATTTAAAAAAACGTTCAGCATGCTCCTTCTCATTTCTAGCTGTTTCTAAGAAGATATTAGCAATCTGTCTATAACCATCCTTCTTAGCTTGAGAAGCAAAATAAGTATATCGATTTCTAGCCTGCGATTCACCAGCAAATGCTTTAAGTAGATTTTTTTCTGTTTTAGTACCTTTTAATTTCGACATAACTAAGCCTCCTTGTTAATTCAATATCTAAACTTACGCCTTCCATAAATCATGGACAGTGCAGTATTCTCTAACCTCAACTATCTTTGATTTATCAATATTAAACTTTGCTTGAGGCTTATCACCTGGTTTTAATTCAGCTCTAAGCACTTTATCTTCTGTTAATACCTCAATAAAGGCAATGTAGTGTTTATCCTCCATTGGATGTAAAGTTGTTCCTACTACTATCTCTACTCCTTGGTCAAGTTCATTAATTACAGGTACGTGTTTTTCATTGCTAGCATCATCAGTCTGCGCCTCTAGTCGATTCATCGTCTTACCACAACAAACTACATCAGGAGCATCAGCATTAACACCCTCTACTACATTAGCACATGTTTGACACTTGTAAATACCTCGCTTTTTCATAGATACACTACCTCCTTGACTAAAGTATTACTCTTCTGGTTCAAACATATCTTTTCCTACACCACATAATGGACACTCCCAATCTTCAGGCAATTCTTCAAAAGGAGTCCCTGGTTCTATTCCTGCATCTGGATCTCCTTCCTCTGGATCATATACATAACCACAAACTGTACAAACGTACTTTTGCATAATTAAACCCTCCTCTTATTTTTAAAACATTATAGATTATTTTGAGTTCCTATTATATATAATAACATATACTGCTATCTAATCTATAACAATTAACTTACAATATTGTTACAAATAAATATTATTTTAAATTCCAATTTAAAATAATAATAAACTTACAGCCATAACTGCCATTCCTGCCACAAAGCCATAAATTTCTTGATGACCTTGGCCATAATTTCTAGAGGTTGGCAATAATTCATCAATAGAAATAAAGACCATAATCCCAGCTACCATGCCAAATAAAATACCAAATACTAAATCATTAAAAAATGACCTTAACAGAAAATAACCTATAAAAGCACCTATTGGCTCAGATAAGCCAGATAAAAATGAATAGAAAAAAGCCTTCTTCTTATCCTTAGTAGCATAGTAAACTGGAACTGATACAGAAATTCCTTCAGGAATATTATGAATTGCTATAGCTATAGCAATCGGGATACCTAAACTAGGATCTTTTAAAGCAGAAGCAAAAGTAGCTAAACCTTCTGGGAAATTATGTATAGCAATTGCTAAAGCTGAAAAAGCCCCCATTCTTAATAACTGGGCATCCTCATCAACTCCTCTCTCTTGTTCTAAATTATTAGCCCCATTTTGATTATGAGCATGATGGGGATTTTCTATATCAGGGACTAATTTATCAATTAAACCAATCATTAAAACTCCTAAAAAAAACGAAACAACTGTTACTATCTTACCATTTCTAACCCCTAAATAAGAAACTAATGATTCTTGGGCTTTAAAGAATATTTCAATAAAAGATACATAAATCATAACCCCCGCTGAAAAACCTAACGAAATAGATAAAAAAGACTTCTTTACATCTTTGATAAATAAAACTAACACACTCCCAATACCTGTTGCTAATCCTGCAAATAAAGTTAATAAAAAAGCTATAGAAAAATTATTCATTAACAATACCACCTTCTTTATTAATAGTTATTTTTATTTTCATAAAACTTTATTATTTCTTTATCTAATTGTCTACTTAATTGCTGTACTTCATCATCAAGTAAACTTTCTTTTTTAAACGCCATATCTTTCATATCATTTTTTAATTGGGTTATTTTATCTTTTGAAACTTGATTATTTGCCACAGCAATCATCTCCTTTTTTCATAATAAAAAAAGAAATAAATTAATAGCTAAAATGTATTTTTATGAAACTAATAGACTATAATATTGTTCTATATTATTACTAGGGGCCAAGTTTAGCTCTTCTTTTAATGTTTTTTTACAGTTATAGTAGGTCTTTATAGCATATTCTCTTCTACCTAACTGAAAATATATTTTCATTTTATAAAGATAAGCCTGTTCATAACATTTATTTTGCTTTAAGATTTTATCTATTACTTCTAGACTAGTTTCATAATCTTGTTGTTGATAGTAGTATTTTAATAATTCTTCAGCTATCTCTAAAAATAACAACTCTAATCTATTATTCTCTTGTTGTATCCAATCTTTATCTAAACTATTTTTTAAAAAACCACCCTGATAGAGATCTAAAGCTTGGTGGTAATAATTTATCTTAACTACCATTTTATTAGTTTCTTTTCCTTGGTTAATTATTTCTTCAAAATAGTTAACATCATAAAAGTAAGCTGCTTGTTGATTTAAACCATATGAATTCCCCTTTTTAATAATAAAAAATGGAGTTTCTCGTCTCCTTCTACTGGGCTCTAAGACCTTATTTAAAAAACTTAAAGTTACTGAAAAATTTCTTTCAGCAGCTTCTTTATCCTTATTAGGCCATAATAGATAACATATTCTATCTCTAGGAATTAATTGTCCTTGCTTTACTAATAATAATTCAAATAAATCCTTAGCCTTTTTACGCTTCCACTCATCTGAACTGATTTTTTCTTGCCCACGATAAATCTCTAAACATCCTAAAGCACTAATTCGTAATGAATAACCTGGGTGTCTTTTTATATCTTTAAAATTCATCTGCTTTAATATTTTATCGCTGTAATCAATTTTAATTTCTTTTTCTCTAGCCTCCAATAATAATGGAATTAATTTACCATAATCTTTGCTACCTAGTATCCCTTCTGGTCGTAATAACAAATGACCATATGACTCTTTTTGGGCCAAAGTCAATAATTCATCCATATCCGTTATAAATTGATTTTCAGCCTTGATTTTATAACTAATCTTAGATAACCACAACAATATATAAAATAAGTAAACCTGATTATTACACTTAGAAAATATACTCTTAGCTTCTTCTAAATATTGATAAGCTTTCTCTAATTGGTCTAGCTTATAATAGTTAATTCCTAAACCTATTAGTAAATTACCTCTATAAAATTCACTTTTAACTTTTTTAATATAATCTAATCCCTTTTCTCCGTATTTTATCCCCTGCTTAGGATTACCATAAAAAGCTTCCCACACAACAATATAAGTTAATAAATGAATCCTATACCAATTAAAACCAAAATCAGAAACGACTTCTATTAACTTAGTGTATTCGTCTTGGTAACTAGACTTATTAACTCCTAGAAAACTTTGTATCCCTAAAAGATAATACTCAGCTATTTCTTTTAATTCACTATTGGAGACTGAAAAATTACTCCACACATACTCTTGGCTTTTATAAATTTGGCCCATAAATAAGTTAATATATATAGGTAAAAAAGGAGTATATATTATCCAATAATCAAATAATCTATTTTCAGTTACTGTTATTTGTTTTATAAACTTTTTACTTTGCTTAAACTCTCCTGTACTAAATGCAATTATAGCCTTTAGCTCATAGTAAAGGTTACTTTCTTCTAACTCCCTTAATAACCATTTAGTCTCTGCTATATTTCCTTGCATAAACTCAGCAATAATATTTAATTTTTTTACTTTTCTCTTTTGACTTGAAGACAATTTAAGCTCTTTTACTTGCTTAAGATACTTTAAACCCTCTGGAGAATTTAAAAATAAATAAAGCTTAGCAATTTTAATTAAAACATTAACTAAATCTTTACTATCAACTTGCAAATATCTTTTAGCATTCAAATAACTTTCAAGAGCTAAAAAAAACTTTTCTAAATAACAATATATATCTCCTTGACAGATAAATAATCTTGGATAAGCTCTATATACTTCATCTGATAAAGTATCTAAGGTTTGTTTTAAAAGATCAACTTTCCCTTGCTCTATTAATTTCTTATACTGCTTAATAATTAATTTTACCACTGCTTCTTCTCTATTATTATTTAGATTATAATAGATAGCTTCTTCCCACAGATTATTTTGTTTATATATTTTTTCTACTTGCGGATATAATAAGTCTAAATCATAGACTTTAGCAGCTTGGTCTTTTAATAATTCAGCAAATAATCTATGGTACCGATAACTTTTATCATCAATTTTATAGACAAATCCAATTCTTTTAGCTAAATAATCTAATATTTCTTGACTATTATTAATATTTAATAATTGATTACAGACCTTAACCTTTAACTTCTTAAGCACTGAGGTTTTAAGAAGAAATTCTTTAGAAACTAATTCTTCTTTAACTATTTTATCTAATAAATCATAGCGCAAATAATCAAATACTCCGGTGAATTCTTGATTTTTATTAGCTATAACCTCATCTAAATCATTACCTGCTTGTAAAGAAGCACCAATAATATCAAGGGCCAATAACCATCCTTCACTAACTGTAAATACTTTCTTGGCTTCAACTAGTGAAATAATTAAATTATATTCACAGTTAAAAAAATCCTTTATTTCTTCAGGTTGAAAAATAAAATCTTTGTCATCAACTATTAATAACTTATTTTGTAATTTTAAATAAGACAATCTAGGCAGGTTAACTTTAGTTCGACTTATAATTATCAAATGTAAATTTTCTGGTAAATTAGCTACAAAATAATAAAAAGAAGCTAATAAATCATTATTTTCTTTTATCAAATCAAAATCATCTATAACTAAAAAAATATCTCTATTAAATTTTTCTATTAAGGAATTAATTGCTAGATTAATCAACTCTTTAATCTCTAAAGAATCATCAAACTCTATATCATCTTTGTAAGCTCCCATAAATTCAAGCCAAAATTTCTGTTGACTAACTAACTTATCTTGAATATTACACCAGTAAAAACTATCCTTATAATTCTCATTTAAAAAATTAGCAATACTATTACTTTTACCTGAACCTAATTGAGCCTGAATTATTGTTAAAGATATATCTTTAATCTGCTTATATTTTTGTACTAAACTTTGCTTTTGTAGCGAGTTACTATACACTCTCGGGGGAGTATACATCTTATCTTTCATTAAAGAATCCTCCTTAATGGTATTAATTACTATTATTAATCATATCATAAATCTCTCAGTTTTCCAACCATATCTAGTTAAAAAAGTACCCTACTAAAGGGTACTATTAGACACTTATTATTTGATAATGTTTTTGTAATTTGGAATTAGGCTCTACACCTAATTCTTGTTTTAAAATCTTTTTACATTCTAAATAAGTCTTAATCGCTAAATCACGTCTTCTTAATTGAATATAAGATTTTACTTTATAAAGATAAGCTTTTTCAAAATAATTATCTATTTGTAAAATCTTATTAGCTAATTCAATCACTGTCTTATAACCTTCCTTTTGATAATAATATTCTATTAACTTAGCTGCAATATCTAAAAACAAATTTTCTAATCTCTCTCGTTCTCTTATTGTCCATCTAGCATATAAATTATGCTCCAAGAATTGACCTTGGTATAACTTGAGGGCTTGTTTATAATAATTAATCTTAACTGATTCAGTATTAGAATTCTTGCCCCTTGTAATTAATTCCTCAAATAATTCAACATCATAAAAATAAGTAATAGCAGTATTTAGTTTATATGATGAATCATTTTTAATAACAAAGAAAGGAGCTTCTCCTTTAGTTCTATTTGGCTCTAAAATTTTATTTAGTCTATTTAAAGCTACATAAAAATTCTGTTTAGCTGTTTTTAATGCTTTATTAGGCCATAGTAATTCACATATCCTATCTCTAGCTATAAACTTATTTCTTTTAACTAATAATAATTCAAATAATTCCCTTGCTTTCTTTCGTTTCCACTCTTGAGGAGCAACCTCTTTTTGACCACAATAAAGCTTAAATTCTCCTAATGCTCTAACCTTTAGTGAATAACCGGGATGGCTATCTGCTCTATTAATTTCTAACTTATTTAATAGTTTATTAACATACTCTGCTTCAATTTTTAAGCTTGTGGCTGTAGTTAATAGTGGTACAATCTTATTAGGGTCTCTAATCCCTTCTATTGTAGGCTTTAAAAATAAATAATCATAGTTATTCTCCCTAGCAACTTGTAAAGATAATTTGATATGCTCCTTAAATTCTTTCCTTTGATCTTGCTTATAATAAATTAAGGCTAATAATAATTCTGTTACTACTAAATTGAAATTGTTATTTATTTTATTAAATATATTCCTAGCTTGTTGCAATAAACTTATTCCCTCTTTTTCTTTCCCATTATAATAGTAATTAAGACCTAATCCCTTCTTAAAGATAGCTTCATATAAATTATCTTCTCTTTGTTTAATAAGTTTTAAACCTTGCTTAAAATAGTTAATTCCCGTTTTATAATCACCAATAAAAGTAGCAGTATGAGCTAATCTAGATAATAACTCCATTCTATACCAAGAAGCTGAAAAAGGACAGCTTTCAATCTGCCTAAAAAATCTTGTGTACTCTTTTTTATATTTATCTGAATCTTCTATTTGTAATAACTCCTCTGTCTGTAACAAATAGTAATTAATAAAAGTCTCCATTAGCGGAATATTTTCATTTAATTCATTCCAAATATATTCTTGAGCTTGATAGACCTCTCCAGTAAAGAGATTATTAAAAACAGGTAGAAAAATAGTATTATAAAGTAAATAATCGGCTAACTGATTATTTGCTAATTTATCTGCTAACCTCCTAGCCTTTGTTAAATTCCCCTGCATAAAAGATAAATTAGCTTTTAATTCTAAATAAATACTATCTGCAAGTACATAACTTTCTAATAAAGAATTGGCTTTTTTAAATTCACCTCTAATCATCTTAGCAATAATCTTTAAGTAAGATAATTCTCTTTTTTCTTTTAGAGAAAGCTCTGCTTTATAGTCTCTTATTTTTTTAAGATAAATAAATAATTTATTGGAATTAGCCCAGGCATAAAGTTTAGCTATTTTTAGCCATAGAGAAATTAAATCCTCTGGGGTAACCAATAAGTCTTCTGCCTGTTGATAACAATCCAAAGCAGAATGAACCTTTAATTGATAAAAATATAAATCCCCCTGATAAATAAACAATCTGGGATACTCAAAAAAACTTTCTTTTGGCAAATATGATAAGCTCTCATCCATTAATTTATATTTATTACTTGTTAACCAATTTTCCCCCTGGTCTAAAACTAATTCTATAATCTTATCCTTGCTATCATTATTTATAATATAATAAACTAATTGTTCAAAAGAGTTAGTCTGATAAGATATCTTTTTTAACTTGTTATAAATTTGATTAAAATCATATACTTCTTTTGCCTCTTGTTGTAAACAATTATGTAAAATAGGATGATACTGATAATTACTTTTTTCTTTCGTAATTAAACCAGTCTTATCTATCAGTTCTTCTAACAACTGGCTACTATTATTGATCTTTAATAATTTATCACAGATATCTACTTTAATATCCTTTAATAAAGAAGTTTTAAGTAAAAACTCTTTTGAATTAGGTACATCCAAAGCCAATTTATCTAAAAATTCTACCCTTAAATAATTAAATAACAGCTGGAAATTTTCTTGGTTAGTAATTATCTCTTCTAAACTAATTCCTGCCTTCATCTTTTTAGCAATTAAATCTATTACTAAGGGCCAACCTTGACTAAGCTCATTTATCTTTTTTATTTGTGATGGGCCAAGATTAAGCTGATATTGATTTAAAAATAGAGCTTTGATCTGCTCTTGATTCAATAAAAAATCTTTATCTTCAATCAATATTGCTTTCTTTTTTATCTTCCAGTACGGTAACTTAGGTAAATCAACTTTAAGTCTACTAATAATTACACAATGTAGATCTTTAGACATCTGTTCAATAAAATAACTTAATGTATTTAGCAAAGATGGCTTATTATTAAGCACATGAAAGTTATCAATAACTAATATAGCATCACCATTTAGCTTGGCCCGTAAAGTATCAAGCAATCTATTTATAACTTCTTTAACCTTTAGCTTACCTGCTGTTAATTTAGAAACCAAATCAGTCGTTGCTTCTTTAATTTCTAAATCATTAAATCTAAAGGCTTCAATTATACTCCGCCAAAATTTAATTTTATCTTCATTTTTATCATTAATACTATACCAATAAATCTTCTCTTCATAATTTTGCTCTAAAAAATATGATAAACTAGTCGTTTTTCCTGCTCCTAATCTTCCTTTAATAACCATCAAATTATAATCATTAATACTCTTATATTTATAAAGCAGATCTTGCTTGATCCAAACTTGATCTTTAACTTTAGGTTGAATAAAATTTGACTTAAGTACTATTTTCATCACCCCACTAATCAATAATTAAGCTTTCTAAAAAATACGAAAGCTAGCCTCTAAAAATAAAGACTAGCCACTTAAATTCTTATTGCTGTTTTTGAATGTGCTCTCCAAGTTTTTGATCAATACCTTTTACATGATCAATCAACCACTGAGTAATCCGTTTATTAAATTTCATCATACTAGCTGTATCTATTCTTCCTGCTTCAAACTCAACCTTGAAATCTTTTATATCTTGAACAAACTTATCATGAAGCTCTTTATGAGCATCATAATGTGGATATTCATATTCTTGTTGTAACTCTTCCTCATCATTAAAATGTTTAACTGTATAATCAGCTAAAAATTCTATCGTTTTCCCGATTTCTTCCTTACCTTCATTTAACTTATTAGCTTTAATTAAATCATTAATTCGTTTAAATAGCTCTTTATGTTGATCATCAATCAATTCTACTCCAACTAAATAACTATCATCCCATTGAATTAAATTCGTTTCATCATCAGCATCAACCCTAGCCTTATTTACTAACTTATTTATATTATTACTCATGTTAGCTAGTTCATCTGAAGAATTAGAAACAACATCAAAAATATCTGAAATAACTCGTGCATCATCCATTAATTCCTCACTATTTTCAGCAATCTCTTGCGCTGCTACAGCTGTCTGTTCAATCATTGTAGCTGTTTCTTGACTCGTCTGTTCTATTTGGGCAAATACTTGATCAGTCTCCTGAGCAACTTCTTTACCTTCTTTAGCTTTACTATCTACTTTCTGAAAAGAATTTAAAACCTGATTCGATTTATTTTGTGTCTCTTGAACTATATCAATAATATCATCTGTAGCATTAGCTGTTTCTTCTGCTAACTCTCTAATTTCATCTGCTACTACTGCAAACCCTTGACCATGTTCTCCCGCTCTAGCAGCCTCTATTGCTGCATTTAAAGCCAATAAATTAGTTTGGTCTGCTATATTAGTAATTAATTCTATAATTTCTCCAATTTCCTGAGAGTTATGATTTAATTCCTTCATTGTTCCTATTGTTTCATCTACTGCTTGATTAATCTCCTCTATACTATCAATCGTCTCTTTAATATTATCTCTTCCTAATTTTGTTTTAGAAGTTGATTCTTGGGCAAAACTAGTTACTTCTTGAGCGCTAGCTGAAATTTCTTCAATACTAGCTGTCATATTCTCAATCATCTCCGTTGTATCTCCTACCTTGGCCTTTCCTTCTTGCGATGAGGCCGCTAATTCATGACCGTAAATTAATAAATTGCTAATTTCATGTCCTATGTTTTTAATAATTCCTTTTGTATCTTCCTCACTATCATCAACCGCTATTTCATCATCTTCAATTTGGTTAACTTGTCTATTAACAAGCTGGTATAATAAAGCTTCAGCTAAAATCAAACTAACCGTAATTTTAATGATAACGATTATATTAATTCCATTATAAATATAATTATTTATTAACTGATTAATAAACTCAGCAATAGGAGAACTAATTAATAAAATTAAAATTAATCCTAAACCAAATTTTAACTCTAACCCTAAATTAGATAACTTATTATACGTTTTCGAATATTTATCCATCTTATCAGCTCCTTTTAATACTATCTATATTTTTATTTTATACAAAACTACATATTCTCCTGCTTATTAATAAAAATTATTAATTGTTTTTAATAGCTAAATTAATAAAAAGACTACTCCCTAAACCAGGAAGTAGCCTGTAACAAAATTATTTAACTTGATAAGAACCAGCATCTTCAATAGCTGCTTTCAAATCAGCTTCACTTACTGTATCATCAAATTTAACTGTAACTGTAGCTGCATCTAAATCTACTGTAGCATTATTAACACCAGCTAAGTCATTTAAAGCTGTCTCTACAGAATTTTTACAATGTCCACAGGACATTCCTTCTACGTTAAATAGCACTTCCTTCATTTGTATCCCTCCCTTCATTATAAGATTTGAGGCATTGTTACAACTTATTTATTAGTAAATTTAAAGATTACCTCCATTAATTCTTCAATAACTTCATCACTATCGGCTTTAGACTCAATAGTATCACTAACACAACCTTTAGTATGTGACTCTAAAACAGTCATTCCTACTTTATTTAAAGCTCCCTTGACAGCACTTATTTGAGTTAAAACATCAACACAGTATTTATCTTCTTCTATCATTTTTTTAATACCACAAATTTGTCCTTCAACTCTATTTAAGCGGGATAATAAGTTATCTTTTTGGTCTTGATATGAGCTCATTTATTTCACCTCAGTTTCTTAATCCAATTTATAGTTAGGCTTGAAGTTCTTTAATCTTAATGCATTAGTTAAAACAGAAACTGAACTTAATGACATTGCTCCAGCAGCAATCATTGGATTAAGCATTGGCCCACCAAAGATATATAATAAACCTGCTGCAACTGGAATACCGGCTGAATTATAAGCAAAGGCCCAGAATAAATTCTGCTTAATATTTCTAATTGTAGCTTTACTTAATTGAATCGCTGTTATTACATCTAGAATATCATCCTTCATTAATACTATATCAGCTGATTCCATAGCAACATCTGTTCCCGAACCAATAGCCATTCCAATATCAGCTTGGGCCAAGGCCGGGGCATCATTAATGCCATCACCAACCATAGCAACCTGGTTACCTCCATCTTGTAACTTTCTTACCTCATTTGCTTTATCTTCAGGTAATACTTCTGCTCGCACAATATCGATACCTACTTGTTTGGCAATAGCATTAGCTGTTCTTTGGTTATCACCTGTAATCATAGCAACTTCAATCCCCATATCATGAAGCTTTTCAATTGCTTGAGCACTATTTTCTTTAACAGTATCAGCTACAGCAACAATTCCTGCTAATTTACCTTCAACGGCCATAAACATTGGTGTTTTCCCTTCATTAGCTAATCTATCTGCTTCATCTTGTAAATCGATCTCTATATTATTATCATCCATTAACTTTTGATTTCCAAATAGGATATTCTGACCTGCAACTTCTACTTTAATTCCATGACCAGGTATAGCCGCAAAATTATTAATATCTTTAAATTCTAATTCTTTTTCTTCAGCATCTCTTACAATTGCCTCACCTAATGGATGTTCAGAACCTTTTTCTGCTGAAGCTGCTAAGCTTAATAATTGATTATCACTATATTCTGCAGTAGTTATAACATCTGTAACCTCTGGCTTTCCTTCAGTAATGGTACCAGTTTTATCAAAAATAATTCTTTCTATCTTATGAGTTGTTTCTAAAGGAACTCCACCTTTGATCAAAACACCATTTTCTGCTCCCTTACCAGTACCAACCATAATAGCTGTCGGTGTAGCTAAACCTAGAGCACAGGGGCAAGCAATAACTAATACAGAAATAAAGATAGTTAAGGCAAAAACTCCACTAGAACCAGCTAGATACCAAGCCAAACTAGATACAATAGCAATTCCAATTACAGTTGGTACAAAGTAACCGGCAACAATATCAGCTAGATCAGCTATTGGGGCTTTAGAACCTTGAGCCTCTTCTACTAATTTAACAATTTGGGCCAAGGCTGTATCCTTACCTACTTTTGTAGCCTTAAATTTAATAGTTCCATTCTTATTAATACTTGCACCTACTACCTTATCGCCTTCTTCTTTTTCAACTGGGATACTCTCACCAGTTAACATTGATTCATCAACAGAGGTATGTCCTTCAACTACAATACCATCAACTGGAATCTTCTCACCTGGTTTTACTACAATAACATCTTCTTCTTCAACTTCCTCTACAGGAATAGTCATCTCTTCTCCATCCTGAATTACAGTAGCAGTTGTTGCTTGTAAGTCCATTAACTTCTTAATTGCTTCTGAAGTCTTACCCTTAGAAACTGCTTCTAAGTAGTTTCCTAATAAAATTAAAGCAATAATAACTCCTGCACTTTCAAAGTATAGATTATTAGTATACTCTACATTACCAGTATAAATCTGTACTATCCCATATAATCCATAGACTATAGCAGCCGAGGTACCAATGGCTATTAGAGAATCCATATTAGGATTACCTTTAAATAGTAACTTAAACCCATCTGTATAAAATTTATAACCTGCTATTGCTATAGGAATAGTTAATAATAACTGAATTACTGCAAAGTTTAGTGGATTAACTTCTGGATTTACGATTTCAGGAATTGGCAACCCCATCATATGTCCCATTGCTATATAGAGTAATGGGACTGCAAACACTGATGAAGTAATAAGTTTCTTTAATAAAGTCTGTATCTCATTTTGTCTTCGTTCCTGTTCAGCATCAACTTGTTGACCTGTCTCAACCTCTAATGGTTCATATCCAGCATCAGTAATTGCTGATTTAATCTCTGAGATTCTAGTCTCCTCAGAATTATACTTTACATTTGCCTTCTCTGTTGCAAAGTTAACATTTACTTCCTCTATTCCATCTAACTTATTAATTTCTTTTTCTGTTGCTGCTGCGCACGAAGCACAACTCATACCTCCTATAGGAATTGTAACCTCTCTTAATTCTATATCCTCTTCTGCTTCATAACCGGCATCTTTTACTGCTGCTTTAATATCACTTATATCTAACTTTGATTTATCAAACTCAACACTTAGTTTTTCAGTAGCAAAGTTAACATTAGCATTTTTTACACCATCTAATTCAGCTACACTATTTTCAACAGCTTGAGCGCATGAAGCACAACTCATGCCTATAATTTCTAATGATTCTTTACTTAGTGCTTTAGCAGTTGTCATTTTATCCCTCCTTAAAATTTATGATTACCTTAAAGACTAAATAATATTTCTATTATATACTTTTGTTATACCCTTACCCCCTATGTGTATCTGTTGTATAAAATATTAACATAGCTTAGTAGTTTTGTCAAGATTATAAAGAAAAAATTAATATTCCAATCTAAACTAATCCATAATATAAATAATGAGGTGATAGAATGAATGAAACTCTAGTCATACTATTTAGATCAGTAATTGGCTTTATTACTTTACTTATCTTCACTCGAGTCCTTGGCAAGCAACAAATTGGACAA
Source organism: Halobacteroides halobius DSM 5150 (assembly GCF_000328625.1). Classification (NCBI taxonomy): domain Bacteria; kingdom Bacillati; phylum Bacillota; class Clostridia; order Halanaerobiales; family Halobacteroidaceae; genus Halobacteroides; species Halobacteroides halobius. Next base: position 745,607 of record NC_019978.1, on the reverse strand, counting down.
CTTACCTATTTTGATTACATCATCGGAATTACTATTGGGTCTATTGCCGCTTCTTTGACCACAGATTTAATTACTGGCACTTGGCCCCAATGGATTGGACTAGCAGCTTGGACAGCAGGTAGTTTACTTATGCAATTTATTACACTAAAATCAAGGCCAGCCTCTAAATATATTGATGGTGAATCTACCATAGTAATCATGAATGGCAAAATAATGGAGGAGAATTTAGCTAGATTACGCTATAGAGTTACTGATCTTTTAGAAATGCTTAGAAATAAAGGGATTTTTAATCCTTCCGAAGTTGAATTTGCTATTATGGAGACCAATGGAAAGTTATCAGTTTTAAAAAAATCACAATATCAAACTGTAACAGCAAAAGATATGAATCTTTCTACAGATTATAAGGGTTTAAGTGTTGAAATAATTTATGATGGGGCACTTATTGAACAAAATCTTAAACAAGTTAACCTTGATCAAAAATGGCTACAATCACAATTAAATAATTTAGGAATTAGTGATATTAAAAAAGTATTCTTAGCAACTTTAGATACTAGTGGAAAGTTGTATATTGATACTTATCAAGATGATAACTTAGAAGTACCAATTAATATTAGTGATTATCCAGGGGCCAACTAAGCGAGGAGGAAAACAATGAAAAAAACTACTGCCTATTTAATTCCAGTTATTATACTTATAACTTTTATTATACTGATGAATGCTGGTGCCTTCTTAAAACAATCACTAACTAAAGAAGATAATGTTAGTAAATATATTTCTGCTGTAAGAAAAAATATTCTCCATAATAATTGGCAAGAAGCTTCTAAAAATGCAAAAAAACTAGAGAAAGCATGGCAAACAGTGCTTACTCGCATCCAATTTAATATTGAAAAAGATGAAGTTGTTAATTTAGATATAAGTATTAATCGTCTCCAAGGTGCAGTTACCGCCCAAAATAAAACTACTTCTTTAGTAGAAATAAATACAGTAGATACTATGTGGCAAAAAATAGGTAGATAAAAAAGGTGGTATCCCACTGTAAGATACCACCTTAATAATTTAATATTGATCTAAACTTAACGCTTTAAACTCTTTAATATCTTGATCTAGAATTTGTAATAAAGCCTTCATTGTACCTAAAGAAGTTAAACACGGAATATTATACTCAACGGTCGTTCTTCTTAACTTAAAACCAAATCGCTTAGAGATTTTACCTTTAGTTGGAGTATTAAGTACTAGATCAATCTCTCCACCTGTAATAACATCTAAGGTATCTTCTTTAGCTACTTCTTTAACTGTAACTCCTTCTTGTTGCAGATAATTAGCTGTATTAGAAGTGGCTATTAAATTAAATCCTAACTCTTCTAATCTCATAGCTAGATTAATAGCTTCTGGTTTATCCCGATCAGCTACTGATAATAAAACTTTACCTTCTTTAGGTATCTCAAAGCCAGCTGCTAACATAGACTTATATAAAGCTTTAGGATAAGTTTCATCAGTACCCATTACCTCTCCAGTTGATTTCATCTCCGGGCCAAGGAAGATATCCACATCTGATAGTTTAGAAAAAGAAAATACAGGTGATTTAACTGTTATTAAATCTGATTCTGGTACTACTCCAGTCTCATAACCTAAATCAGATAAATCTTCTCCTAACATAGCTTTAGTAGCTAGCTTAACCATTGGTACTTTAGTAACCTTACTTAAAATTGGAATTGTTCTACTAGCTCGTGGATTAACTTCTAGTACATAAGGGTTATTATCCTCATCAATTACATACTGAATATTAACTAGGCCCTTAACTTCTAATGCTTGGGCTAACTTAATTGAGTATTCTTCAATTTCAGCCTTTAAATCATCACTTAAATTCTGGGTTGGATAAACTGCCATACTATCCCCAGAGTGAACTCCAGCCTTTTCTATATGCTCCATAATACCAGGAATTACAACAGTCTCTCCATCAGCTATTGCATCAACTTCTGCTTCTTTCCCAATAATATACTTATCAATTAAAACTGGATGGTCTGGAGATACTTTAACAGCTCGTTTCATATAATCTACTAATTCTTCTTTATTATAAACAACCTCCATTGCTTGCCCGCCTAATACATAAGAAGGTCTAACCAAAACTGGATAACCAAGTTTTTTAGCTACTTTAACTGCTTCTTCTTCTGTAGTAGCACTAGCCCCGGGAGGCGAAGGAATCTCTAATTCCTGTAATAAATTTAGAAATTTATCTCTGTCCTCTGCTAAATCCATATTCTCCATCGAAGTACCTAAGATAGGAGCACCCTTATCTGCTAAACCTTGGGCCAAATTAATTGAAGTTTGGCCACCAAACTGTAAAATCACTCCATCTACATCTTCATTTTCTACTATATTCATTATATACTCTAAGTTTATCGGCTCAAAATAAAGAGTATCTGAGGTATCAAAGTCTGTACTTACTGTTTCAGGATTATTATTAGCAATAATCGCCTCTACTCCCGCTTCTTTAAGTGCTTGCACACAATGGACACTACAATAATCAAATTCAATACCTTGGCCAATTCTAATTGGCCCGGCTCCTACTACTAACACCTTTTGCTTAGCACTAGGCTCAGTTTCATCTTCTAATTCATAAGTAGAATAATAGTATGGTGTCTTAGCCTCAAATTCAGCCGCACAAGTATCAACCATCTTATAAGCTGGTTTTAAATTTAAGTTATTTCTCATCATCTCAATTCGCTCTGGCTTACTATCAGCTAGCTTGGCAATATAGTCATCACTCATTCCTAAAGCTTTAGCATCCTCTAATAAATCAACACTTAAACTATCTGCTGTTTCTATTTGCTGCTTTAAATCAACTATTTTAGCCAACTTATGAAGAAAGAAAAGATCAATTCCTGTTAGATCAATTAACTCTTGTATTGTTATTCCTCTATCTAAAGCTTCAACTAATAAGAATAATCTTTCATCTGTTTTAGCAGTAATCAATTCCTTTAACTCTTGGTCGGACAAATGACTAAAATCAGCACTAGTTAAATCAATATCACTATCTAAAGAATCAATTGCTTTTAACAGTGACTCTTCAAAATTACGGCCAATAGCCATTACTTCTCCCGTAGCTTTCATCTGGGTACTTAGATTTCGGTCAGCAGATGAAAACTTATCAAAGGGCCAACGAGGAATCTTGCTGACTACATAATCAAGGGCTGGCTCAAAGCAAGCTGTTGTCTCTCCTGTAATTGAATTTTCAATCTGGTCTAAGGTTAGTCCAATAGCAATTTTAGCTGCTACTTTAGCAATTGGATATCCCGTTGCCTTAGAAGCCAAGGCACTAGATCGACTAACCCGGGGATTAACTTCAATTACTGAATACTCCATACTATCTGGGTTAAGAGCAAATTGAATATTACAGCCCCCCTCAATTCCTAAAGCCCGAATAATCTTTAGTGAAGCTGAACGTAACATATGATACTCTTTATCCCGTAAGGTCTGGCTCGGTGCTACTACAATACTATCACCTGTATGAATCCCTACCGGATCAAAGTTTTCCATATTACAGACTATAATACAGTTATTATTCTTATCTCTTAAAACCTCATACTCAATCTCTTTCCAACCTGCAATACTTCTTTCTACTAACACTTGACTAACCGGACTATTTTTAAGTCCTCTGCTAACAACCTCTGTTAATTCTTCTTTATTATCAACGATTCCACCACCAGCACCACCCATAGTATAAGCCGGTCTAATAATTAGGGGGAATCCTTTTCGCTGAGCAAATTTAAGTGCTTGATCAATATTCTCAACAATATTACTTTCTGTAATTGGCTCATTGACTTCGTTCATTAATTGCTTAAATTGATCTCTATCCTCAGCCTGTTGGATAACATCTAAAGGAGTTCCTAAAAACTCAACATCTTTATCAGCTAAAAAGCCATCTTCAGCTAATTCGACTGCTAAATTAAGTCCTGTTTGACCTCCTAAAGTTGGTAATATTCCATCTGGCTGTTCCTGTTCAATTACTTTTTTAACAAAATCTAATGTTAATGGCTCAATATAAACCTTATCTGCAATATCTTGGTCTGTCATAATCGTAGCTGGATTACTATTAATTAAGACCACTTCTTTTCCTTCTTCACGTAATGCTTTACAGGCTTGTGTACCTGAGTAATCAAATTCTGCTGCCTGACCAATTATAATTGGCCCAGATCCGATAACTAATACTTTATTTGCTTTCTTCTTCATTCTCTAACTCCTCCCGTATTATTTAAATTTAAGCTGCTTCTTCTTGCTTCATTACTTCTAAAAAATCCTTAAAAATATACTTAGAATCCATTGGCCCAGGTGCTGCTTCGGGATGATACTGCACTGAAAAGATAGGTAGATTCTTATGCTTAAGCCCCTCGACTGTATCATCATTTAGATTTCTATGCGTCACTATAATATCCTGAGATAAACTATCTTCTTTAAGAGCATAACCATGATTTTGAGAAGTAATATATACCCGTCCAGTCTCTAAATCCTTCACTGGTTGATTACTTCCCCGATGACCAAACTTTAATTTATAAGTATCTCCACCTAAAGCTAACCCCAAAACTTGATGACCCAAACAAATTCCGCAAATCGGAAGCACTCCTACTAATTCTTCTACTGTCTCTACTACTTGTGGTATATCTTGAGGATCTCCTGGCCCATTAGAGATTAATAACCCATCAGGTTGCAAAGCCTTTATCATATCTGCTCCACTACTAGCAGGTAAAACTGTAACCTTACATCCCTGCTCTACTAATGAATCCAAAATACTTTGTTTAACTCCTAAATCCAGCACAGCTAAATGATACTTCATTGCTTGTGGTTCTAAAGTATAAATCTTATGTGTACTTACTTGACTAACTAGATTAGAAGACATTTTACTTGTTTTTGCTTTATTAACTAATACTTCTGGGTCATACACTTCTGTAGAAATAACCCCTTGCATAGCTCCTTTTTCTCTAATATGCTTAGTTAAGGCTCTAGTATCAATTCCTTTAATCCCAATAATATTTCGTTGAGCTAAATAATCTTCACTAGTTTTCTCCATCTTCCAGTTATTTGGTACTTCACAATTTTCCCTAACAATAAATCCTGACACTTGAACATCATCCGCTTCTTCATCTATATCATTAACACCATAGTTTCCAATTAAAGGATAAGTCATAGTTACTAATTGACCTTTATAAGAAGGGTCAGTCATCACCTCTTGATAACCTGTCATACTTGTATTAAAAACAACTTCTCCTGTTACTTCACCACTAGCACCTAAAGACTCACCAATAAAATAACGACCATCTTCTAAAGCTAAAATTGCTTTCATCTATCTCAACCTCCTGCATTATTATCAGCTGTTATTTATAATTATACATAAGTGCGTATTTTTATTCAAGGAAGAATTTAATTTTTTATATTGAATAACTATAATAGACTACGTACAATCATAATAAATCAAAACTAAGGAGGCACTATATAATGAATAAAAAATTATTCCTTGCTTTACAGAACTGGTTTAATAATTATGTTGATCAGTACTCATTTTCAAATCCCAAAGATCAGGAAAATATAGATCTAAAATTTAAACATAGTTATAAAGTCTGTAATAGGATGACCGATATAGCTAAAGAAATCTTACCACCAGAAGAGTTATACACTGCTAAAACAATAGCTTTATTTCATGATTTAGGTAGGTTTGAGCAATATAAACGTTATAAAACTTTTGCAGATGCTAAATCTGAAGATCACGCAGCACTAGGCGTAAAAATTTTAAAAGATAATAATATTTTCACTGAAGTTGATCAATCTACAACTGAATTAATCTTAAAAGCTATTACCTATCATAATCAAGCTACTTTACCACAGACTGAGAGTAAAAAATGTCTAGTATATAGCAAACTAATTCGTGATGCTGATAAATTAGATATTTGGAGAGTAGTACTTAAGGAATATAATAGCCCGTCTAATAATAGTACAGTTGGATTGGGATTAGCTGATAAACCAAAAATCTCAGATGAAATTTATCAACAACTAATGCGTGAAGAAGTAATTAACTATCAAGACTTAAAAACCTTAAATGATTTCAAACTACTACAAATGGGTTGGGTATATGATATTAATTTTAAGGAAAGCTTTAGAATTATAAAAGAAAAAGACTATATTGATAGATTATTTAAAACACTACCTGATACTAAAAAAGCAAAGAGAGTTTATGATAAAATCAACTCTTATCTAAATCAAAAACTGTAAAAACAAAAAAGGGAGAAGCTTTAGCCTCTCCCTTAGAACTAAACTATTAAAATGTTCGGATATCAACTGATTGCTTAGACTTCTTTTGGCCCTCAATAGTTACCGTTAATTTAACAGGCATACTAACAATCATTTCATAAGGCTTACTAATCCAACCCATTTGAGCATGAATTGGCAATGGAGAAATCTCACTACTTAATCGTTCTAACCTTACTTTGCCCTCTTTCATTCTCAGAACACCTTGATATTCTTTACCTTTAATAGTAAATTCAAACTTGATCCTTTTTAGTTGCTGATTATTGGTTAATGGATAACGAGCAATCTCTTGTTGGTCTAAAGTCACAACTACCTCTTTAGCTCCACTTGTTTCTCCGGCAATAATCTTAGGAGTTAAAAAAATTAACATAATACTAACTGATAATACAATTAAAGCTACAATCTTATCAGCTACAGTCATTAGTTGATTTAATTTATTCAAACCTAATTTTTTAGTCACTCTATCACCACTTCATAAAAGTATTAAACTTATCCATCTACATTATAACAGATTTCAACCCAAAAAATTAAGTATTTTCTTATGAATCTGATCCTTTTCCGGGCCAAGAGTACAAACATGGCCTGACCTCTCTAACCACATTATCTCTTTATCTAAACTCATAATCCCATCATAAATTAGCTTAGCGCTAATAGGCTTAACTGTTTCATCCTGATAGGACTGAACTATTAAAGCAGGAGAATCTATTTGGCCCAAATCTTGTTTAGCTAATCTCATCAACTTCAATAAATCTTGAATAGACTTAACAGGCATTCCTAAATAACCAATATCATATTTATCCTTCTCTTCTGACTCTTCCCAGTGTTCAAAACGTTTAAAGTACTTTAAGATTGGTGCAAGATAAGCCTTTTTATCAAAAATTTTAATTGGAGCTGCAATAGGAATAATCTTATCTACATTATATTCCTCTGCCAATAATAAAGTTAATGCTCCCCCCATTGATAAACCCATCACATAAACCTGATCATATGCCTGATCTAATCTTTCGTATTCTTCTCTAGCAGCCTGTAACCAATCACGCCAAGTACTCTCTTCCATATCCTCCATAGAAGTACCATGTCCTGGTAATAAAATGCCACTTACAGTGTAGTCTCCCTTTTGATATAAGAACTCACCTAGTTGTCTCATATGAGCTGGAGTCCCCGTAAATCCATGAATAATCAGACAAGCTTTATTACCTGCTTCCCAGAAAAAAGGCTTAGCCAATTGATCCAGATATTTCATTACTCATCCTCCCTTTTATTTAAATTCTCCTAAAGTATTAGTTCTTTGCTTTTTATTATCCATATCAAATATTTGAGTATTAATTTCACTACCACTAACATCCTTAAGCCATGGTGCATCTTGTCGGGAATTCTGCTGTACTTCTTCCCAAGATACAAATCTCCAGTTAACCTTGATATATCCATCACCACCTAAATAATTCATTGCTTCTGGCGAAATATCAAGTCCAGCTCCATTAGTTTTACGTACTTCTCCACTCCAGCCCGTATCTTCTCTTTTTCTTTCAGCGTATGGTCTTACATCATTAGTACTAAATACATACTCAGGATCATAGACATTCCACGGGCCAACATCCTCCCATTGAACATAAACATACTTTTCATTCTTGGGATAATAAACCTCAACCCAACGATCTTTCACATATTCTTTTGTAAAGTTTTGATAGACTCTACCATCGTACCCAGGTTTATAAGGCAAGGCACAGTAATAATCATTTTCCTCTTTTAAATTATTACCCCAAGCAGCATATAAGGCATTTCCATCGCTATCAGTATCTTCAAAATAGGTAGTTATAATATTAGTATGCAAGTTAGCTACTAAAGTTGGATTAGAACGAGTACTAGTTTTGACTGTAAATACCCCATCTTTAATTAACTTTAATTCAAAATAAATATTATCACTAACCTTTTCTAAATTAATTCCTGTAAAAGAAAAAGGTTGGTTCTTATTAGACAGTTCAATACTCTTTCTATATAACTCTTTTTTACTACTTAATTCTCTGATAGATAAAATAACTTTCATATCTTTAGCTTCAGCATTAAAAGTTAGAAATTTTGCTTCCACTGTAAAAGATTCGTTTTCATTCATTATTTGAGGGTAATCAGTAAATTGTAATTGAAAATTGGGCTTACTACATCCAGTTACAGTAATTATTAGTAATACAAGTATAAGAAATATTCTTTTCATCTTAATTTAAACCTCCAGTTAACTAGTTGATTTAATTTATAACTTCTAGATTATTTAAAAAATTCCTCTATCTAAAGATAAAGGACACGGTTTCCCGTGTCCTAAAAATAAATTTTATTTTTCCTGTGCTTGTTCGTAATCATGTGCTTCTCCTGCTTGAACAATAGCATACTTAGTAGCTAACGGGCCAAAGACTTCCGTTAAAGCCGCTGTAAATAATAAAGTGTTAAAAACTAACAAGCCAACTTGTGGAGCATTAGCAAAATCACTTTGTACTGTATAAGCTAAAGCAATGGCCACTCCACTTTGAGGTAATAATCCTAATCCAACATATTTTTTAATCTTGGATGGAGCATTGCCTAGCCAAGCTCCTAGAGAAGCTCCTCCTATCTTACCAACAATTCTAGCTAATGTATAAGTTAAGGCAATTATTAAAAAACTACTAGAACCTAAACTAGAAAATTCAATTTCTGTACCAGCCAAAATAAAGAACATAGCATATAAAGGAACAGTTAACGTATCTAAATACTCCGCTATCCCTAGATTTCTTTTGGCAAAATTACGGTAAGCAAACCCTACTGCCATATTAGTAATTAGAGGCGATAAATGACCTAAGATAGCTAACGCTGAACTACCTACTACTGTTGTCCCTAAAGTTAAAATCATCTTTGTCTTATCTTCTAATCCATTCATAAATCGTTGAGAAATATAACCAATTATTAATCCTATAACTATTGAACCTATTATCTCAACTAAGGGCACCACTAAAATATTAGTTAAAGCTAAATCACCTGTCCCAGAATATAAGATCAAAGCTAAAGGCTCCACTAGACTAAAAATAATCAAAGCTACCGCATCATCAATTCCTACAATCGCTAAAATCATAGACGTTAATAATCCTTTAGCATTATACTCTTGTAAAACCATTACTGTAGCCGCTGGAGCAGTAGCAGACGCAATAGCCCCTAGTAACAAAGCTAAATATAAAGGTTTTCCTATAGTATAAAGTGTTAAAGTAACTAAGATAAAAGAACCAAAAGCCTCTAATAACACAATATAGACAATATTTTTACCTAAATTCTTAAATATTTTAATTGATAATTCACTACCAATTGTAAAAGCAATAAATGCTAACGCCAATTGAGGAATATAATCCAGACTACCAATCACAAAAGCATACCAAGCCTTCTGTCCTACTGATAAAAAAGGTAATTTTTCTACTAAATCAACACTTAATAAGATCCCTAAAAAAACATACCCTACTACAATTGGAACTTTATATTTCTTAGCCATTAAAACAATAAATAAGGCTGCAAACAACAGCCCTCCTATAATATAAATCACTTTGTTTCCTAGCTGATTAATTAGCAGCCATTCTTCAATCTCATATATTCTTTCCACAAAATTCAATTCTTTTGCTGCTTTCATCTTTATCTAACCACCTTTAAAGTTCTAAATCGCTAACTACTAATTATGCTCTTTCTAAAGCGGGACAAAGTTATAAACTTATTTATCCTCTATCTCTACTGAGTTCACCACTTTTAGCTTCTCCAGCTTTAGTAATAGCATACTTAACAGCTAACGGGCCAACCACTTCTGTGATTGCAGTTGTAAATAACAAGATATTAAAGACTAATAGACCTACTTTAGGCATTGCAGCAAAATCTCGTTGTACTGTATAAGCTAAAGCAACAGCAACTCCAATTTGAGATAATAAACCTAATCCTATATATTTTTTTACCTTTTCTTCAGCTTGACCTAATCGAGCTCCCAAAGAAGCACCACCTATCTTCCCAGTAGCCCTTGTTAGTGTATAAACTAAAGAGGTAATTAAAAAGGTTGTTGAAGTAACAGCAGTGATTCTAATCTTAGTTCCTGCTAACATAAAAAAGAAAGCATAAATAGGAATAGTTAAAGTCTCTAAATCTTCTGCAATTCCCAAATTCTTTTTAACAAAGTTACGGTATGCAAATCCTACTGCCATATTAATAATTAAAGGAGATAATTCAAATAAAACTGCAAGAGAAGAAGCTCCTAATACTGTAGCTGTTAAAGTCAATACTTTTTTCGTCTTATCTTCAAAATTAACCATTAACTTAACAGAAAGATAACCGATTGCTAAACCACAGACAATCGAGCCTACCACCTCCAACAAAGGATGTAAAAAAGCATTAGTAAATGATAGGCTTCCTGTTCCTTGAGCTCGGATTAAAGAAATAGGTTCAGCAAAACTAAAAATAGTCAACGCCACCGCATCATCAATTCCTACTACCGCTAATAAAGTAGAAGTTAAGCTACCTTCAGCATTATACTCTTGTAACACCATTACTGTAGCAGCAGGTGCAGTAGCAGATGCAATAGCTCCTAAAATTAAAGCCAAATAAAATGGTTTTCCTAAAGCCAATAAACCTAAAGTTACTAATGTAAAAGCTCCAAAAGACTCTAACAGAACAATAAATAAAATCTTCTTACCTAAACTCTTTAAAATTTTAATTGATAATTCACTACCTATAGTAAAAGCAATAAATGCTAAAGCTACATCAGCCACATAAGAGAAATTCTCTATTATTAACGTATACCATTCTGTCTGAAGATTTGATAAAAACGGAAAATACTTAACCACACTACCACTAAAAAGTATCCCCACAAAAACATATCCCACAACAATCGGTACTTTTAATTTTTTAGTTGCTAATACAATCAGTAAAGCAGAGACAGCAAAAAATCCAATTATATATAATGATTTACTACTTAATTGATTAGTTAATAACCAGTGTTGTAATTCTTGTAGTGTATTTACTGCTTCTAAATTCATCTTCTATCCTCTCCTACATCTAATAAATAACAAAGCAAATCAGCCCGAGAAATATAACCTCTTAGTTTATTATCTTCATTGATTACAAATAAATAGGACTCATCATTATGGAGCATAATATCAGCTAAATTATCCATCTTAGACATTTCCTTAATTGGCACTGTATTTGTTGACATATATTCTTTTACCTTTTTATCCTTAATTTCATCAAGGTTTTCTGCTGCCTGATTGACTTCATATAATAAGCGATGACTCTCTAAAAATCCATATTCTTCTGGAATAATATTTCTTAGGATATTTTTCCCATAAATTGTACCCAAAAATTCATTTTCATAACTAACCACAGGCAAAACAGACATTTCAGTTCTATGCATCACTTCAATTACATCTTCTAACTTATCACTAGCACAAACTGAATTTAGAGTTCGCATCATATACTTCTTAACTATACTCATTAACTTACACCTCCAATTTCTCAACTTCAATTTGATCTAAATGTTCTTCAATTTCTTCTTTATTCTCAAGAAAAACACTTTTTCTTTCAGCTATATCTAAGGCTGCTGCCCCAGCATACTTATTAGCTTCAATAAAATCAAATCCATGTTGATTTACATAATCAAAAAAAGCAGCATTATATGCTTCTCCTGCCCCTAACCAGTTTCTTAAACAGAAATTTTTAGGTGATAAAGAGTACACGCCTGTATCATCAAATAATAACCGATCACAATGATAAGGCAACATTACATACTGCGCCCCTCCTTCTAATAATTTTTTACCAGCCCAAATATAGTCTTCAAAATCAGAGACTGGCTTATCTAATATTTTATTAGTATGCTTAAAATAAGGTACAACCACTTTAGGTTTTGCTTCTAAAGCACGATTTAAAGCTTCTCCACTAGCATGCAGATAAACTTCTTTATCTAAATCATGACAAATTTCAATTAATCGTTGATAGATACTAAAATTCACTCCTTCAGGGATTGAACCTGAAATCATAATAAAATCGCTATCAGTAATTCCCCTTTTAAAACGCTTAATTAATTCTTCAACCTCACGTGGTTCAACTCGATAAGTGTAATCATTATAATGAGTGTAAGTAACAGGATCTTTTCCAATCACAAAAATATTATTTCTAATCTCATTTTTCGTATAAACATAATTAGTTGTAATTTTATGTTCTTGAATCATCTTCTCAAAGAAAAGACCTTGTCTTCCTCCTACAAAACCAATATTTTGCACATCAGAGTGACCAAGGTGTTTCAGATTAATACTACTTAAAACCCCTTTACCACCTGGAGTAACATTAATATCTTTATCAGTATAAATATACTGATGCTCTTTTGGTTTATTCTCCGGTACAAAATACTCCCTGTCAATAGCAGGGTTTAAAGTTACTGTTGTAATCATTTTACCCCTCCCTATCTTATAGTTATTGTTGCACTTATTATACCACTTTATAATTAGATTTTAAAGTTAAAATCACTATTATATTTAATTATTAAGATATACAAATATTAAATTTAGTTCAAAAATTAAAATAGCCAATTCATCCCACCCTAGTTTAAGAGCAAGACTATCTTGGCTAATTTCCTTTAAATTAAAAATTAATCTAATTCAGATAATATTTGATCTAGTGTTTCTATTAGCTTAGTTACATGATCTTTGTTAATAATTAATGGTGGTAAGAATCTTAAGACATTTTCCCCTGCATTTAAAATTAGTATATTTTCTTCTCTAACCTGCTTTATAATTTGTTTAACCGAAACTCTTAATTCAACACCTATCATTAAGCCTTTTCCTCTAACATCTTTAATTATTGCATATTTATCCTCTAACTTTGCTAATTCTGTCTGGAAATAATTTGCTACTTCTTTTACTTGGTCTATAATATTCTCTTCTAAGATTATTTTTAAAGTAGCATAAGCTGCTCGACAGGCTAATGGATTACCTCCAAAGGTAGAAGCGTGATCACCAGGTTCAAAAGCTTCTGCTACATCTCCACAAGCTAATATAGAACTGATCGGCATTCCATTACCCAACGCCTTAGCTAAAGTAAATATGTCTGGCTTGACTCCATATTCCTGATAAGCAAATAAACTACCTGTCCGACCTACTCCTGTTTGCACTTCATCAAAGATTAGCAAAATTTCTTTTTGGTCACATAACTCTCTTAATCCCTGAAGATACTCTTTAGTAGCAGGATTAACTCCCCCTTCACCCTGAATCGGCTCTACTATTATTGCTGCTGTTTTTTCATCAATCAGGTCTTTAACAGCTTCCAAATCATTATACGGAGCAAAATCAAAACCTTGGGGCAAAGGAGTAAATGGCTTTTGGTATTTTTCTTGTCCAGTAGCTGCTAAAGTAGCTAAAGTTCGACCATGAAAAGAATCTTTAGTAGCTATTATTTTATACTTATCCTTACTTTGTTTTGTAAAGTATTTTCTAGCTAATTTTATTGCTCCTTCATTAGCTTCTGCCCCACTATTAGCAAAAAACACTTTATTAGCACATGAATTCTCAACTAGTAATTTGGATAACTTACTTTGAATCTCAAAATAATATAAGTTTGATGCATGTAGTATATTTTCTGCTTGCTTTTGAATAGCTTTTGTTACCTGAGGATGATTATAGCCTAAAGCATTGACTGCGATCCCAGCAGTAAAATCTAAATATTCTGTTCCATCCTTATCATATAAGTAAACTCCTTGGCCCTTCTTAGCTACTACAGGAATACGATCACCATATACATTCATATGATACTTCTTATCAGCTTGCATAACTTCTTTCTTTTTCATACTCAACACTCCTTACATTTGTTAATTATTTTGTTATCATTGAACCAATACCATGATCAGTAAAGATCTCTAATAATAAAGCATGATCTACCCTTCCATCTAAAATATGAGTTCGATTAACTCCTTTTTGCAAAGCATTTACACAAGATTTAACTTTAGGAATCATCCCTCCTACAATTTGGTCTTGGGCAATCATTTCTTCAACTTCACTAGTCTTAAGTCGAGAAATAAGTGAATCTTCATCTTCAGGGTCAGATAAAATTCCTTCTACATTAGTTAATAAAATTAGTTTTTCTGCTTCTAAGGCAGCAGCTATTTCTCCAGCTACTGAGTCTGAATTAATATTATAACTGGCACCATGCTTACCCACTCCAATAGGAGCTATAATAGGCAAATAATCATTCTCAATCACTGTTTTTAATAATTGAGGATTAATCCTTTTAACATCTCCTACATACCCTAAATCAAATTGCTTTGCTAAGTGGTGTTTCTTAGCTTGGATTAAATTGCTATCTACCCCTGATAATCCAACTGCATCAACCCCAGCTTGATTAGCTAATGATACTATTTGACTATTAACCTTTCCTACTAAAGTTTGCTCTACAACCTCCATAATTTCTTTTGTGGTTACTCTTAAACCACGATGAAACTTTGTCTTAATCCCTAATTGATCTAAATTTTGGCTAATTGCAGGGCCACCACCATGAACTAAAACTGGATTAACTCCTACATACTTTAATAAAGTGATATCTTCTAATACAGAAGCCATAATTTCTGGATTTACCATAGCATTACCACCATATTTAATTACTACTGTTTGATTATAAAATTCTTTCATATAAGGTAAAGCTTCAATTAAAGTATCAGCCTTTTTAATTAATTCTTGCATCTTAGCACCACCTTTATTTAATTTTAATTATGCAACTTTATATCAATTACGTATGATATTCAGCATTAATCTCAATATACTCATAACTTAAATCACAAGTCCAAACCTGAGTCTCATATTCTCCTAAATTCAATTTTATAGTTATATCCACTTCCTTTGCTTCTAACAGATTATTGGCAGTTTCATATTTTTGCTCTTGCGGGCCAAAAATAGACTGCCCATTAATTTCAACCTCTAATTTATCTAACTCAACTTTTATACCTGTAGAACCTAATGCTGCTACTATTCTACCCCAATTAGGATCTTCTCCAAATAAAGCAGTCTTAACTAGATTAGAATTAGCAATCTTCTTCCCTATTTCATCAGCATCTTTTTTATTTAAAGCCCCCTTTACATTGACTTCAACAAATTTAGTAGCACCTTCTCCATCTTTAACAATTTGTTGGGCCAATTCTTGACAGATATATTCTAATGCTTGATAAAATTTATTATATCCATCATCTTCTTTACTCACTATTTTATTCTTAGCTTGCCCATTAGCTAAAATAGCTACTGTATCATTTGTACTCTGGTCTCCATCAACCGTAATTTGATTAAAAGAATTATTTACAGCTTCTTCTAATGCAGCATCTAATAACTCCTGTTTAATAGCTAAATCAGTAGTAATAAAAGATAACATCGTTGCCATATTAGGCTCAATCATCCCTGAACCCTTAGCAATTCCACCTAATTTAATCTTCTCTCCTGCAACTTCAAATTCTACAGCTAATGCTTTAGCATAAGTATCAGTCGTCATAATTGCTTCAGCTGCTTGATTATTAACATCCAAACTAGAACAAGCCTGTTTAATCCCTGCAGTTAGTTTACCCATTGGTAACTTCTTACCAATAATTCCTGTAGATGAAACTAAGACCTTTTCTGAAGCTATATTAAGCTCATTAGCGGTTAAATCAATCATTTTTTTAGCATCTTCTCCACCTTGTTGACCTGTACAAGCATTAGCATTACCACTATTAATTATAATTGCTTGGGCCAAACCATCCTGACAGTTTTGTTTGCTCAATTTAACTGGTGCAGCTGCTGCTTGATTAGTAGTAAATACAGCTGCTACTTGAGCTATAGTCTCACTATAAATTAATGCTATATCTTTACCTGTCTCCTTAATTCCTGCTCTTACTCCTGCAGCTAAAAAACCCTGCGGGCTAGTAATTCCTCCTGAAATCTCTTTCATATTTATCTCTCCTTTCTACTACTTCTATAAATAAAGTCCTACCTTTTTTAAACCTAAATCTTCTTCCCAACCAGCCAATAAATTTAAATTCTGTACCGCCTGTCCTGCTGACCCTTTAATTAAATTATCAATAGTAGCTACAATAATTACTTTATTTCCATCAGTCACCTTTAGAGAAATATCACAATAGTTAGAACCAGCTACATACTTAAGTTCAGGCATATTATCTTCTCTAACCCTTACAAATAATTCTTCTTGATAGTGATTTTGATATTGCTTAAATAATTCTAATTCAGCTATATCATCTGTTAAATCAGCATAAATAGTAGCTAAAATACCACGTTTAACTGGTAATAAATGAGGAGTAAAGTTTAATTTCACCTCTTGCTTAGACCAGATAGATAACTTCTCTTCTATCTCCGAACGATGACGATGTTGTCCTACTTTATAAGCTTTAAAATTATTATTTACTTCACAAAAATGCGTTCCTAAAGACAATTTCCTTCCTGCACCAGTTGCACCTGACTTAGCATCAATAATAATACTTTGAGGATCAATTAAACCAGTCTTTAATAAAGGAGCAAGGGCCAACAAAGAAACCGTTGGATAACAACCAGGATTAGCTACTAAATTACTATCTTTTATCTTTTTTCGATTTAATTCTGGTAAGCCATAAACTCCTTGGCTTAATAATTGAGGACTAGCATGCTTTTGATAATATTCTTCATAAGTAGCTAAAGTCTGATAGCGATAATCACCACTTAAATCAATCACTTTAACTCCTCTATTGACTAACTTAGGAACTATATCCATCGATACTCCATGCGGTAAAGCAGTAAATACTACCTCGGAATTGGTAACTATCTGCTCAATATCTAGCTTGTGACATATAATCTCTACTTCTTCTTTTAGATGAGGGTAAATCTCATCTATTTTATTTTCTGCAAAACTATTTGAAGTTAAAAGACTAAGTTCTATATTAGGATGTTCATTTAATAATCTAACTAACTCAACACCTGTATATCCAGTAGCACCAATTACACTTACTTTCATAAGTTGCCTCCTTAAACGATAACTTTTTTATAATTATACAAAACAAAGTATAAAAATACAAATATTTTCTACATAAAATAAAGAAACTTAATCCATAATATAAACTAGGAGGTTATATTATGAATATAAAAGATAATCCAGAACAGATAAAAGAGCAAATAAAAAAAGTAAAGAAAAAATTAAACCAAACAGTAAAAACAAAAGATGATTTCTCTAGAGATGAAGTAATCAATTTAAGTCAAAAGTTAGATGAATTAATCAATAAACTATTAAGAAATACTTAGACCTTTAAGGAGGATTTAATGATATGGAATCCTGGAGAGCCTTATTACCTTTTTTAATTGTTATTCCTATTTCTATCTTAACTAAACAAGTAATCCCTGGCTTATTTTTAGGGTTACTTACTGGAAGTTATCTCATTGAACCAACTCCTTTAGGGGGCATTAAAAAATTATTATACTATAGTATTAATAACCTTACTAAAAGTAATAATATCAGAGTTATTATCTTTCTTTATTTATTTGCAGGCTTAATCAATATAATTAAATTAACGGGAGGCATTAAAGGTTTTGTCCATTTAATTAGTAACAAGATTAAAACAAAGAAAAGTGCCTTTGCAATTATTTGGCTTTCAATTTTAGGAACTTTTAGTGCTCCTAACTTACGAATTATAACTGTTGCTCCGATTATTAAATCTTTACAAAAAGAGTTAAACTTATCTTCAAAAAGACTTGCTTTTGCAATCGGGGCTAGTAGTAGTCCTGTAGTTGCTTTAGTACCTATAGCTACAGCCTTTGTAGGTTATATGGTATCTGTTGTCCAGTTTCCTTTGCAAAAAATAGGAGTAGAGCAAAACCCTTATGCAATCTATATTAGGAGTATTCCCTTTAATTTCTTCTCCTTTGTAATAATTCTAGTAGGTCTTTATTTTAGCTTTTTTAAAGAAAATAACAATAAACAAAAAACAGAAAAACAAAATAAAGATCCCAAAGAGAAATGTCTCCAAGAATGTAAACATGCTTACACAAAAGAAACTCCAGTTAAACCTTGGAATCTTATCTTACCACTAATTACTACTTTATTTTTAACTATTTTCTTAACCTGGTGGGATGGATACCAAAAAGCTCCTACTTTTTTAGGGGCTTTTATTGCTAGTGATGTTTTAGGTGCCATGTTACAAGGATTAGTTATTGCTTTATTGTTATCTATAATCTTTTTTAAACTACAAAATTTCTCTCTTAAAAAAATTATTACTTCTTTTATTGAAGGAGGTAATAATTTGATGTCAGTTATTATTCTTCTAACACTTATCTGGGGATTAACTGAAGTATCAGGAGATTTAGGATTTTCTAAATACATTATAGCTAATATCGGTGATTTGATCCCAACTTATTTTGTTGCTCCGGTAATCTTCTTATTAGGAGCATTAATCTCCTATTTTATTGGTTCATCTTGGGGAACCTGGGGCTTATTAATGCCTCTAGGAGTTACTTTGGCCCATAACTCAGGCACAAATATTTTACTTACTATTGGTGCCGTATTTTCTAGTGGTACTTTTGGTGCCTTTGCTTCTCCTTTAAGTGATAATGCTAATACACTTTGTACTATCTTAAATATACCAATTATTGAGTACACCAGATATAAATTAATACCTGCCCTTACAGCTGCTGGAATAACAGCCATTTTATTTGGGGTTGCCTCATTTATAGTTAGCTAAAAAATTTATTTTTCCCTTGCATTTATGAACAATATAAGTTATAATTTTCTATGGAAGTAACGCAGGGGAATAGCTCAATTTGGCTAGAGCGTCGGACTCCAAATCCGAAAGTTGTAGGTTCAAGTCCTATTTCCCCTGCCAATTTTATTTTTTGCAATTATTTTTCTTGTAGTAAATCTTCTCCTAACTTATCCAACTTATTATCTATTTCCTTTTCATCATTAGCTTCAGCTAAAATTTCTAAAATACTACTTTCTAAATTACTGTTAGTTCGATCTACTACTAAGTTATTTAATCCACCAATTACAGATTCAAATAAATTTATCTTTTTGTCTAATAAATCAATTATTTTCTCTTCAATAGTATTTTTTGTAGCCAAATTATAGATTAGAACATCCTTATCTTGACCTAAGCGGTGGACTCTACCAATTCTTTGTTCTATCTTCATCGGATTCCAAGGTAAATCATAATTAATAATTGTATTACAAAACTGAAGATTTATTCCTTGACCGCCTGCCTCAGTACTAATTAAAACATCTCCATCCTTCATAAATCTACTTTTGGCCCATTCTTTTTGACTATCTGATAACCTACCATTAAAGAAGACTGGATTATATCCCTGTTCATTTAAATAATAACCAATATAGCTTTGAGTCCCCTGATACTCTGTAAAAATAATAGCTTTTCCTGGATTATCATCCAGTATTTTTTCTACTTCTTTCATCTTTTGATTATTCTGAATACTGACAGCTAATTGATATAACTCTTCTAATTGATCATGAATTGAATCATAACCATCTTCATACATTTTTTCTAGTGTTTTAGCTACTGCAAAAGAACTACTACATACTTCACGTTGTAGTGTTAATAAATGAAAAATGCTTTTATTCTTATTTACACACTTTTTATACTCTGTAGTTACTAAATCAGTAATCCGCTGGTATAGCTCTTGTTCTGGCGGGGTTAAGTTAACTGAAACTAATTTTACTCGTCTATCAGTATATTCTAAGTCAATTTTTGATCTTCTATTTCTAACCATTACCTCAGATAATTGATCTTGTAAATTATCTAAATTCTGCACTTCATGTTTCCCCTGAATATATTTTTTCTTAAAAGTCTTATAATCACCAAACAACTTTGGTTGTACTAAACTAACTAAATTATACAATTCTTTTAGGTCATTTTGAATTGGGGTAGCAGTTAACAACAATAAATAGTCCTTAGGAATTTTATTCACAAAATTCCAATTCATTGTCTTACTATTCTTTAACTTATGGGCCTCATCAACAATTACCATATCAAAACCTCTCTCATAAATATGATCACAATGAGGAGAACGCTTAGCCTTATCTAATGAAGAAATAATTACATCAAAATAATGCCATCCTTTCCCTTTACGATTATTAAATGCATCTATTTGAAATTTATCAGTTAGTTCATTCCACCATTGGAATCCTAATGAAGCAGGTGTTAATACTAAACAAGTTTCTATCTCTCCCCGAGCTAAATACTCCTTTAAAATCATCCCCGCTTCTATTGTTTTCCCTAATCCTACTTCATCAGCTAACAAAGCTCTTCCTTGCATCTCATCCACTACTCTTTTTACAGTCTGATATTGATGTGGTAACAATGAAAATTCTTTTTCATTCCAATAATTATCAAGTTCCTTCAGAGCTACTAATTCTTTGTCGATTTCTGTTTCAGTTATTGCCATAACTGTCACCTCGTTTGTTATTCTATTAGTTATTAATATAACTACATTTTAGGTTTTTAGTTGCTCCTTACTTGTTAAATAATAGGCTAAAGCGGAATGAATTACTACTGCTAATAAAAAAGTGGAATAAATATTCCAATTAAGATACTTTCTATATCCCATTAATAAAAATAAATATTCTAATAAGGTAGATACTATAGCAAAAAATAATATATACATAACTCTTGTCAGCTTTGTCTCTAACGAGGGCCAAAAATAACCAAAAACGATTTCAGGTGGAACCCAAGCTAGTCCAACTCCTAAAGGAAACCCAGCTAAAGGCACTAAGGCATAATTAAATTCCCATAATCTAAATATATTAACTGCTAAATATTGAATAATTATAGCTACTAAAAAACCACCTACTAAACCAAAAGGTAACAGATCTCTTATCTTCTCTGTAGGAACTACTAAGATCATTCCAACAGCTAAAATTAAAAATAAGTAAATCCAAACTAAACTTATTATCATTTTACACCACCTTATCATTAGTATTAATCTTCTCACATTTTTATATACACCAAAATAAAAAAAGCACCTTACTGGTGCCTAATAACTATCTTGTTGCTTCCAATCTCCAGTTGAATCTAACACAAAAGTAATTTGATTTAAATTCTGTTTATGAGGTATAGATTTAAGGAGTCCATCTAAATTCTTTAGGGCATCTTTAATTTTTTTTCGGTCATTATTATTAAATTTAGCTATTATCTTTACTCCTTTATAACTAAATTGAATTTCAAAGCTTGGCATCTCCTTTTTCTCTTCTGCTTGGGAAAAATATTTTTTTAACCCCGCCCAAATTTGACTACCTATTGCTTTTAAAAAACCAACTGTAATTGTACCAAAAATAAAGCTAATAATTGGTAACCAACTAATCTCTTCTATAAATTGAGTTTCTAAACTTTGCTTCTCCTCTCTTCTTTTTTTCCACTCTAGCAAAGAATTATAAACTAAATTAGAAATCTCACCTTTAGATTCATCCCTAAATATAACTTCTAATTTCTTAATTGATACCTCCCCCTAAATAATATTAATTCCAATTATTCCTCCCAATGCCGATACAATAAAAGCAATTAGTATTTTTAATGCTAGAAGCAAAGATAAGTTAAAGGGATACCATAACAATCCCAATAAAACTATTGCCACCATATAAATCAACCCCACCAAACCTCCATTTAACCAGCCATTATTTTCAGCAGAATAAGCAGCAATAGCTCCACCAATAAAGATAGCTATATAATGAAAGATAGTTATCCACCTACTAGTTAAAGAAATAGCAATACTTGTATAGCTAGTAACTATTCCTAATATTAAATTGCTAATTAATAATAAAGCTATGCTTATTATTAAGCCTCGAAAAACTCCAACTACCTTAACTTTAGACATTAAATCCCCTCCTTACATTTTCTTAGCTTTAGTATAAGCTATTCAGTAAGAAGAGGAATAATTACTACAGATCCCAGGTTCTAAGTTCTTCCAGTTTATCATTAGCAGTTAAATCAACTCTAAGAGGAGTAATAGAAATATAATCATCATTGACAGTTACTAAATCAGACTCTTGGTCAGTCCCTTCTTCTATTTCCCCTACTAACCAATAATATCTTTCTCCTCGAGGGTCAAATCTTTTTTCAAAAGTATTATGGTAACCATGGTCTCCTAATTTAGTAATTTTGACTTCGGCGTCACTTTTAGCTGGCAAATTAATATTTAATAATATATTTCGATCCAACTCATGCTGGCTATATTTTTTTACAAATCCTTTCATAAACTGAGCACCAGGACTAAAATCCCACTCATCATAAGTAGCTAAAGAAACCGCTACAGAAGGAATCCCTACCATTAGCCCTTCTATCGCTGCAGATACAGTTCCCGAGTATAATACATCATGGGCCAAATTAGGTCCTGCATTTATACCTGAGACAAGCAAATCCACTTCTTCCTCTAATAACGACTCAACAGCTATTTTAACACAATCAGCTGGAGTTCCATCCACTGCAATACATTTAGATTCAATTTCTTCAAACTTCATTTCCTTGGCCCGTAACGGATGATGAATAGTAATTGCATGTCCTGTAGCACTCCTTTCTCTATCAGGTGCTACTACTAATACTTCATGTTCTTTTTCTAACTCTTTGCATAAAGCTTGAATTCCTGGAGCAAAAATACCATCATCATTAGTTAATAAAATCCTCATTTTAATCCTCCTAAAATCATTCTATATATTCAAAAACAGTTCTAGGTCTACCAATTAAAAATCCAACAATACCTCCAATTACTACTGGTAGAACAGAATTTAAATTAAATACCTCAGTAAAGAGAATTATTGTAGCTAATGGAACATTAGCTATAGAAGCAATAGTAGCTGCTGAACCAACGATCATCAAGGTTGGTAAAGGGATACTAGAAAAAATATGATATAACATATTACCTGTAATAGCTCCACTTAATATAGCTACATTTAATACAGCAGCACTACCACCGCTACTAATAACTACAATTGTTAATAAAATCTTTAGTAACAATAATGTAACTGCTAGCTTAATGGGTAATGGATCAGAGAATAATTCTGTTACCTCAGTTATATTAATCTTCAAATCTAGATTGGCCCTTGTATAAAATAATATAATTATACAACTTACAAGCATAGGTTTAAATAAATTTTGGATTGGTAAAGTACTAAACAAATTATTAGTCCAGTTAAATAATGAAATAAAAAATTGCCCTAACAAACCACAGATTAAAGCAACCACTACTAAGAGCATTAAATCAGCAACTTGAAATTGGGGAAAATTAATAATTATCTCCGATTGACTTGTGGGACTAATAAATTTATAAAAAAAGTAACCAAAGCTGCTACTTAGTATAGCTGGAAAAAGCTCATTATAGTCTAAGGCAGACTTATATAGTATCTCACTAGCAAAAATCCCTCCACCCAAAGGAGCTTTCAATAGTGAACCAACTGTTGCTGCTGCTCCACAAGCACTTACTACTCTGGCTTCTTTATATAACCTAATTCTAAATAATTCTAGTATCTCTCTAATAAAAAAAGCTAGACTACTGCCTAGCAATAATAAAGGGCCAACTAATCCACCAAACCCTATCAAACCTAATGTAGCTTGAGTAGCAAGTATCTTACTTAAAAATAATTTAATTGGCTGATGTATATTAGTATTTCCTTTAGTATAAGAAATATAAATATTAGTTCCTAAACCGGCAGCTCTAGAATCAATATAATAAATAATTAAACCAACTATTCCCCCTCCAATTAAAGGAGTTAATAAGTAATGCACCTTCCTTATTTGAGCCAATACAGTGACAAACTCTTCCATACTATAAACTAGACAAGCCCCTAAAAAACCTACTATTAGACTAAATCCAGTCCATTTTAATATATATTGGCTAATCTCTTTATAAAAAATCCGACTTGACATAATATCACCTTTTATTCTATAGCATCTCCAAATTAAATTAAAAAATTCCTGCTTTCCAAATAATAAAAATCAATAATACAATAATTAAATTCCAAACTCCATGAGCTAAAATTGATGAATACAATGAATTAGTCCGTTCATAAATCCAAGCTAAAATTATTCCACCCAAAAAAGTTGGTATAAAAACCCAAATGCTAAAGTGAGCTAATCCAAAAATAACTCCGTTTAATAATATTCCTTTAGTTATGCCTAATTTACTCTTACAATAAGAATAAATAAACCCCCGAAAAAAAATTTCCTCTGATATAGGGGCTATAATAACAATTAAACAAGTATGTAATATAAATATCCAGTTATTATTGGATTTTAATAAATCCTTAATTACTTGTTGAGTAGGAGGATTTATACCATAGATTTTACTTACTACTGCATGTATTAAGTTATTAATTAATACCACAAAAATACAAATCACGATTCCTCCTACTACTCCATACTTTAAAATAGAATCGATATCTATTTTTTTTAAACCAAAATTACTAACAGACAGATAATAATTTCTTGTAACTACTATTAAGGTTAAACTTCCTAATAAAACCGCCTGAATTAAATTTAAAATCAACAACCTAATTTGCATCAAAGAATCTAAAGCAAGTATTTGATCTAGCCCCCACCATACTACATGAAATAAAATTGGAGTTACAGTAAGGGTGAAAAATAACACTAATATAATATCAGCTAACTGCCAATCTATTTGCCTATTAATTGAGTTATCCCCCATCAAATTACCGCCTTTCCAGTATCAGAAAAAGCTTTTATTAAACTATATTCTTGCCTTTAATTTATTATTCATTTAACGAAGCAGAAAAAACTTTAGTTATAACTTCCCCCTCTTTACCAAATGGACCATATACTTTATTATTTTTAACAACTTTAACCCCAGCTGCATTTCCAATCTTCAACTTTATTTTTTTTCCAGAAAAGCGCTTTACTTCTCCTTTATTTACTATCCCTTTAAACTTAGATTCACCATCAATTTGTATAGAATACCAGGTTTTATCAATTGTCTGCACTTCAATAGTTATTTTCTCTTTCTGTTGTGTTTTATTTACTTTAACTGCTTCTTTAGTTACAGTTGCCTGTTTATTAACATTACCTTGCTGTTGTTTAGGAGAGATATCTTCTTTTTCTTTATTCTTCTCTTCTATTACAAATTGATTACTCTTTTCTTCTTTAGTATCTTCTTTATCTTTAGTCTGGTTTACATACTGATTAACCTGTACCATTGCCTGTTCAACCCTTGTTTTTAATTTACCACTTTGCCATTGGTCATAAACTATGCTTCCTAAATACCCAACAGTAAATAATATACTAAAAGTTACTAAAACTATAATACCATTCAAACACTTATTTTGATTATTGTCAATAATCATTGATGTAGAGTTTCCCCATTTTTTCAAAAATAATAAATTAGAACTTATTGATAATAAAATTGTGGATAACTTTTGGTAAAACAGATAGTAACTGCTCTAAAATAAAAAAAGGTGAAATGAACTCCTAAATTTGGTATAATTAGTTTGGCAACCAAAACCAAATAGGAGGTCATTTCACCATGATTAATTATACCAAACTTATCTATCAATTGAAACGAAAATTATCAACTTTTTCAGATAAAATCACTAAAAATTTATCAAAACCAAAATCTAAATTCATTTTTCAAATATTATATGGTCTATTAGAAAGTCAATCTATATTATTAAGTGAAATTTCTAGAGCTTTAAAAGAAGATATAACATTAAAAAAAGTAATTGATCGTTTATCTCGCAATTGTAAAAATTTTGATCAAAGATCAACAGTTATGAATAATTATATTAATTCAGTTAAAACATGCATTAACGAAAACACAATTTTTTGTTGTGATAAATCTGATATAGTTAAACCTGCAAGCAAAAAATTAGAAGCATTAGACCAAGTTCGTGATGGAAGCACTGGGAAAATTAACGATGGTTATGATACTTTTGAAATTGCAGCATTAACAGAAGAACATGAGATGCCGCTTTCTGTATATTCTCGGGTTTATTCTACTAAAGAAAAAGGATTCAAAAGTCAGAATATAGAGACTATCAAAGGTCTTGATTTTGTTAAATCACACTTTGGGAATCAAGGTATTTATGCCTTAGATCGTTGGTACGATAATAATCGTTTTTATAAATATTTTACAAAAAACAATGATGAATGTAATTTTGTTATTAGAGCTAAAAAAACTAGAAATGTTATTTATAAAGGGCAAACAATGAATATATTAGATGTAGCAAAGTTTTACAAAGGTAAATATGTTGCTAATTTTAAAGATAAAAACAATAATCCCCAAAAAGCAAAGTATAGTTATGCTGAAATAAAACTTCCTGCTATGCCAGATAAAGATTTAACTATGGTTATAGTAAAAGGGCTTGGGCTAACCCCTATGATATTAATTAGTAATTTAGCTCCTGAATCAAAAAAACTTACTAAAACTATATTTGAAGCATACTTAAAAAGATGGAAAGTAGAAGAATACTTTCGATTTAAAAAACAACAATTCAATTTAGAAAATATTAGAGTCAGATCTTTAAATAGTATTAGAACTATGGATTTGCTACTTAGTATTTTAATTGGTTTTATTGCTATGCTGTCAGAAAAGCGAAATAAAACTAAATTAAATATGTGGATAACTAAATTATCTGAAAGAATTTATGATATCCCCGAATTTGATTATTATGCAATAGCTACTGGAATTTATAATATTTTCAAGAAAACCCGAACAGGTATCCAAAGTTTTATTAATAAAAATATCAAATACCAACAATCACAACAATTAATGTTGTCTAAACTATTGCTATAATAGCAATGTTGGCTTGCTGGTATTATAATTTTGGGGAAACTCTATTCATTGATAATTTATCAGCTAATGAATCTTGGTCTTCACTGTCTAGATTATAGTCGGATTTAGCTGCTTCATACTCTGCTATAATTTCTTTAGTATCTAGGTTTAAATAATCAGAATAAATCTTTAAAAACCCCTTTAAAAAAACTTCTTGTCCAATATTACTAAAATTACCACTTTCAATAGCTTGTAAATATTCTAATCTGATTTTCGTATCCTTTGCAGCTTCTTTTAAGGTGATTCCCAATTGCTCTCTTTGGTTTTTTAGTTTAGTTGCTATTTCTTCCACGCTTATTCCCCCTTTATGTTATATTTCTCTATTATTAGACAATTTACCTCCTCTAAATATAAATAAACCGCAGGAAAACCTGCGGTTAAAAATTTATCTCTTTCCTTTTTCAAATGGTTCACCACTCGCAGCTGGAGGCGTAGCTCGACCAATTGCTCCAGCTAAAGCAATTACTGTAAATATATAAGGGAGCATTTGAATAAATGCATTAGGGATAGGAAGTACCCCTTGTAATCTAATCTGGATAGCCTGGAAAAAACCAAATAATAAACTAGCACCTAAAGCTCCAAATGGATGCCATTTTCCAAATATCATAGCTGCTAAAGCAATAAATCCTCGCCCAGCAGTCATTCCTTCACGAAAAGAATCTAAAACTCCTAATGATAAATGAGTTCCTGCTATTCCAGCTAACATACCACTTAAAATCACACAAATATATCTAATTTTATTTACATTTATACCTACAGAATCAGCGGCATGAGGATGTTCTCCAGTCGATCTGACCCGCAAACCAAAAGAGGTATAATATAAAACATAATATGAAACTCCAACTATTAATAATGCTAAATAAACCGTAGGCTTAAAGATACCCCAATAAGGTAACGCATTAACTGAAGGGGAAGTTCCAGAAGTATTAAAGAAAATATTTAACAAAAATACTGTCCCACCTGCTGCTAACATATTTAGTGCTACCCCACTAACTACCTGGTCAGCATGATATCTAATACTTACCACGGCATGAATTAAAGCAAATAATCCACTAAAAACTATGGCACCTAACAACCCTAACCAAGCACTACCAGTAAAACTACTAATAGCTACTGCTATAAATGCACCTGCCAACATCATACCTTCTAAAGCAATATTAATTACCCCTGATCTTTCAGAAAAAATACCCCCAATTGCTGCTAACATTAATGGAGTTGCCATTCTTAAAGTTGATCTAAGGGTTCCCAAATCAAAAATAGCAGTTAAAAATTCCATTATTCCTTCCTCCCTTCAGAACCCATTGCTAATAACCTTCTAAATAATAGATCTGCAGCTACAAATAAAATAATCACAGCCTGTAAAATATTAACTAAGTCAACTGGTACACCAGCCATCATATTCATATAGGTCCGTCCATTAGCTAAAGCTCCAAATAATAAAGCAGCCAAAAATACACCTACAGGATGATTTCTACCTAATAATGCTACAGCAATTCCTGTAAAACCATATCCAGCTGAAAAACCACTACGGTAATTATGGAATAGACCTAATGCTCTTTCTGCACCACCTAAACCGGCTAAAGCACCACTAATTAACAAAGCTAAAATAATATTTTTAGTAGAATTAATCCCTCCATATTCAGCCGCATTAGGATTAATCCCTACAGCTCTAATTTCATAACCAATTGTAGTCTTCCACAATAGATAATAAATAATCCCTATAACAACTAAAGCAATTATAAAGCCTAGATTAAGATAAGAATACATATCTATTATATTAGAAAAACGCCATAAATAGGCTGATGGTTCAATATTAGGGGTTTGAATATTACCAGGTTTAGCCAACACCTTTAAACTATAATAAGCAGTAAAACTATAAGCAATATAGTTAAACATAATCGTTGTAATTACTTCATGAACACCTAACTTTGCTTTTAAAACAGCAGGTATAGCTATCCATAATGCTCCTGCTAACATAGCTACAGTGATAGTTAAAGGAAGATGAATAACCATTGGCATTCCTTCCCAAGTACCTACCCAAGCAGCCGCTAAACCTCCAACTAATAATTGACCCTCTCCACCAATATTAAATAGACCAGCTCTAAAAGCAATAGCAACAGCTAATCCTGTAAAGATTAATGGTGTTGCTTGCAATAATGTATTTGCTACACTATTTAAACTACCAAAAGCCCCCTGAAATAAAGACATATAGGTAGCAACAGGATCATAACCAGATGATAAAAGTATAATTGCTCCTATAATAAAAGAAGAGACTATAGCTAATAAAGGAATCAATAATTCCTTAAGTATATTTTTAACGTTAATATCTTCAGGCATTCACATTACCTCCCTAAATGTTTAGCTAGTTTGTTCAGCTTTTCCTCCAGTCATTAATAGACCAATTTCTTCTTCAGTTGTTTTATTAGCATCTACAATATCTACTATTTCTCCTTCATACATCACTGCAATCCGATCACTTAGTGACATAATTTCTGACAATTCAGCCGAGACTAATAATACTGCTTTACCAGCATCACGTTGTTCGATAATTCGCTTATGAATAAATTCAATTGCCCCAATATCAACTCCACGTGTAGGTTGAGAAGCAACTAAAAATTCTGGATCTAAATCAAATTCACGAGCCACAATAATCTTTTGTTGATTACCTCCAGATAATGAACGGGCCAAAGCATTTTTATTTCTAGGCCGAATATCATACTCAGGAATTAATCTTTGGGCGTGCTTGTCTAAAGCATTAAAATTTAAATTTATTCCTTCAGCAAAAGGAGCTTGATAATGATAACCTAAAATCAAATTATCCTCAATGGTATAATCTAATACCAAACCATGCTTATGTCTATCCTCTGGAATATGAGCTACTTTAGCTTCTTTTATTTCTCGAGCAGACTCATTAAATAGTGATTGCCCCTCTAAACTAAAACTACCTGCCTTAGCCTTACGCAACCCTGTTAACACTTCTACTAACTCCGTTTGTCCATTACCCTCTACACCAGCAACACCTAATATCTCTCCACCATGGATTTTAAAAGAAACTCCACTTAAAGCTGGCATTCCTCTATCATTGTCAGCTGTTAAATTATCAACCTCTACTTTAACCTCTTCTCTTTCAGCCGGTGTTTTATCAACCTGTAGTACAACCTCACGGCCTACCATCATCTCAGCTAATTCAGTCTTTGATGTGTCAGCTGTCTTAACCGTTCCGATTGATTTTCCATCACGTAAGACAGTCACCCGCTTAGAAACTGTTAAAACCTCATCTAATTTATGAGTAATAAAAATAATAGACTTTCCTTGGTCAACTAAAGTATTCATAATTTTATACAGACCTTTTACCTCTTGAGGAGTCAATACAGCTGTTGGTTCATCTAAGATTAATACTTCAGCTTCTCGATAAAGAGCCTTTAGAATCTCAACTCTTTGTTGCATTCCTACAGAGATATCTTCGATCTTGGCTCTGGGATCAACATTTAAGCCATACTCTTGAGATAAATTTTCAATTTTTTTAATTGCTTTAGATAAATTCAAATTTCCAAAACCTGTAGTAGGTTCCTCACCTAAAATAATATTCTCTGCCACTGTTAAAGGAGGCACTAACATAAAATGCTGGTGTACCATTCCAATCCCAAGATCAATAGCATCATTAGGATTATCTATATTAAGTGGATCACCCTTATAGAAGACTTGTCCTTCCTCTTGTTGATAGATCCCAAACAAAACATTCATTAAAGTTGATTTTCCTGCACCATTTTCACCTACTAAAGCATGAATTTCACCTTTATTTAAATCTAGATTAACGTGATCATTAGCTAATACACCAGGAAATTTCTTAGTAATATCCCTCATCTCTAAAATTGGTGCCATAATAATCCTCCTTTCTTATAATTAGATAGCTGCCAGATAAACTGGCAACTATCATTTATAATCTATTTATTTTGCTTTAAATAATTAGGTACTTTAATTTCACCAGCAATGATTTTTTGCCGAATTTCTTTAATTTTTTCTTTGACTTCATCTGGAATTCTAGCTTTCATTTCTTTAATTTTAGTTATACCTTCCTCAGAAATATCTCCTAGATCCTTAGCTATCTTAGTCATTGGCCCTAAACCACTTAAACTAGTTAAAGCAACTCCACCTTCTTTTAGCCCGTATACTTTAAGCCCAGTAGTAAAGTTATCATTTTTAAGCTTTTTGACTATTTTATAAACTGCATTATCTACTCTTTTTTGCATACTAGTTAAGATATGACCTGGCTCAACCCAATCCTGATCAGAGTCAACCCCAATAGCATAATGTCCTGTCTTCTTAGCTGCTTTAAATAAACCTCCACCAGTTCCACCAGAAGCATGATAAATAATATCTGCGCCTGCACCATACTGAGCTAAAGCAATTTCTTTACCTTTAGCTGGGTTATTAAATGCAGCTGGTGTATTTCCAGCATAAGCAATCTTAACATTTACATTAGTACCTTCTGTTTTATTAATATACTTAACTCCAGAAGTATAACCTAGCTCAAACTTATGAATTAGTGGTACATCCATCCCACCTAAGAAGCCTACTACTTGCTGTTGATTAATACCTTTAACTTCTTCATGTGTAGTCATTAAAGCTGCTAATGCTCCAGCTAAGAAAGAACCTTCATGCTCTTTAAATGTCAAAGATGCTACATTATCATTCTTAACTACAGAGTCAATAATTGCAAAGTTAGTATCAGAAAAATTACTTGATACTTTCTTTACAGCATCATGTTGCATAAATCCTACTCCAATTACTAAATCATAATCTCTTTTGGCTAAAAATCTTAGCCCTTTTTCAACAGCTGATACTTGTTTAGGTTCTATATACTTATAATCAGCAATAATTCCTTCTTCTTTAGCTCTATCTAAACCTCTTAAAGCAGAGTCATTAAATGATTTATCTCCTTTACCTCCACTAGATAAAACAATTCCTACTTTTAACCCTTCTTTAGCCTGTTGATCTTTTGCTTCCTGTTGTTGGTCTCCTCCAGCACAGCCAACTACTAAAGCCATCATTAATAAAACTGAAAGAGCTAATAGACTTTTCTTTTTCATAATTAATCCCTCCTATATTTATTAAATCCCTTATAGGCTTATAATTTTATAGATTTTATTAACTTCTATTTCGCAACACATGAAACTCAAACTTATCATTTCTAAAGTAATTCTCAGAATATAGTATTGGTGTATCTCGATCATCA
The DNA here is from genome assembly GCF_000328625.1 of Halobacteroides halobius DSM 5150. Classification (NCBI taxonomy): domain Bacteria; kingdom Bacillati; phylum Bacillota; class Clostridia; order Halanaerobiales; family Halobacteroidaceae; genus Halobacteroides; species Halobacteroides halobius. The sequence continues at coordinate 713,261 of NC_019978.1, read as the reverse complement.
TAATGCATTTGTTTAAGCAATAATAAAGGACTGCCCAGTTCTACATTTAATTTCTCTGCTAACAATCTATCAGCAGTAACAGCCAAAACATCTGCTACAGCATAAGTAATATATAAGTTACATTCTTCTTGTAGATAATCAAACAAAGAAGCATCAAAGTTATCATCTGTAACTTCCTCATTTAAAAATTTCTGAGGCAAAAAATCTCTACAATAAGCAACAGGTTCTCCATTAGCTGTTCTAGTCCGTTGCAAGCTAACCATCTTGCTTTGGGCATCTATTTCAAACTCCTTGGCTAAATCCGGAAACCTTTGGTTTGATTTTACAGCTAATTCAATTGTTCCAGCTTCTAAATCCATTGCTTCAATAGTTTCAGTAATACTTGCTAACTCTTCAATCCCACTTCTAAATAAAGCAGCTTTGTCTGCAATAAAAGTACCTACCCCTTGTTTTCGATTAATTATTCCTTCCTTTTCTAAAACCCTTAATGCTTCACGCAAAGTAGCCCGACTAACACCAAACTTTTCAGCCAATTTGGCTTCAGAAGGTAATCTATCTCCGGATTGATAAGTACCATTTTCAATCTGTTCATCCAATTTCTCTTTTACTAAAATATATAGTGGTCTAGAATCTTTCCTTATTAAACTCATAATTTCCTCCTATCCCTGTATGATTGTAAGAGGTCTAACCTTTACCTACTACTAATATATCATTTTTTTTCAGAAAATTCAATACGTTATTCTTTTAACATCTGATTTAATTCTTCTTTACTAATTAAAACTTCTCTTGCTTTACTGCCACGGTGCGGGCCAACAATATTTTCCTCTTCCATTTTATCAATCATACGTGCAGCTCGATTATAACCAATACTTAATTTTCTTTGTAAAAAAGAGATAGAAGCCCTGTTATTTACCACTAATTTAACTGCTTCTTCATATAAGTCATCTTTTTCATCATCTAATTCAATTTCTACATTACTGTCCTTAATATCAGCAATCTGATCAGCAAAATTAGGTTTAGCTTGTTCTTTAACAAACTTAACCATTTTTTTAACTTCATCCTCTGAGATAAAAGCCCCCTGTAATCTAATAGGTTGATTAGAACCAACAGGTGCAAATAACATATCACCTTGACCTAATAACTTCTCTGCTCCTCCTGTATCAAGAATAGTCCTTGAATCTGCCTGTGAAGAAAGAGAAAAAGAAACTCGGGTTGGAATATTTGCTTTAATAACACCTGTTACTACATCTACTGAAGGGCGTTGAGTAGCTAAAATCATATGTATTCCTGCAGCTCTGGCTTTTTGGGCCAATCTACAGATAGCATCTTCTACTTCACTAGCTGAAACCATCATTAAGTCAGCTAACTCATCAATAATTACTACTACATAAGGTAATGGATCATCATCTATCTTCTGGTTATAACTTTCTATTCCTCGAGCATTACTACCAGCAAATAACTCATAACGATTCTCCATTTCTTTAACTACCCAGCGAAGAGCAGTAGCAGCCTTTTTAGCATCTGTTACCACTGGAGAAACTAAATGTGGGATCCCCTGATAAGCTGTTAATTCCACCATTTTAGGATCAACTAATAAGAATTTAACTTCTTTAGGAGTAGCTTTACGCAAAATACTATTAATTATACTATTGATAAAAACACTTTTTCCAGAGCCTGTAGCTCCTGCTACTAACATATGAGGCATTTTCGCTAAATCAGCAGTCATTGATTCACCAGCAATATCATTTCCTAACCCAATAGTTAATTTAGAATCTTCTGCTTTGAATTTATCAGATGCTAGAACCTCTCTTAGAGTTACTAGAGTTTGTTCATTATTAGGTACTTCAATCCCCACTGCAGCTTTTCCAGGAATTGGGGCTTCAATTCTTACATCAGAAGCTGCCAAAGAAAGAGCAATATCATCAGCTAAGTTAACTATCTTACTAACTTTAACCCCAGGAGCAGGTTGAATCTCATAGCGGGTAATTGTTGGCCCACAGTGAACATCAGTTATTTTAGCATTTACTCCAAAATTATCTAAAGTCTGCTGTAAAATTTGGGTTTTATCTACAAAAGTAGCCTCTTTATCAGTGACTTCATTTAATAGAGAAAGAGGTGGCAGTTGATAATCCTCGTTATTCTTAGCTTGTTTAATTATTTCTTGTTGCTTTTTAGTCTTTTTATTCGGCTTTCTTTTTTTAGATCTAGTCTTTTCTTGCTTAACTTTTTTATTTGTTTTTTTTCGTGAAGATTGACTGACTGCTACTTCTTTTTTAGCACTCTTAATTTGTTCCTTAGAATTCTTTTTCTGCTGGGCTTCAGACTTTAATGTTAAATTATTGCTATCTTTTATCTCAGATTTACCCTTCTCTTCCTCATTTTTCTTGGTAGAAGAGGATTTATCCTTCTTGAAATAATTAGTAATTTTATTTATTAACCCCTTCTTTTTCTTAAACTTAGTCTTTTTATTCTTTAAATCAAATAATTGCTTTTTAAAATTAAATATCTTGTTTACAAACAAATGATACTTATCTCTAAACCACTCTATAACATTAGCTAATAATATATCCATAACTAATAAAAAACCAATTATGCCTAAAGATAATAAAATAATCTTACTTCCTAAATCCGCAAAACCTTTACGCAATAGATACAATAAAAAACCACCAATTAATCCCCCGCCTGTTTCACCTGCTAAGGCCTGTTTTAACTCATTAGGATGCTTTATTCCTAGATGACAGATAGCCAAAAACACTATAAATAAGATCATAGTACCAACATATCTAGAACTAACTCTTATCTTTACTTGTGATTTATAAATAATAGCTATGCCCCACCATGAAATAAAAATAGGAATAAAAAAACGCCCTTGTCCAAATAATATATTCAGACTATAAGCTATCCAACTACCTATTACTCCAACATTAGTAAAGAAACTTAATTCAGCCAAAATTCCTACTACAAATACTATAAATCCCGCTAATTCAAACTTTCTTTTTTTAATAATAATGTTTAGAGCTTCTTTCATACTACTCACCTCCTATAAAATTTTCTCTTGGGTTAACCTCGATTTAATATAATAGTTATAACTCCTAATATCCAACAATAATAAGCAAAGATACTTAATTTTTCTTGATTGATTAGCTTCAGTAATAGTTTAATTGCTAAGTAACCTACAATCATTGCTGTTAAAGTTCCTACAACTAAGTAAGTGATACTTTCTTCTCCAACCCCTACCTTAACTAAATCTAATGTTTTCAATAAAGTCGCACCTGCAATTACTGGAACTGATAATAAAAAAGAATACTTAGCAGCTAATTTCCTCTCTAATCCTCTAAATAAGCCCCCTACAATAGTAGAACCCGAACGAGAAATACCAGGAATAATAGCAAAAGCTTGAGCAGATCCTACTACTAATGCATCCATTAAATTCATTTCTTCCATCTTGCGGTCTGTTCCATCAAATTTATCTGAAAGCCAGAGTAACAAACCAGTAATCAGTAGCATAAATCCAACTGCTGTTGGAGTAAACAAACTAGTAATAAAATCTTCAAATAAAATACCTATTACCCCAGCAGGTACAGAACCTAAAATTAAATAAATAGTAAATTTACGATACTTCGGTTTAAAAGTAATTATATCTAAAACATCATCCCAATAAACAATACAAACCGCTAACAAAGTACCAAAATGTAAGAAAACATTTAAAACTATATTCTTTTCTAAACCTAATAAGCTACGAAATAATACTAAGTGACCGGAACTGCTAACAGGCAAGAATTCAGTTAACCCCTGCACAGCTCCTAAAATAATTACTTTAATCAATGACATCTTTCTCACTCCCTATTTTTAGTAACCTTAACTACTAAAGCAACAAATTGATCTCTAACCCCTAAAATAAGCCCTGTATTAACCAGATTAAAGATGGTATGAGCATTAGCAATTTGACGTGTTAATTGTTCACTAGTCAAAAGAACTACTCTAGTAAATATAGGTAATAATGGTAACCAAACAATTGCTCCTAACATATTAAATAATAAATGCATTATAGCAGTTCGTTTAGCTGCTAGTGAGGATCCCATTGCTGCTAAAAAAGCAGTAATACAAGTACCTATATTACTTCCCAAAGTTAGACTAATAGCAGCAGGTAAACCTATCAAATTAACCTTAGCCAAAGCTACAACTAATCCCGTTAAAGCACTACTACTTTGAATAGTAGCTGTTACTAAAATACCTAACAAAAGTCCTAATAAAGGATTACTTGATAATTGGGCCAAGAAGTCAATAAACCACTCTACATCTTGCCAATAGGTCATTATATTACTTAGCATCTCTAATCCAATCCATAGTATACTAAATCCTAATAAACCTCTACCAAGATATTTCAATAATCTCTGTTTAGTTAACCAATAGATAATATTAATAATTAAACTAGCTATTATTATCCAACCTATATACTGTCCTAAACTAAAAGAAATTAACTGTACAGTTACTGTAGTTCCAATATTGGCCCCCATAATTACTCCTAAAGCCTTGCGTAAAGATAAAACTTCAGCATTAACCAGACTAATAATAATTACAGTTGTAGCACTACTACTTTGGATTAACATTGTAACTACCATACCTGTTAAGATTCCAGTAATAACATTAGTTGTTAATAACCTAATTATAGTAGTTAATTTATCACCAGCTGCTTGATAAAAACTATCTTTAACTGCTTGTAAACCGCCAAGAAATAAGATCAATCCTGCAATTAATTGCACTACAGAAAAAAAGATCATTTACCGACCCCTTTCAATTTTATTTACTGTAGTACAACATATTACAACCAATTCTATATTATAACATAAGTTAAATAATTTATATAGTAAAAATTAAATTAAATTAGTACTCTAACACTAAAATAACCGCCCTTACGGACGGTTATTCTTTACTCAAAATCAGGGCCAAACTTCACTTTAGTTCCTAATTGATTATTTAAATAATCCTGTGGGTTAGAACTAATAATTCTAGTTACCTTACCCGAATAAGGATTATCTAGATCAACTTCCATAGTTACCCCATTGATTTCCACTTCTTTTTTCTGTTTCATTTCATCTTCTTCTACTATATTATCTTCTGAAATAATAGAATAAAGCATTATACATCACCATCTTGATTCATTGATTCAATCATTCCTTGCTCTTTGGATATAGCTTGCATTACACTCTCTCTAGGATTAGGTTGCTGTTGATTTTTAGGAGGAGCTTGCTGATACTTACTAGGATTTTGTTTCTTATCTTCAGCAATCAACGTATTAAGCTTTTTAATAGCATTACCTAAACCTCCTACTTCTTGAATAACTCCCTCTTTTACTGCTTCATCTCCAATCAATACTGTTCCTACGTCCCTTACTAATTCTCCTGTCTCAAACATTAATTCTTCAAATCTTTTTCCAGAAACACTAGAGTTTTCAGCAACAAATTGAGTAATTCTTTCTTGCATCTTATTTAAATAATCATAAGTTTGTGGCACACCGATTACCATCCCTGTTAATCTTACAGGATGAATAGTCATAGTAGCAGATCCAGCTATAAATGAATAATCAGTTGCTACAGCAATTGGTACACCAATACTGTGTCCACCACCTAAAACTAAAGAGACAGTTGGTTTAGATAAACTATTAAGCATCTCTGAAATAGCTAGACCAGCTTCAATATCTCCTCCTACTGTATTTAAAATAACTACTACTCCTTCAATCTTAGGACTTTGTTCAATAGCTATTAATTGTGGCAGTAGATGTTCATACTTAGTTGTTTTGTTTTTAGGCGGTAAGACCTTATGCCCCTCAATTTGACCAACAATTGTTAGAGCATGAATATTACTTTCACCCTGAGGTAAATTTAATTGTCCTAATTGCTTTAATTGGTTCATTTTCTGCTTAGCCTGTTTAGCTTGCTGTTGTTGCTTTTTTTTCTTTTGCCCTCGATTTGGATTCGGCTGGGTTCCAATATTAGGTGAGTTTTGAATATCCTGATTAACTGATTTATTATCTTGATCCAACAAGATCACTCCCTTTGGTATTTTAGAAACTATTCTATTAGTTAGTATAGGAAAAATCTAGATTTATATTACTGGCAAAAAATACTTTATTATTTGGCAAATATCAGTTTTGAAAGTTGAATAATAATAATTGGAATAATAGACCCTGATAAAACTATCATCCATAAATTCCATGGCAAAGGTACTGTATTTAAAATTGGTTGAAAGAAAGGTAGATAAACAGCTACCAGTTGCAATGAAATTGTTATTACAATAGCACCCCATAAATAAATATTCTCAAACATTGTCTTATCAAAACCTAATCCTTCTTCTCGTCGAGCATCGAAAACATGAAATAATTGCACAAAAGCAAGGGTCACAAAACTCATAGTCCGACTTGTAGCTAGTGGTAATTCGATATTAAGAGCATATAAATAAACTAATAGTGGACCTAAAGAAACAATCAAAGCATGTAAGCCAATTCTTTTCTTAAAATCAGCGGTTAAAATTCCTTGCGTAGGATTACGTGGTGGTTGCTCCATTACTTCTTCTTCAGGTGGTTCCCAGGCTAAAGTAAGTGCCGGGAAGACATCAGTAACGAGATTTAACCACAGAATCTGTAAAGTAAGCAATGGAATAGGAACCTGTAAAATAATCCCTAAAAAGATAAGAAGAATCTCACTTAAGTTACAAGAAAAAAGATAATAAATAAACTTTTGAATATTATCAAAAATTACTCGACCTTGTCTAACAGCTTTTACAATAGTAGCAAAGTTATCGTCTAGCAAGATCATATCTGATGCTTCTCTAGCTACTGCTGTACCACGTTGGCCCATTGCTACTCCAATATTAGCTCTTTTTAAGGCAGGTGCATCATTAACACCATCTCCAGTCATTGCTGTAATTTCATCTTCTTCATTTAGAGCCTTAATAATATCTAATTTGTTTTCTGGAGACACCCGAGAAAATATTGAGTTATTTTTAATCTTTTGGATTAAATTTGCTAATGAAAGACCCTCAATTTCTTCTCCCGTTACTGCTCCTTTATTTTTATCAGCAATCCCTACCTTACGACCAATTGCTTGAGCAGTATCACGCTGGTCACCAGTAATCATAACTGTTTTAACCCCTGCTCTACTTGCTTCTGTAATTGCTTCCTTAACATCAGGCCGTGGTGGATCTACCATTCCTACAAATCCTAAAAAGATAAGTCCTGATTTGACACTACTTTCTAAAGGAGAATTTTGTTCTTCACTCTTTTGATAGGCTAGGGCCAAGACCCTTAAACCTTTTTGGGCCATAGCTTCATTTTTTTCTCTAAGATTCTCTTTAGTACTCTCGGCTAAAGATTTAACATCTCCTTGCGTACTAATCTGATCACACATATCAATAATTACACTAGGCGCTCCTTTAGCTACTACTAACTCTTTTTCTTCTGGAGTTTGATAAGATACTGCCATGTATTTTGCGTCCGAAGTAAAAGGAATTTCTTCTAACTTTTCATATCCGCCTTCATGTTGCATTTCTTCTCGATCAAAACCTGCTTTTTGAGCTGCTGTAACCAAAGCACCCTCAGTAGGATCCCCTACTACATTCCATAGAGAATCTTCTTCTTTAACTACCGCATTACTACATAATGTTCCACCTTTTAAAATAAGTGATAACTTCTCATTCTCTTGTGGATTAATGGTTTCTTCTCCTATTTTAAATTCACCTTCTGGTTTATAACCTGTTCCTGTAATCTCTACTACATCTTCATCTTGACCAAGATAAATCTCCTTTAAGGTCATCTGATTCTCAGTTAAAGTTCCTGTTTTATCTGTACAAATAACTGTTGTAGAACCTAATGTTTCTACTGCTGGTAATCGTTTAACTAAAGCATTATACTGGGCCATCTTTTTCATTCCAATTGCTAGAGTTATTGTAGCTACTGCTGGTAAACCTTCTGGCACAGCAGCAATGGCTAAAGCAACTCCTGTTTCAATCATCTCCATTACTTCTCGACCAATAAAGATCCCAACTACTGATACAATAGCGGCAATCACTAAAGTAACTACTATTAATGATTTACCCATTTTATCTAATCTTTCTTCTAATGGAGTTGCTTCTGATTCAGTTTCATGTAACATATCACTAATTTGGCCCATCTGTGTATCAGTTGCTGTACCAGTTACCACAGCAACTCCATTACCTCTAGTAACCGATGAACCCATAAAGACCATATTACTACGTTCAGCAAGAGGTATATCCTCTTTTTTTAAAGTATCAGTATTCTTATCTACAGGCTCTGCTTCACCTGTTAAAACAGCCTCAGCAATAGCTAAGTTATCAGCTTTGATTAATCTCCCATCTGCTGTGACCTTATCTCCTTCATCTAAAACTAATAAATCACCTGGTACAATCTTATCAGCATCGACTTCCGTTAAACTACCATCCCGAATCACTTTAGCCTTTGTCGTTACCATCTCTTTAAGGGCTTGAACGGATTTTTCAGCTTTATATTCAGTAAAAAAGCCGAATATAGCATTGATAATAATTACAGCTAAAACTGCAACTCCTTCTAAAACATCACCAATCACAAAAGAAATTCCAGAAGCAATAATTAATAAAATAACAATAATATTTTTAAACTGTTCTACTAAGATCTCCCAAGGAGAGATAGCTGACTCCTGTTTTAGTTGATTTGGCCCGTAATCATCTAATCTCTTTTTAGCTTCACTCTCAGAAAGTCCCTCTTCTTGCTTAGTGTTAAACTCATCAGTTATTTGGTCAATCGATTTATGATAAGTTATTGATTCTTTGTTCTCTGAACTGATAATCTCCACACTCCTTTCTCTACCCTGATTTTATTTTTACAGTAATATTTTTAGTTTTATCAGAAATTTTAAACTAAATTTAGTTAAATATTATCAGTAAATATTTACCATAAGAGTCTCTGCTTCAAAAATATAAAACTAAAACAAGGACTTTTTACTATAGCCTTGAATAATACAATGACAGAAGGAAAAATTAAGAATACGTAAAAATAGAAAGGAGATGGCTAAGATTAACTCTAAACTAATTGCTAAAATAGGAATTCTAGCTGCTATATATACAGTAATTACTCTATTATTTGCGCCTATTTCATATGGCCAAATTCAAGTTAGAATCTCTGAAGCACTAACATTATTACCTTTTTACTTTGGCCCGTGGGCTGCTATAGGATTATGGATTGGTTGCATGATAGCTAATATATTTGGTGGATTAGGCTTAATTGATATTATTTTTGGTAGTCTATTAACATTAATCGCAGGGTTATTAGCTACTAGAGCACATAATAAATGGACAGCAGGACTCTATCCTGTACTTATTAATGGCTTGGGAGTAGCTTTAATTCTAAAATTTACGATTGGACTTCCCTATTGGATTACTAGCCTCTATGTAGGTCTTGGAGAAGCAATTTCTGTTTATATCATAGGAATTCCACTAGTTGGTTATCTTGCAGAAAAATGGGGAGATCAGATTCGAGGTTAACTACTATTAAAAGAGCAACGTTTCGGCGTTGCTCTTTATATTTCATACTAAATATTGTCTTTTATTTCACCTTCTATCTCTTTTTCAACTCCATTTTTATCCATCTTTTGCAGCCTATTTATAAAAATTTGCCTTTCAGTCATCCTTTCTTTTACCCCAGTTAAATCTATATACATTATAATCACCTCTCATTTTTAGTATGTCCATTTTAAATTATAAATATAAAAAAACCGCCTTTTTAGGCGGTTGAAATTATTGCTGATATGATAGCATTTTCAATTTTCCCTTTATTGCACCAATAAAATGTTCTTTTATATAATCATCTGTTTCTTCTACATTTTCTTCTATATAATCTAGCATTTCGTCAGCTGAATTCTTCCATGTCACTCCATTATAAGGTGAGTTAATATTATTATTCTCTATTCCATACCGCTCTTCATCCCTTAATAAGGCATAACTATTGTTGAGATTATCAGCATCAGTAATTTCTAATAAAACCTCATAATCCCCCTTTGATCTTCTCATATCTCCCTCCTTTATACCTTTTATTTTTATTATAATATATGTGTTATAGATTTAACAAGTGTTTCTTTATTTGTTTCATTATCTAAAAAATAATTCATTATTAATTTTAATTAATTACTTAATAATCTGTTTACTCTTTTTAAATTAATCTGAGCCTTTTGATAATTAGACTTTAACTTTAGTGCTTGTTGATAAGCTTCTTGAGCTTCTAACAGTTGGCCTGTATTCTCATAAGCAATTCCCAGATTATTATATAAATAAGATAGTTTAGAATCTAATTTAGCTCCTAGTCTTAAAATAGAAACTGCTTTTTTATACTGACTAATTCGAATATAAGCCAAACCTAAATTATTAATAGCATAACAATTTTTCTTATTTTTATGTACTGCCTGTTTATAATACTTGATTGATTTTTTTAATAATCCTTGTTTCATATAAGCTCTTCCTAATATATTATAAGCTTCATCTTGATCTTGCTTAACTTGAATCGCTCTCTTTAAAACTTTTATCGCTTCTTTTATTTTTCCTTGGTCTAGATAAACTCGCCCTAAGTTAATTAATACCCTATAATGCTCGGGATTAATTTGATGAGCCTTCTCTAACTGAGTTTCAGCAAAACTATATTTTTCTAACCTATCATAACTTAATCCCAGTATGTAATGAGGATATAACAAATCAGGATCTATAGAAATTGATTCTATTAAATTCACAACTGCTTGTTGGTAATTACCATTTCTAAAATTATTCAATCCTAGCTTGTATTCTTGATAAGCTGTTTTAGAATTTGCTAAACTAATAGTACTAGAGACTAATAAACCCACCACTAAAACGAAGAATACTAATACTTGTAGTTGTTTTTTCATTATAACAACTCCTTTTAAGTTCTTCTAGTTTATTATATTCTTGTTAGATAAATTAAATTCCTACAAAAAAATAAAATTAGGGTGGCATTTAACCACCCTAACCTTTATACTTCCATGATAATTGGCATAATCATTGGATTACGCTTAGTTCGTCTATATAAATAACTATCTAAGGCATCTCTAATCTTAGATTTTAATACTGACCATTCAGTAATATGCTTTTCCTCACATTTAGACAATACTTTTTCTACTCTTTCAGTAGCATCATTAATTAATTTTTCTGAACCTCTTACATAAACAAAACCACGTGTAATAATATCTGGACCAGCTACCACTTGCCCTTTACTATTAATTGTAACTACTACCATCAATATTCCATTTTCAGATAATAATCTTCTATCCCGTAGTACAATACTACCTACATCACCAACACCTAAACCATCTACTAGTATTCTCCCTGCAGGAACTGTACCTTGGGTATAACCTTTATCTTCTGTTAAAACAATCCGATCTCCTAAATCAGGAAGAAAGATATTATTTTTAAGAACTCCTACTTTCTTAGCTAAATCAGCATGCAAATGTAAATGTCTGTACTCTCCATGAACCGGGAAGAAATATTTAGGACGAGTTAAGTTTAACATTAATTTTAATTCTTCTCGACTAGCATGACCTGAAACATGTACTCCAGATAATGCTTCATAAATTACATTTGCTCCCTGCTTAAATAATTGATTAATTGTATGACCAACAGCTTTAGCATTACCAGGAATAGCAGTTGCAGAGACAACAACTGTATCTCCTTTATTTAAACTTATTCTATGGTCTCCTCTTGACATTCTAGTTAAGGCTGCTCTTGGTTCTCCTTGACTACCAGTCATTAATAATACTACCTTATCAGGTGAAAAATTATTGATCTCATTTATATCAATAATTAAATTATCGGGAACCTCAAAATAACCTAATTCTCTACCAATTTTTACATTATTGAGCATACTCCGACCACTTAAGGCTACTTTACGATTATATTTAACTGCCATATCAAATACTTGCTGAATCCGATGGAAATTTGAAGCAAAACTAGCTACTAATATCTTTTCATTTGCATTTTCAAAAGCATTATTCAAAGTTTGACCTACTTGCCTTTCTGAATTAGTGTATCCTTCTCTTTCTACATTAGTACTATCTGAGAATAAAGCTAGAACTCCTTCATCACCTAATTCAGCAAATTTATGGATATCAGTCATTTCCCCTTTAATCGGAGTTTGGTCAAATTTAAAATCACTAGCATACACAATTGCACCTAATGGTGTATGAATTGCTAAAGCACATGCATCAGCAATACTATGATTGACTCGAATAAAATCAACTTTAAAAGAACCTACTTTAGTAGAATTACCAGGATTTACTTGTCTTAAATAAGACCTAGATAGTAGATTATGGGATTTTAACTTCTCCCTTAAAAGTCCTAAAGTTAATTTAGTTCCATAGATTGGAACATTTAATTTCTTTAAAATAAATGGTAAAGCTCCAATATGATCTTCATGTCCGTGAGTTAAAACAATTCCTTTTACACGCTCCCTATTTCTTAATAAATAAGAAATATCTGGAATCACAAGATCAACACCATGTAAATCTTCTTCAGGAAATTTTACTCCAGCATCTACTACCAAAATTTCATCATTCATTTCCACTAGCATCATATTCTTACCGATCTCTCCGATTCCTCCTAGTGGAATTATTGAAACCGAATCATTATTTTTTTGTGACATTTAATAATACCTCCGTATAAAATTTTACCCGTCCTAATTGTTTAATATTCCGAATTTTAATACTTTGTAGACTCAAAATTAATTCAAAACTGATTTTTATAAGCGAAGTTTAATTCGGCGTTAAAACTTCCCCGTGATTAGTTCTAATTTATATTATAAAGGATTTTTTCTATAAATACAAGATAAGATTTTAACCTAGGGCCAATCACTAAAAAAAGAAGCTACCTAACTAAAGGTAGCCTAACTTATAATAATTTATAATTAACTAATACTTCTTTTAATTTTCTTTCTAAATCAGATGGTAATTCAATCAATGGAGCACGTAATCCACCTACTGTTGGCCCAGTTAAATTTAATGCCTTCTTTACTGGAATTGGATTAGTGGTCATAAATACAGCTTCAAATAATTCATTTAACTTTGCATTCTTTCGTGCAGCTAATTCCACTTTTCCTTCTTTATAAGCAGTAATCATCTCTTTAATTTCATTTCCAGCTAAATGAGAGGCTACACTAATTACTCCGGTACCACCAATCGATAGAATTGGTAATGTTAATCCATCATCACCACTATAGATCATAAAACTGTCATCTGTTAGTGCCCTAATTTTAGCTGCTTGCTCTACACTGCCACTTGCTTCTTTAACTGCTACAATATTATCAATTTCAGCTAATTTAGCAACTGTAGCTGGTTCTATATTCCTACCTGTTCGACTAGGCACATTATACAAAATAACAGGTAACTTGGTAGCTTGAGCTACTGCTTTAAAATGATTCTCTAATCCAGCTTGAGGTGGTTTATTATAATAAGGAGTTACTAACATGACTCCATCTACCCCTATTCTCTCTGCTTTGTTAGTAAATTCAATACTTTTAGCAGTTGAATAACAGCCCGTTCCAGCAATAACTGTTGTTTCTTCTCCTACTTCATCAATTATTATCTCTAATAAATTTAATTTTTCTTGTTGAGATAAGGTTGGTACTTCACCAGTTGTCCCTAATACCAACAACCCATCTGATCCATTATCAATTAAATATCGAGCCAATTTAATTGCCTGTTCATAATCAACTTCCTTATTCTCATTAAAGGGTGTTACCATAGCAGTTAATACTTCACCAAATTCCATTAACAAGACACCTCCATTAGTCCCCTAACTTAAAATAATCATGTAGGGCACATAAACTTATTTCTTCATCCTCAGCTTCAATTAAACAGGAAATAGTAGTATGAGAATCTGTAGTTTGGTAGATAGAAACCTCATTATCTGCTAAGGCTTTAACAACCTGAGCCATTACACCTGGTATTCCTGTCATCCCTGCGCCTACTATAGAAACTTTAATATAATTATTAAATATTTCATAATTATAATTTTCTTCATCTAATAACTCGGCAGCTTTGTTCTGTAAACTATCATTAATCATAAAACTAATCAAATCTGGCCTAACATTAATAAAATCAACACTTACTTCAGCATCAGCTAAAACTTTAAAACAACCTAAAGCAGTAGCATCTTTTTGTTGTGCCTTTGGATAAATCTTAATCAATACCAAATTGTTCCTGCTTGTAATTCCAGTCACCGGCTTATCTCCTTTAATCTCTATTTCTTCTTGCTCAAAAGCATTAGAAATCACAGTTCCTTCTGCATCACTAAAAGTAGAACGAATAATAACTGGAACTCTTTCTCGTTTAGCTATTTCTGCAGCTCGAGGATGGATTACTCTCGCTCCTTGATAAGCAAGCTCACAAACTTCATCATAACTAATATGTTTTAGTGTCTTAGCATTAGGTACAATTCGAGGATCAGCTGTCATTATTCCCTCAACATCAGTATAGATCTCTACCATTTCAGCATGTAAAGCAGCTCCTAGGGCACAAGCTGTAGTATCAGAACCCCCTCTACCTAAAGTTGTTATCTCTCTATTCTTTGATACACCTTGAAACCCAGCTACTACTGGTATCTTATTTTCATCCAATATTTCTTGTATCCGATGAGTATTGACCTCTTTAATCTTAGCATCTCCAAATTCCTCATTAGTAATAATTCCAGCTTGAGCTCCTGTTAATGGCTCAGCTTCATATCCTCTAGCCTTTAAAGCTTGAGTAATCACTGTTGTTGAAATAACTTCTCCACAAGACATTAATAAATCTTGTGCTCTAGAATCTATTCTTTCGTGTACATTTTCAGCAAAATCAATTAAGGTATCTGTAGCATAAGGATCCCCGTCTCTACCAATAGCAGAAACGACAAGAACAGGTTTATAACCTTGATTAAGAGACTCTAAAACTTTATCAATTACCTGTTCTCGCCTCTCAGAAGTTGCTACAGAAGTCCCTCCAAATTTCTGTATGACTATCCCAAGACCTTAATCACCTCACTTTTCTTCAATCATCTTCTCCGCAATTTGAATCGTATTTAAAGCAGCACCTTTCCTTAAGTTATTAGCTACAACCCATAAATTTAAACCATTATCGATACTGTGGTCTTCACGAATCCTCCCTACTAAAACATCATCAATTTCAGTAACTTGATTTTGTAGAGGATATTTTAATTTATCTGGATCATCTTCAACTCTAACGCCTGGAGTATTTGCTAATAACTCTTTAGCTTCTTTAACAGTTACTCTATCATTAGTTTCTATATTTATTGATTCAGCATGCCCATTAAAGATTGGAACTCTAGCCGCTGTAGCAGTAACCTTAATATTATTATCATTCATAATTTTTTGAGTTTCATTAACCATCTTCATTTCCTCTTTAGTATAGCCATCATCAAAGAAAATATCAATATGCGGTAATACATTAAAAGCTATTTGGTGAGGATAAATCTCTGGATTGGCTTCTTCACCATTTAGTACCGCCTTGCTTTGTTGTTCTAATTCATCCATAGCATCCTTACCAGTTCCTGATACCGCCTGATAAGTAGAAATGACTAACCGTTTGATTCCTACTTGATCATAAATAGGCTTTAAAGCCGCCACCATCTGAATTGTAGAACAATTAGGATTTGCAATAATCCCTGTATGCTCAAAAATATCTTCAGGATTAACTTCAGGTACTACCAATGGCACTTCATCATCCATTCGGTAAGCACTACTATTATCAACTACTACCGCTCCTCTTTTAACAGCTTCAGGAGCTAATTTTTTACTAGCACCAGAACCAGCACTAAATAAAGCAATATCAATATCCTCAAAAGAATCTGGGGTCGTCACTTCTACTACATACTCCTCACCTTTACAAGTCATCACTGTTCCAGCAGAACGCTCTGTTGCTAATAACCTTAAATTAGCAAATGGAAAATCCCTTTCCTCTAAAATACTAACCATTTCACGACCTACAGCTCCAGTTGCACCTACTACCGCTACATTATACTTCTCCATACTCAATACCTCCTAAATTAGTTTGAGTTAAAATTATAAATTGATTTTTAAACTCCTTTGTATTCAATAATAACAGGTTGTAATTGTTTACCTTCTAGTGCATACCTAGCAGTATCAACAATCAAATCCATTCTAGCTACTAAAGAATTGGGTTTTCCTATAGGATTATCCTGCCCTAAAGGGACAAAATAAATATGTGGTGTATTAAGTATCATGCCGATATTTTTCCCATTATTGCCCAATGCATCATTAGTAGCTACTGCCAATACTACTGGCCTACTATTTCTTAATTGAGCTTTAACTGCCATCGTTACAGGTGTATCTGTGATTCCATTAGCAATTTTAGCTAGAGTATTTCCTGTACATGGAGCTACCACTAGTATATCAAATAATTTTTGCGGACCAATTGGCTCTGCTTCTGGAATAGTTGTTATTGGTTGATTACCTGTTATTTCTACTACTTCCTTACGCCACTCTTTAGCTGTCCCAAATCTAGTATCATTTTCTTGTACTGACTTAGATATGATAGGATAAACATCTGCTCCTGCTCCTACTAATTTCTCCATAGTAGGAATAACCTTAGCTAATGTACAATGGGAACCAGTTAAAGCAAAACCTACTTTTTTGCCAGCTAAATCCACAAACAAGCACCTCCCTAAAAGACTACATTTTATGATTCTTCTAGAATAAAACGAGGGATAACATTACCTAGAATCTCTCCAGCACTGGTAGGAGCTACTTTACCAGGTAATCCTAAAGCTAACTCAGCTTGAATACCTAGTTGTTGGGCAGTTTCAAAGTCTGTACCTCCAGGAGCCGAAGCTAAATCAATAATTAAAGTATTAGGATTAACTTGCTCTAAAAGCTTTCTATCCAGAACCTTTACAGGTACTGTATTAAAGATAAAATCAGCTTTATTTATCTCACTACTTAAATTTTTAAAATTAACTGGCGTAAGCCCCATTTCTAAAGCACGGGCCAAATCTTTATTTTTTCTAGCTACTCCAAAAGTATTACTGCCTAATCCTTTTAACATTCTAGCTACAGTCAAACCAACCCGCCCTAAACCTAATACGAATGAATTGTTATTGTGTAAGTTAATTGAAGCTTCTCTAATAGCAAGTTCAATAGCTCCTTCAGCAGTAGGAACTGCATTTAATATAGCTACTTCATCTAAAGCAGCTAATTCAATCAATTCTAAATCATACTTAGTACACCACTTCTTAAGTTGAGGCTTAGCAAACCCAATAAAGAATTTAGTAGCGGGCTGTAATTTTGCAAAGAATTCTTCTGTTAAGGTTATATCTTTGTCTACAAAAGTCTTTTTAATTTGATAGTCTTGATTAATACCAGTCATAGGGGCTATTACAGCATCTACTTTATTATCAATCTCGGTTAATGAGTTAACTACTTTAATACCTTCTATTTTAGTAACCTCTCCTAATACTTGTAACTTAGCTCCTGTTTCTTTTAACATAGATAACAATTTAACTTCCCTATCATCTCCACCTAGTAAAGCTATACTTTTATCTTGTAATTTATAACTCAATGACTATCCCCCTTTCCTCAAAATTATTATATGTAACCTTACTCTAGGAAGTGCTTGTTTAATTTAAATAATTTTAAAGATCAATTAAGTTCTCTAAACCATAAACTACTCCATCGATATCAACTAACTTTTTAATAGCTAATTCAACTCCTGGCATAAATGACTTACGATTAATAGAATCATGTTTTAAACTCAAAGTCTGACCCTCTCCACCAAAAATTACTTCTTGATGGGCTACTAAACCTGGTAAACGTACACTATGAATATTAATTTTATCTTGTAGACCACCACGAGCTCCTTCTAATTTTTCTATCTCTTCTACTTCTTTATCAGGTTTATCTAGATTCTTACCAATTAACTCTGCTGTTTTGATAGCTGTCCCTGAAGGAGCATCTATTTTATTATCATGATGTAGTTCAATAATCTCTACATCATCCATAAACTTAGCAGCTTTCTGAGCAAAATTCATCATTAAAATTGCTCCAATAGCAAAATTAGGAGCAATCACAATCTTACTTTTATCTTGGTTCCACTCTTCAATCTTAGTTAAATCAGCTTCTGTAATTCCTGTTGTACCAATCACAATATCTATATTATATTCTAGAGTAGTCTGAATATGCTCCATCACTACTTGAGGATTAGTAAACTCTACAACTACATCAGGTTTAACCTCTTCTAAGGTTTCAGCTAAGTTTTCTGTTATCTTAACAGGATCTTCATCTAACCCTAATAGTTGATGAATATCTTTACCTACTTCTGTTACATCAACTGCTCCTACCAATTTAAAATCATCTACTTCAGAAATCATTTCTACTACTGCTTGGCCCATTCTGCCATTGGCCCCGGAAACTACAATACTAGTTTTCACTTTATCACTCCCTTACTTTAAATAATTAGTATATTTTCTATTAACTATAACAAAAGCGATTGGTAGCTACCAATCGCTTCATAATCGAAACGATAAGATAGCCCTTCACTAAAAATTAGTGACAGTTCTGTATTTATTAAATACAGCCCCAATCTAACCTAGCAGCCACTAGGATAGACTTCGGCAATAATTCCTTTCATTATAGATTATAGCTGGCTAACCCTCTATAACTACTGATAATTATTGCTCCTCAATCTTATCTTTACTCTTTATTATACTGTCTATTATATTTTCTAATATTTAATTCAATTTGTCAAGGGTTTAAAACAATTGATCTTCCGCATCAATGGATAAATTTACAATAACTATTTCATCACCAATCTTAACTACTGATTCCCACGGAATTATTAATTCTTCATTTCTCCCACCAAATCCAAACATCCCCTGCTGATTAGGTATCAAAATAGATTCTAAGCTACCAGTATTAGGGTTAAAAACCATTTCCGTCTCATCAATTAAACCTAATCTTCCTCCATTATGCAAATTTACAATTTCTTTTCCCTCTAGTTCACTTAATCTCATTTAACCACTCCCTATTTTGACGGTACTAGATTAATACCTAATTATACTTATGGTGAATTAATATAAAATATCAAAATATCTATAAAAAACCTCTAACTTTGTTCTACTTTAAATTTAGCTACTAACCCTTGTAACTTTTCTGCCATTTGGGCCAACTCTTGAGAAGAATTAGTTATCTCATCAGACATACTATTAATCTCTTGAGAAGCACTCTTAGCCTGCTCACTATTTTGAGCTAATTCTTGGGCTACAACTGCTATCTCTTCCATTTGACTTGATGTGTTCTCAATAGCAGCTTCAATCTCATCAAATACTGCTCCTGTTTCTTGAGCAACTTCTTTTCCTTCTTTAACCTTAGCCTCTACCTGATTTATAGACTCCAAGCCAGCACTTGATTTATCTTGAGTCTCCTTAATCAAATCTTCTATCTGATTAGTTGCTTGAGCTGTCTCTTCAGCTAATTCTCTGATTTCATCAGCTACTACTGCAAAACCTTGACCTGCATTCTTACTGGTAGAATCTGCCCTAGCTGCTTCAATAGCCGCATTTAAAGCCAATAAATTAGTTTGTTCAGCTATATTTTGGATTAACTCTACAATTTTGCTAATTTGTTGTGATTTATTATCTAAGCTATTAAGCACCTTAACTGTTTCTTCTACAGCTTGATTAATCTCTTCCATGCTAGAGACAGTCTCTTGGATATTTTGACTACCAATCTTAGTTTGAGAATTAGCTTCCTGAGCCAAACCACTTACTTCTTGACTACTAGCCGAAATCTGCTCTACTCCAGCCGATACTTCCGATAAGTTTTGATCATTAGCTTCTATAATTGCATTTCCCTCTTCAGCTGAAGCTGATAATTCTTCACTATAAGCTGATAGATTATCTATTGTATCTAATAAATCAGATACCAATTTCCGGTGTTGTTCAGTTCCTTGACTAAAAGTATTAGCTAACATTCCTAATTCATCATCTCTATCCAAATTTAAATCAACAGTTAAATCTCCTCGTGCCTTTTGTCGCATTGCTCCTACTAATTTTAAAATAGGCTGACTAAAATTATGGGCCAACCAAGTTGAGATTCCTACTGCCAATAAAGTAGCAACTAAAATTGTTAATAACTTACTAAATAAATTTTCTTTTAATACTTTAAATGCTACCCCTGTTGGTTGTTGAGCTACTAAGGCCCAATTTAACCGTTGTAAAGGTTCATAGGTAGCTAACATTTCGGTACCCTTGTTAGTTACATATGTTATCGTTCCTACTTTACCAGCTAAAGCCTTCTGAACAGGTTTTAACTCTTCTTTCTTTACCTGTTTTAAAACCATATCTTTATAATTAGGGTGAACAATGACTACTCCCTGACTATCAGTTAGATAAACCTGGCCTGCTTGTCCCAATTTGACTCCCGTAACCATTGATTGTAAAGCCATCAAACTAATATCTGCTCCTAAAACTCCTGTTATCTGACCATTGTTATTTTTTATCGGGGTAGATATAGTAAGACAAAGAGACTTAGTTGTAGTAGAAATATGAGCATTAGAAATATAAGAATAGCCTCTCATTGCTCCTTTAAACCACGAACGATGACTAAAATCATTGCCTAATTGGTCAGTATCTGCACTAAAAGTAATTAATTGCCCTTCCTCATTAGTAACATATAAATACTGAAATATAGGATACTTTTGTTTAAACTTATTAAATATTTGTTGGTGCTTTTTATTCTTCATACTTTCAATGCCCTCTAAATCAGCTATTACATTAACAGTCTTAGTTAAAACAGACATCTTTTCTTGAACTCGTTTAGCTAATTGATTAGCTAGCAACTCATTTTCTTTAATTACTTGTTCTTTAATTAAATTTCTGTTACGAGTATAACTAATAATTCCAGAAATTAAAACTGGAATTACTGCTAAAGCAATCATACTTATCATTAATTTTTGTTTTAAATTTAATTTACTTAACATTATGCACTTACCCTCCTTATAGATTAAAAGTCTACTGCTTAAGCAGTAGACTTGGTTATTATTTTCCTGTATGCCCAAATCCACCACTACCTCGTGTAGTAGTATCTAGCTGTTGGACTATCTTCCAAGTTACTTTTTTATACTCTTCTATAATTAACTGAGCTATCCTATCCCCTGTTTCTATTTGATATGGTTTAGCCCCTTGATTAATTAATACAATCCCTATCTCACCTCGATAAGCAGGATCGATAGTTCCTTCAGCATTAAGTACAGTTACTCCATGATCTAAAGCAAGCCCACTTCTAGGACAGACTTTACCCATATAACCATCTGGTAATCCAATAGCTAACCCTGTCTTAAATAATTTATACTCTCCTGGCTTAATAGTTCCCGCTTCAATAGAACAAAGATCCATTCCTGCATCTTCATTACTACCATGTTGATAGCTAGGGATAACTGCTGCTGGATCTAATTTTTTAATTTCAATTTCCACCTTCTTACCTCCTAGTATAAAATTAATTTCTCATTGTTTTTTATTCTTGACTTGTTTTATTATTCCTTCTTATTTGCTAAAATAGTAATCTTCAATCTATTAGCTTCTACTTTACCCTTAATAATAATTGGGGTTGCTAATTTATTTTTAAATTTAAAATCAAAGTAATCCCAAGCTACAGTTGCATCTTCTCCTTTAGGAACATAACCAACCTCTTTAGAATGAGAATGACGTTCTATTATCTTAAATTGATCTGATTGAACTGCATTATATAAAGTACTTGACACCTGACAAATCCCTCCCCCTACTCCAGTAGACAGCTGACCATTAATTATCTCTGGTCCTTCTTTAAATCCTCTCTTCTTAGTTCGTGGGCCAACTATCTGGTTAAAAGAAAAGACTTCACCAGCTAAAACCAACTGATTACTTATCAATTCAGTAGCTAACTTTATATTCTCTTTTCGGCTTTGGCTACCCTTTATTATAGTAGTATAAGTACTAATTTCATGATTAATCTTTTTTATATCCTGAGTAGTTAAAAAGGGAGTTATTTGATAAGTTGTTGGAGCCACTTGACTTCCTTCTTTAGCTTCCGTTATTTTCTTGACTGTAGCAGTGATATCTACGATTTTTCCCTTTAATTCTGAGTTTATCTTACCTGTATTAGCATCAAGACCAGCTGCAATAGGATAGGTAATAATATGAGATGACAATTGGTAAACCTTATTTTTTACTTCTGATCTTAAATACCCCGTTAGATCTTCTCCTAAAAAAGTAACTTTTGGCTCTACACCCCAAATATAACGTCTGAATTTATCTAATTCAGCAAATAATCCTACTAATAAAATTATAATTAAAGCCACAATCATTAATATAATTACTCGTTTACGCAAAAAAATCTTAATATCTCTCATTTTAACCACTACTCCAATAATTGGGAAACAGTTACTAAGCTATATCCTTTATCTTCGAGTTTATTAATTATAGTAGGTAATGCCTTAGCTGTTGGTTTTGTAGGGTGCATCAGTACAATCCCGCCTGCTTCTATTTTATTTAAGACCCGCTTAATAATCACTTGGGAGCTAGGACGTTGCCAATCAATAGTATCGGTACTCCACATAATTGTTTTATAACCTATTTCTGCAGCAACCTGAGCTACCTGCTTATCAACTTCCCCATAAGGAGGAGCAAATAAATCTGTCTTATAATCAGCTACTTTTTGAATTAATTTTTCATTTTCTTTAATTAAATTGATTAACTTATCTTTTGATAACTGTTTAGGATGAAGGTGTTTAATTCCATGATTACCTAATTCATGTCCTCTTTTTTTTATTTCTTTAACTAATTCAGGAAATTTCTTTACCCATGTACCAACAAAAAAGAAAGTTGCTTTTACATCATACTTATCTAATGTATCCAACATCTTTGGTAAATACTCTTGGCCCCAAGCTACATTAATTGTTAAAGCTACCTTCTGTTTATCTGTTGGCCCGTGATAATAAGGCTTAACTTCTTGTTGAAAGACAGGCTGTTCAACTTTAGCCGGAGAGTCTAAGAGATTTATCAACCCAAAACTAAGTAAAATAAACATACATAGTAAGCCAAAAACGACATCACGATTAAAAGGTAAGTAAAAAAATTTAATTTTTCGTTTGGACATTTTACCACCTCATCTAACCTTTTTTTGTAATCCATTATGTGGTTCAATATAATAATTCTCCTGATAAATCAATTCTGATACAGGAACAATTTCATAACCCTTCTGCTGTAATTTAGGAATTAATTTTTCTAAAGCTTGTGGTGTGTTAGCACCATTATTATGCATTAAAATAATATCCCCTGAACTTACATTTTTTAGTACTCGATTAACAATAAAATCGGCACTAACATCCTTCCAGTCTAAAGAATCAATACTCCATTGAATAACATGATACCCTAAATTACGACAAGTCTTGATTAACTGATTATCATACTCTCCAAAGGGAGGTCTAAATAAATTTGGTTTTTCTCCTGTTAATTTCTCAATTAATTCACTCGTTCGTTGCAATTCTTTTTTTATTGAATTGACTCCTAATTTTGTCATATGAGGATGGGTATAACTATGATTTTCTACCTCATGACCACTAGCAGCTATTTCTTTAACCAGGTTAGGATTCTCCTCTAACCAGTTACCACCAAAAAAGAAAGTTATCTTTACATCATACTTCCTAAAAATTTGTAATAATTGAGGAGTCTTTTTTGCCCCCCACATTCCATCTAAAGTGATTGCTACTTTTTTCTGATCAGTATTAACTTTATAAATTGGTACTAATCTCTCACTATTTACTTTAATTGCTTCTTGTAAATAGGAATTATCTACTGTTAATCCTAACAAAAAGAAACTAATACTTAGTATCAAACACAAAATTAATAGATCATATTTACTAAACTCAATAGTCATAGTTGAACCTCCTTCTTCAATATCCCTTGCTATCTATTTATTCAAGTCAAGAAGGAAATATCACTTACACTCTAACGAAAATGAAGATTCTATCTTAAAGTAAACCATTTAATCTTCTTGGAATATTTTACTGGACATATAATAAATATCTCACAATATAACTTTTATAAGGCAGGCTCTTGAAATAAAATTTAAGTTTGGATAAAGGATGATTATAATGAAAAGAAGACTTTATTTTATTTCTATTCCAATTATTATGTTAATATTAATTAGTATTTTTTTATTAAGTTCTGGAATTACATGGGTGATCAAAAGCAAACCTACTACTTCACAACTTAAAAGAACAATTATAATTGACGCTGGACACGGAGGAGTTGATCCAGGTACACATAAAAATGGAGTGTTAGAGAAAAATATCAATCTAGCTATCGCTAAAAAATTAGCTAATTTTCTAAGTCGAGGTAATTTTAACTTAATCATGACTCGCACAGAAGATAGATTATATCAAGATGATCGTAATAAAGATATTCGACATCGGGTTAAAGTAGCAAACCAAAATAAAGCAGATCTATTAGTTAGCATTCATGTTAATAGTTTTCCTAGCTCCAGCTCTTTTGGGGGCCAAACTTTCTATGCTTCTGATGATAAACAAGGAAAAAAACTAGCAGCAGCAATTCAAAAGCAATTAATAGCAATTCAACCCCAAAATCATCGTCAAATTAAATCAGCCTCTTACTATCTTTTAAAAAAGACTAAAATTCCTGCTGTAATTATAGAAGTTGGATTCATTAGTAACTCCCAAGACCGTAATAGAATTACAAACCCCAAAAAACAAGAAAAAATTGCTCGCGCAATTGGAAAAGGGGTTATTAATTACTTAAATAACCAACTAGAAAATTAATCTCATCAAAATTATAAAAGAGGGCCATTGGCCCTCTTTACTAACTTCTTAAATTGCAAAATAATGATCTCCAATTTTTTTGACTACTTCTCTGGTATAAATCCAATTAGAAGTTACCTTGGCTGGATTATAATAAAAAATAGCTCCTCCAGTAGGGTCCCAACCTTTAACAGCATCCAGTGCTGCTTTTCTAGCAGTCTTATTTGGGTTTAACCAGTATTGGCCATTATGAACAGCTGTAAAAGCCCAAGGTTCAAAGATCACACCTCTTATTGTATCAGGAAATCCAGCATGCTCAACTCTATTTAAAATTACAGCTGCTACAGCTACTTGGCCACTATATGGTTCTCCTCTTGCTTCAGAATAAACAGCTCTAGTTAATAACTTTAATTCTTCTTGTGATATCTTAACCTTAGTCTTTTCATTAAGACTAGCAGTAGCTTGAATAACTTTAGCTTGCGGCAACTTCAGCTTTTGGCCCACATAAAGATAATTAGTCTCTAATCTGTTAATATCTTTTAACTTTTGTACCGATGTCTTAAATTGATTTGCTAACTCGTATAACGTATCTCCCGACTGAACTGTATATAGTTTACTACTATTATCCACTGGGACTTTTAACTTTTGGCCCACATAAAGATAGTTAGTCTCTAAGCTATTAATATCTTTTAGCTTTTGTACAGATATCTTAAATTGATTTGCTAACTCGTATAACGTATCTCCTGATTTGACTGTGTATAATTTACTACTATTATCTACTGGGACTTTTAACTTTTGGCCCACATAAAGATAGTTAGTCTCTAAGCTGTTAATATCTTTTAACTTTTGTACTGATGTCTTAAATTGATTTGCTAACTCATATAACGTATCTCCCGACTGAACTCCATAATAATTAAAGGAAGCAGCTTGTACATTCATAACAGATAACATAATTACCAGCATAACTAAACTAACTACAATAGTCAATTTACGCGACAAAATTACACCTCCTTTAAACTAAATCGTACCATAATTTTATTATAACCTCTCTTAATTAGCAATGGTAGTTATTGTAAACTAAAAAATCCTTTAACCTCCCAATGGGAGACTAAAGGATTACTTTGCAAAAACATGATTTCCAATTTCAACTACTATTTCTCTAGTTTCAAACCACCATAAATATCTAGCGGTATCTGGATTATAAAAATAACAAGCACCACGAGTAGGATCCTGACCTCTTAAAGCAGCTCTAGCTGCCCGATATGAAGTAGCATTAGGTTCTAAATTTATTTGACCATTAGCTACTGGACTAAATTGACCTGGCTGATAAATAACATCTCTAATATTATCCGGAAAAGATGGACTAATAACTCTATTTAATAATACAGCACCTACAGCAACTTGTCCAATATATGGTTCCCCTCTAGATTCAGCGTGAATTAATCTAGCTAATAACTCAAACTCTCTATCACTAATGGTCCGATATATTACTTCTTTAGGAGTTAAATTATTAATTGGTAACTCAATTTTTTTACCTAATCTAATTATATTTGAGTCAAGATTATTTATCTTCTTAACTACAGCTACACTAGTATTAAATTCATTAGCTAGCTCATATAAGTTATCTCCTCTTTTTATATAATACTCTAAAGTTCTTAGATCACTAGTATCAATATTTGGAGTAGTCTCCTTAACAATGGTAACCTCATATTTTCCGTTACAATCTAACTTATATTTGGCCAACCTCTCTTGGGGACGATAAAAAGAATAATAAAGGTTCTCATTCTTAGAAACCTCACTAGATAGAATACTAGTTTCTTGAGGTATTACTAACTTTTGACCATACCTTATAAATTCACTCTTATTCAAACCATTAACCCTTCTAATTCTTCTTACGCTAACACCAAATTGATTAGCTAATTCTACTAATGCATCTCCCTGTTGAACAGTATAAATTATTTTTACCGCAAATCTTGGGGTTGCTAAACCTGTTTGACTGATTAGCAAAACAAACATAAGACATAACAAAACCATTACCAATGATTTTCTCACAACAAACTATTCCTCCCTTCTTAATAGTATAATTCTATATTCTCAGATAAAATCCTATTAAAATTTAAAAATTTATACTTAAAAATCATGTATTAATTTACTAAACTACGAAGAGTAGCTAAATTATGTTTATCATTACCCTCATCATTTACTGGCGTCTCTAAAATAACTGTTTTATCTGTTAGCAAAGGATGATTTAATAAATTTCTAAAACCTGATAATCCAATCTTCCCTTGGCCAATGTGTTCATGCCGGTCCTTATTAGAATCAAAAGCTCCTTTAGAGTCATTAGCATGGATAACCCCCAGCTTGTCTATCCCAAAGATACTATCAACTTGAGATAAAATCTTATCAACTTCATTTTTATTTCTTAAGTCATAACCAGCTGCAAAACCATGGCAAGTATCAAAACAAATTCCTAACTTTTTAGAATCATCAACCAACGAAATAATCTTTGCTAACTCTTCAAATGAAGCTCCTATAGATGTCCCTCTTCCTGCTACATTTTCTAATAGGATCATAACCTCTGGCTTAGTCTCAGAAATAACTTGCTTTAAACCGGCGCCAATTCTTTTTATGCCAGCCTCAATTCCTGAGCCTGTATGACTACCTGGATGTAACACAAGATACTTAGCTCCTAATTTATCTGCTCTTTTAACCCCTTGCTTTAAAGCTGTAATTGATTTATTATATAATTCCTCTTTAGGTGAAGCTAAATTTAATAAATAAGGAGTATGTATCACAAGTGGGGCTATATTATTCTCCACTAAATTATGCTGCAACTTGCTTACTTCATCGTCACTTATCTCTCTTGACTTCCATCCTCTAGGATTTGTAGAAAAAATCTGTAGTGTACCACACTCTAATTTAGCAGCTCTAAGAACTGCCTGATCAATCCCACCAGCAATTGAAGCATGTATGCCAAATTTCATTTTATCACCTCTAAAAATAAATATAAAATAAAAACATAAACCAGAAGCAATCTAGTTTATGTTTTGTTCCCATTTATTTAATTATTCTCACGCTCTTCTTGCTCTTCTAACGCTTGCTTACGGGATAAACTAATTCTACCTCGATCATCAATATCAATTACTTTAACTAACAACTCATCATCTTTTTTAACAATATTCTCTACTTTCTTAACATGTCGGTCAGCTAATTCAGAAATATGAAGTAAACCTTCTTTTCCAGGGACGATTTCTACAAAAGCTCCAAAATCAGTAGTTCGTTTTACTGTCCCCATATGATATTGCCCTACTTCAATTTCTTTTGTTAAATTCTCAATTATCTTTCTAGCTTCTTTACCGCTTGCCTGATCTTCAGCGGCTATATAGATAGTTCCATCATCTTCTATATCAATCTTAACTCCTGTTTCATCAATAATTCCCTTAATCGTCTTACCACCTTTTCCAATTACATCTTTAATCTTATCTTCATCAATCTTTAAAGTCATAATTGCAGGAGCATATTCAGATTTTTCAGTTCTAGGTTGGTCTATTGTCTCTAACATTTTATCTAAAATATGAAGTCTACCTTTTCTAGCTTGCTCTAAACCTCTGGCTAATATTTCCTTAGAAATACCTTTGATTTTAATATCTAATTGTAAAGCAGTAATTCCATCTTTAGTTCCTGCTACTTTAAAGTCCATATCACCATTGTGATCTTCTATTCCTTGGATATCAGTTAAAATAGCAACTTCATCATCTGCTTTAATTAGTCCCATAGCAATTCCTGATACTGGAGCCTTAATTGGAACTCCTGCATCCATTAAAGCTAAAGTACTTCCACAAATACTAGCCTGTGAAGTAGAACCATTAGAAGATAATACTTCAGAAACTAATCTAAGTGTATATGGGAATTCATCACTATTTGGAATCATTGGCCTTAAAGCCCTCTCTCCTAAAGTACCATGTCCAATTTCTCTTCTGCCTGGTGAGCGTAATGGATTAGTCTCCCCTACACTATAAGGAGGAAAATTATAATGATGCATATATCGTTTAGATTCTTTTTCTTCTAACCCATCTAAAACTTGCTCATCCCCTACAGCACCTAAAGTAGCTACTGTCATTGCTTGAGTTTGGCCCCGAGTAAAGACTCCAGACCCATGAGCTCGAGGTAATAGATCAACTTTACTCCAAATTGGACGCACCTCATCTAAATCTCGTCCATCAATTCGAGTACCTTCTTCAATAACCAAGCTTCTAATTACATTCTTTATAATCTTATCTAATGTATTACTGACTACCTCTTTAATTTCATCTAAATCTTCTGCATCATCATATTTGTCAGCAAAGTATTTTTTGGTATCTTCTTTAACCGCACTAATTTGCTTACTTCTTTTAGCTTTAACTTTAGTTTGTAAAGCTTCTTTTAAATCATCTCCAACATAGTCTTTGACTTCTTCTTCAATTTCTGGTCGATCTATAATCTCTAATTCAACATCAGCTTTTTCTTTTCCGATTTCAGCTACCATTTCTTTTTCTAATTTAACAATTTCCTTGATTGTTTGATGCCCAAATTCAATAGCTTCAATTACTTCCTCTTCTGTTGCTTCATTAGCACCAGCTTCTACCATCATAACTGCCTCTTCAGTTCCTGCAACCGTTAAATCAATCTTAGTTTCTTTCATTTGTGCTATAGTAGGATTAATCATATATTCTCCATCAACCAAACCTACTCTAACCCCACCAATTGGTGCTTCAAATGGAATATCAGAGATTGCTAACGCAGCAGAAGCTCCAATCATAGCTGCAATATCTGGAGCATTATCTGAATCAACTGATAAAACAGTAGCTACTACCTGAACATCATGTCTAAATCCTTCTGGAAATAAAGGACGTAACGGACGATCAATCAATCTTGCAGTTAATGTTGCCGCATCACTCGGTCTACCCTCTCGTTTAATAAAACCTCCTGGAATCTTTCCTACAGCATATAATCTTTCTTCATAGTTAACCATTAAAGGAAAATAATTAATTCCAGGTCTTGGATCAGACATAGTTGCCGTAACTAATACTACGGTATCACCATAACGTACTAAAACTGACCCATTAGCTTGTTGAGCCAATTCTCCTGTTTCAATTGTTAAATTGGAACCGCCAAGCTCCATTGACCATTTTTGTGCCATAAATCTATCCCCTTCCTTTCCAACAATCTAATCTTTATTTAATATTTTGATTTTTTTCAGGAAAATTATACATTTCCTAAAATATAAGAGCGGGATTTCCCGCTCTTAACACTAGACTAACCTCTTAGTCCTAATTTACCAATCAGCTCACGATAAACTTCAATCTTATTATTTTTTAAATAAGTTAAAAACTTCTTCCTTTTACCAACCATCTTCATTAAACCACGTCTAGAATCATGATCTTGATGATTATTCTCTAAATGATCAGTAAGTTGGTCAATTCGAGCTGTTAATAAAGCAACTTGGACTTGTGCAGAACCAGTATCATTTTCATGTACACCGTACTCTTCAATAATTTCTTGTCTTTTTTCTTTAGATAACATAACTTTCACCTCCTTAGCACTATAACCCCCAATTACCAAGTTAATTACCGGAGGAATAACTAACCTAGTAAATGGTTGCTTCCAAATTAAATTTTAACATACTAAACTAAAAAAGTAAACTGGATTAAGCGTAATTTAAAATATTTTTTGCTTGCTTAACATCTTTCTTTATTTGGGCTACTAATTCTTGGCTAGTTTCATATTTCTTTTCACTTCTGATCCATTCTATAAGTTCTAACTCTAATCTTACTCCATATATATTTTGATTAAAGTCAAAAAGATGTACTTCAATAGATAGTTCATCCTTATTAAATGTAGGCCTTAAACCTATATTAACTATCCCTGAATATTTCTTATCAGACAACTTAACTTGACAAGCATAAACTCCAGCAGGAGGTAAGGCATAACTAACAACAGGTTCTAAATTAGCAGTTGGAAATCCTATCTCTCTACCCCGTTGATCTCCTTTAACTACTTTAGCATCTAAAGTAAAGTTTCTGCCTAATTGTTGCTTAACCTCTACTAGATTACCACTTTTAATTAACTTCCTAATATTAGTACTACCTACTTCTTGATTATCTATTTTAATTGGTGGTACTACTTGTACATTAAAACCCTTCTTTTCTCCTAGCTTAGCCAGTTTTTTAGGAGTTCCTACTCCTTGGTAACCGCAACTGAAATCTTGGCCCACAATAATTTCTTTTATGGTACAATAATTATTTAATTTTTTAATAAAATCATGATAAGAAAGCCTAGCAAATTCTAAAGTAAAATCTTGATCAATAATTGTTTCTATACCTAAACTAGATATTATTTTCTTCTTTTGCTTTAAACTTGTTAATTTATCTGGAATCTTACTAGGAGCCACTATAGATAAAGGATGAGAAGTAAAAGTAAATAAAGCACTAGCACAATTTAATTCCTGCGCCCTCTGTACTGTATAATCTATTATCTTTTGATGGGCCAAGTGCACTCCATCAAAAGTTCCTAATGTAATTACCACTTCTGAATCTAAACCTTGCTGAGAAGAAAGTATGTCCATCTAATTTCCACCTTTCCCCAAAAACTTAAACAGTAGCTGAATATTTCTCTAAAGCTTTAGCAAGTGCTGTAATTATTTTTTCTTCAGCTTGCTCTAAAGTATCTTCTATTAAACAGCCGGCAGCCCTAGCATGCCCTCCTCCACCAAACTTATGAGCAACTTCATTAACTGGCAGATAAGAATTAGAACGTAAACTAACCTTAATTTCTTGGGAGGCCTGTTCTTTAAATAATAAACCTACCTCGGCTCCCTCTAGACTTCTAGGATAATTAACTATTCCAGCTGTATCATCTAAAGTAGTTCCAACATCATCTAATAGCTCTTGGCTAATTTTCATCCAAGCGATTTTACCTGATTTATCAACCTGTAAATTGCGTAATAGTTGACCTCTTAGCTTTAAGTTTTCATATGAATTAGTCCCAAATATTTGTCTAGAAATATATGCAGTATCAACATCATACTCTAATAATTGAGCTGCAATTTGATGTGTCCTACTAGTTGTATTAGAATAACGAAATGATCCAGTATCAGTTATTAAAGCTGTTATTATAGCAGTAGCTATATCTTGATTTAAATCTAACTGAGGAGTTACTTCTATTAGGTGATAAATTAATTCTGCCGTTGCTGCAACTTCTTTAACAAAATTATAATCCCCAAAATAAGTATTATCACTATGATGGTCAAGATTAACTATTATTTGCTCATCAACTAATTCTTCTACTTCTGCAATCCTATCCCAAGTACCACAATCGAGTACAAAAACAAGATCAAAATCTACTTCTAATTCAGTATCATACTCTTTAATAGAGGTACTTGAAGATAAAAAGGAGAAACAGTCAGGAAGTTCATCAGCTATTACTACTTCAACTACTTTTCCTAACTGCTCTAAAGCTAATTTTAAAGCTAAAATTGAACCTATACTATCTCCATCAGGGCCAATATGACCAGTCACTAAAAATTTATCATAGTCTAATATAAGTTCCTTAATCTCAGCTATTGTATCATTCTTCATCTGTTTCATCCTGATTGATATCTTCTAATATCTCAAAGATTCTAGCTCCCTTTTCAATTGAATCATCATATCTAAAAATAACCTCAGGAGTATGTCGCAATCTAATTTCATTACCTATTTCAGTTCGTACAAACCCTTCAGCAGATTGTAAAGCTTCCATTGTTTCTTCCTTATCACCATCTAAAATACTAACAAATACTTTAGCATGGCGTAAGTCACCAGAAACTTCAACATCAGTAACTGATACAAAACCAATTCGAGGATCTTTAATTTCTTTTTGTAATAATTCACTAACTAACTTTTTTATTAAAGATGCTACTCGCTGTTGACGATGGTGACTCATTGTTATCAACTCCTATATTATAAAGTTCTTTTAACCGCTTCAAACTCATAAACTTCTAAAATATCTCCTTCTTTAATATCATTATAATTTTCAATACCAATTCCACACTCATATCCTTCTGCTACTTCACTAGCATCATCTTCAAATCGCTTTAAGGAACCAATCTTACCATCTTGAATTATCTTACCATCTCTTAATAGTCTTACCTGAGCATTACGATTTATTCTACCATCAGTTACATAAGCCCCTGCTATAGTTCCTACTTTAGGAACTTTAAATGTATCTCTAACTTCAGCTCGACCTATTACAACCTCTTTATAATCTGGATCTAATAATCCTTCCATGGCATCTCTAACATCTGAAATCGCCTCATAAATTACACGGTAAGTTCTAACATCTACCCCTTCTTTTTCTGCTACACTACGAGCTTTATTGCCTGGTCGAACATTAAACCCAATAATAATAGCATTAGACGCTGCAGCTAACATAACATCAGTTTCAGAGATAGCTCCAACACCACCATGAACAACATTTACTTGAACTTCATCAGTACCCAATTTAACTAATGAACCTCTTACTGCTTCTACAGTTCCTTGTACATCAGCTTTAATTAGTATATTTAATTCTTTAATCTCTCCGTCTTGAATTTGATCAAATAAGTCATCTAAACTTACTGCTGCTTTTCTCTCTAACTTTTCAACTCTTCTTTGGTCTTGACGTTTTTCTGCTATCTTTCTTACTTGTTGGTCATCCTCTAAAACTTCCATTGGATCTCCTGCACTAGGCACATCAGATAAACCTAGTACCTCAACTGGAGTTGCTGGCCCTGCTTTTTCTATTCTATCCCCATGATCATCTATCATAGCTCTCACTCTACCATAAGCTAAACCTGCTACAATTGGATCTCCAACATTTAATGTACCATTTTTAACTAACATAGTAGCTACTGGACCACGACCTCTATCAAGTTCAGCCTCAACAATTACTCCATTAGCAGGTCGATTAGGATTAGCCTTTAATTCCTGCATTTCAGCAGTTAATAAAATCATTTCTAATAATTCATCTAAGTTCTCCTGCTTTAAAGCAGAAACTGGCACACTGATTGTGTCTCCACCCCATTCTTCAACTACTAAACCATGTTGTGTTAATTCTTGTTTTACTCTATCTGGTTGTGCATTGGGCTTATCTATTTTATTAATTGCTACTATAATAGGTACATCAGCTGCTTGAGCATGATTAATAGCTTCTACTGTTTGAGGCATAATCCCATCATCAGCAGCTACTACTAAAACAGCAAGATCAGTTGCTTGAGCTCCTCTAGCCCGCATTTCAGTAAATGCTTCATGGCCTGGTGTATCTAAAAAAGTAATCTTTTCATCATTAACTTCAACCTGATAAGCACCAATATGTTGAGTGATTCCTCCTGCTTCTCCAGCAGTTACATTACTTTTTCTAATTGCATCTAATAAAGTAGTTTTACCATGATCAACATGCCCCATTACTGTAATAACCGGAGGTCTTAATTCTAAATCATTTGGATCATCTTCAATATTATTTACTAACCCAAACACATCTTCTTCATCGTCACTATCCACTTCTATACTTTTAACTTGATAGCCATATTCGGCTGCTATCTCTTCTACCGTTTCAAAATCAAGCTCTTGATTAATCGTAGCCATAATTCCTAAATTAATTAACTCTGCCATTAAAGAATTAGGAGCTATATCAATCTTTTCAGCTAATTCCTTAACTGTAATATCATCTTCAACTTCAATTATATCCTTTGTTGTTTCTTCTTCTTCAAATACCATATCAGTAACCATTTCAGCTGTTTCTTTACTTACCGTATTCATGTGACTATCTACTTCTTCACCTAAGTCTTGTAATATCTCTATTAATTCTTTACTATCTAAACCTAATTCATTAGCTAATTTATGAATTCTAACGCCCATAAATTAACACCTCCATATTATTTTTTAAAGTACTTCTGCTTCTTCAAATTGAGATGCACTCTTAATATCAATCTTCCACCCTGTTAATTTTGCAGCCAATCTAGCATTTTGGCCTCGTTTACCAATAGCTAAAGATAACTGATGATCTGGAACTATTACTTCAGCTACATTCTCTTCTTCATCAGCCGCTACTTTAATTACTTCCGCCGGACTTAAAGCATTTGATACGTATTCTTTAATATCATCGCTCCACTCTACAATATCTATCTTTTCATTATTTAATTCATTCACAACTACTCTAACTCGTGAACCATTTGGGCCAACGCAAGAACCTACCGGGTCCACATCTGAATTAGTAGAATAAACTGCCATTTTAGAACGACCACCAGCTTCTCTAGCAATTGATTTAATCTCCACCGTTCCATCTTGAATCTCAGGAACTTCTATTTCAAATAATCTCTTCAATAATCCAGGATGAGTTCGAGAAACTAAAACATTTGGCCCCTTAGTTGTTTGCTCTACTTCTACAATATAAACTTTAATACTGTCGTTCGGTTCATAAAACTCATCATCAATCTGTTCTCTAGGAATTAATACCGCTTCTGTACGACCTAAATCAACTATTACATTACCTTCATGGCACCGTTGAACCGTCCCAGTTACAATTTCACCTTCTTGAGTAATAAACTCTTCATACACAATTTCTCGTTCTGCTTCTCTAATGCGTTGAATAACAACTTGTTTTGCAGTCTGAGCAGCTATACGACCAAAGTCACTAGGAGTTACCTCTACTTTAATTATATCTCCTACTTCACAAGTAGGATTTTCTTCACGAGCCTGGGCGAGGGAGATTTCTTCTCCCTCCTCCTCAACCTCAAATACAACCTCCCTTTTAGAATAGACCCTTACTTCCCCAGTATTTTCATCAATTTGAATCTCTGCATTATCTTTTGGCCCGTACCCACTTTTATCATAAGCAGACTTCAAGGCAGCTTTAAGCCCTTCTAATAACTTATCTTTTGGAATCCCCTTATCCTTCTCCAGGTCATCTAATGCTTGAATCAACTCTATATTCATTAATAATTCCTCCCCCAGCAAAATTCATGAGAATTAATCTAAACTTCAACAGCTAGTTTAGTTTGTGCCACTTTAGAACGTGGAATTAAAATTTCCTCATCATCTACCTTAAGTTTAATACTATCTTCTTCTAAACCTAATAGTTCACCAGTTAATTCTTTTTTACCATTAACTGGAGCATATGTAGAAACTTCAACTAATTCACCAGTAAATCTTGTAAAGTCCTTATCTTTCTTTAAAGGACGATCAATTCCTGGAGATGAAACCTCTAACATATAAGAATGATCAATTGGATCCTCCACATCTAATTGAGTACTTAATTCTCTACTAACATCTTGACAATTCTCCAATGTTACCCCATCTTCTTTATCAATATAAATCCTTAAAATCCAATTTTCCCCTTCTTTTTGATATTCAACGTCAACCAATTCTAATCCTTTATTGGCTACAATAGGTTTTACTAACTCTGTAACAATATCTTTTACTTGACGTCCCATTTTGAACCTCCTTATTTATCTGTAATTTACTCTACTTTATATTAAGCATTTCCATAATAAGCAATTTTTATTAAATTTACATAACTAAAGAGTGGGCCAATATACCCACTCCTCCCCTCCAAAACTATATATTTTCATCTCCATTTTAGCATATTAGATTCTTTTTTGCAACCATAGTCCTCACTTTATTGAAATAAAGAGAGTTGATTAGTCTCCGGTAATCCTTCTAAAGAACCATGCAACCTTAGAGCTTCGATTACTGTTTTACTTGCTCCAGACCGATTCTTTAAATTCTCTATTGAAGTAAACTCGCCCTCTTTACGTACTTGCACTATACTTTTAGCTGCACTTCTACCTAAACCATCTAAACTAATTAGAGGAGGTAATAGACCATCATCTGTGATCTTAAATTCATAAGCTTTGGATTCATAAATATCTACAGGCACAAACTCAATTCCCCGAGCTAAAGCTTCAATCACAATTTCTAATACTGTTCTTGTATTTTTATCTTTGGCCGTAGCATCATTTCCTTTACTTTTAATCTCTTGCATCTGCTTTTTAATATGTTCTTCCCCTTGTAGAACAATTTGCGCATCAAAATCATTAGCTTTAATGGTAAAAAAGGTATTATAAAAAGCTTGAGGATGATGAACCTTAAAATAAGCAATTCGAAAGGCCATCATTACATAAGCAGCAGCGTGAGCTTTAGGGAACATATAATTAATTTTTTTACATGATTCAATATACCAATTAGGTACATTGTTCTCTCGCATTGCCTGCTCTTCCTCTGCTGTCAATCCCTTACCCTTTCTAACATGTTCCATAATCCAGAAAGCTTGTGATGGCTCAACTCCCTTTTGCAATAAATAATTCATAATATCATCACGAACTGATATAACTTCTGCTAATTTAGCCGTGCCCGATCTAATTAAATCTTGAGCATTATTTAACCAAACATCTGCTCCATGAGATAAACCACTAATCCGCACTAACTCAGCAAAAGTTGTTGGTCTTGTTTCACGTAACATCCCGCGCACAAATTGAGTCCCGAATTCTGGAATTCCTAAAGTTCCTAACTTAACTCCTACTTGATCCTCAGTTACCCCTAAAGGCTCTATGCTGGAGAAAATTCCCATCGTCTCCTCATCATCTAATGGAATCTCCTGGGGGTCGACCCCTGTAAGATCCTGTAACATTCGAATACTAGTTGGATCATCATGACCTAGCACATCTAACTTTAGTAAATTATCATGAATCGAATGAAAATCAAAGTGGGTTGTTAATGTATCACTATCCATATCATTAGCTGGACGTTGAATTGGAGTAAAATCATAAATCTCCTTATCTTGAGGAACAACTATTTGTCCTCCTGGGTGTTGTCCAGTTGTTCTTTTTACTCCTGTACAACCTGAAGATAACCGGTTAATTTCAGCTTGACGTAAGGATAAATTATTATCCTCCATATGTCCTTTCACAAAACCATATGCTGTTCTGTCAGCAATTGTAGATATAGTTCCCGCTCTATACACATACTCTTCCCCAAAAAGTTTTTCTGTATACCTATGAACTTGAGATTGATATTCACCAGAGAAATTAAGATCAATATCAGGAACTTTATCTCCTTCAAAACCTAAAAAGACTTCAAATGGAATATCATAGCCATCTTTAATTAATTCTGTACCACATTGACCACAGTCTTTATCTGGCAAGTCAACACCTAATCCTACTGAACCATCAGTAAAGAATGTAGAATCCTTACATTCAGGACACCTATAATGAGGAGGTAAAGGGTTAACTTCAGTAATATCGGTCATCGTTGCAGCAAAAGAAGACCCAACTGACCCTCGAGAACCTACTAAATAACCATCACTTAACGACTTTTTAACTAACTTATGAGAAATTAAATAGATTACCGCATAACCATTCCCGATTATTGATTCTAGTTCATTCTCCAATCTATCTACTACTAAATCAGGTAAAGGATTTCCATACCATTTCTTAGCTTTATTATAAGCCATCTCTCTAATCTCATCTTCAGCTCCTTCAATAGTTGGAGTAAATAATTTATCAGGGATAGGCTCAACTTCTTCTATTTCCTCACAAATATCTTTCGGATTCTCAATTACTAATTCATAAGCTTCATCCTCAGAAAAATAATCAAATTCTGCTAACATTTCCTCAGTTGTTCTTAGATATAAAGGTGGTTGGTCAGCTGCATCATCAAAACCTTGACCTTCTTTTAAAACTCTACGATAAACACTATCTTTAGCATCTAGAAAATGAACATCCCCAGCAGCAATCACTGGCTTACCTAGACGGTTTCCTAATTGATAAATTTTACGATTTATTTCTTCTAGTTCCTTAAAAGATTCAACCTCTCCTTTTTCTAATAAAAATTTATTATTACCTAAAGGTTGTACTTCTAAATAATCATAGAATTTAGCTAACTCAATTAATTCATCATCGGATTTACCATGCAAAATTGCTTTATATAATTGTCCTGCTTCACATGCTGAACCAATAATCAAGCCCTCTCTTTTTTCTAATAACTGACTCTTTAAAACCCGTGGTACTCGATGGAAATTCTCGACATGGGCCTCAGATACTAATTGGTATAAATTCCTAAGGCCTTGTTGATTTTTAACTAAAATAGTAGTGTGATAAGGATGCATTCGTTTATAATCAATCTTACTGGTTAATTGATTAATTTCAGTTAAATTATTAACCTTATTATTCTTAGCTAAATCTATTAATTCTAATAGTATCTCAGCTGTTACTTTAGCATCATCATAAGCTCGATGATGGTTTTCTAAATTTTTATTAAACTTTTTAGCCAATTTATTTAATTTATAAGACTTCAGCTCAGGTAATAAAGCACGAGATAAATTCAAAGTATCAAGGGCAGGATTAGTTAACTTAGGCTTATCTAATTTCCTTAATTTATCCTCAATAAATCCTAAATCAAAAGATAGATTATGAGCTACTAAAGTAGCATCCCCTATAAAATCTAAAAACTTAGTTATAGCTTCTTTTAACGAAGGAGCATCAGCTACCATTTCTGCATTAATCCCTGTTAATTCAGTAATCTTAGCAGGAATATCCTGACTAGGATTAACAAATGTTTGGTAGCTTTCAGTTATAGTCCCTGCTTCAACCTTAGCTGCTCCAATTTCTATAATTTCATTATGATGTGGATTAAAGCCTGTTGTTTCTAAATCAAAGACAATATATGTCTCTTTAGATATATCTTGGTCAACAGGATTTAAAATAATTGGTTCTCCATCATCAACTAAGTAAGCTTCTAATCCATAAATCACCTTAATATCTTTATCTTTAGCTGCATTATAAGCATCAGGGAAAGCCTGTACTACACCATGGTCTGTAATAGCAATCGCTGAATGTCCCCAATCATCTGCTTGCTTTATTGCAGCTTCTACATCTAAGACTGAATCCAAACTACTCATCTTAGTATGTAAGTGTAATTCAGCTCTTTTTTGGTCAGCTTCATCCTTCTTACTAGAATTAGAAGTAACCATAATATTACGTGGCTTTAACATTAGCTCTTGGTCATAAGTATCAAACTCAACATTACCCTCTACTAATAACCATTCTCCTTTAGCAACTTTATCAGCTAAATTATCATTCTTATTTTCAAATAATTTAACAGTAATTGAATTAGTATGATCAGTAATATCAAACATAATCAACTTACTACCACTTTGTAAATGCCTAATATCAGCAGAAAAGATTTGGCCCTTAACTACTACATTTTTAACCTCACCTGTAATTTCATCTAATGGCTGGACTTCACCATTAATTTTTTTACCTAACCATACTGTTTGGCCCTTTACTGAATTAGTACTTTGTGAGTTTCGATTCCTAGCAGGCCCTTGTCCAGCTGAATTCTTAACTAAACTATCCATATAAGCTTTAGTTTCTTTTTGCTGTTCATTA
Organism: Halobacteroides halobius DSM 5150; assembly: GCF_000328625.1. Taxonomy (NCBI): domain Bacteria; kingdom Bacillati; phylum Bacillota; class Clostridia; order Halanaerobiales; family Halobacteroidaceae; genus Halobacteroides; species Halobacteroides halobius. The sequence goes on along the minus strand of NC_019978.1, from coordinate 672,974 downwards.
GCTAACTGATTAGACTCATTTTTAAAATCACCTACAACAAAATTGACTTTAACCTGTTTATTATATTCTCCATCTAAAATTTTTCTTAAAATTCGATCACATTTATTCTTTTCTAATGCCTCAATAGCTGTTTGATTCTCAACCTCAACCTCTAATATCCCTTCTTTTATATTCCATTTAGATAACGAAAGCCATCCATTGGCTTGAGGTGATTGCTGTCTAATTTCTTTGATAATCTCTTCCCAATCATCTTTTAATATAGTCTGTAAAGATAAATCAGGATTGTAATGATCAATTTGATATTTTAACTCTCCCTTAACAAAGAAATCAGCACTTAATTCCTCAAGTATAGAATTAATCTCTATACTTTGAGGAACTTTTAATTGCAAACTACACTCATTTGTCGTGGTATCTACTTTAAGTTTTTTAAATTTTATCTTATTTATTAACTTATCAGCAATATCTAACCTTTGCTTCAGTTCGTTTCGGAAAGGATTATTCTGGTCAGGTTCAATATTAACCATTGTCATCCTATATCTCTCCTTTAATCTACCTTTTCAATCTCAATTTCAATTACACCTTGCAATTCCGTCAAAGAAGTAAGTAGTTCGTTTCTTCCTACATTTTTTGGCTTTTTAATTCTTAAATTAATATAAATATTAGGCTCATCATAACATTGCTCCATACTAACATCTTTAATTATAACTTCATTTTCCGATAATACTGAACCAATTTTTCCTAAGCCTCCTGGCTGATCAAATGCTTTAATTCTTAATGTGTATTTACGATTTATATTATATAAATTTTGTTCTACCTGATTTAACACAGTTAACGTAATAATTACTAATCCTGTAGCCGTAATTGCACTTACATGAAATCCTGCTCCTAAAGCAAGACCAATTCCAGCTACTGCCCATAAACCTGCTGCAGTAGTAAGTCCTTTAACAGAAAATCCTTCCCTAATAATTGTTCCTGCACCTAAAAATCCTACTCCACTCACAACCTGAGCAGCAATTCGACCCGGGTCTACCTGAGGATTATTAAACATCAAGCGCATCTTAATTGAAACAATCATTATTAATGTTGCTCCAACTGATACCAAAATATTAGTTCTAAAACCAGCCGGTCTGGAATTTCTTTCTCTTTCTAAACCAATTAAGCCTCCTAATAAACAAGCTAATACTAACCTTAATACTATCTGTTGAGTACTTATTGCTGCTCACTCCTTTCCCTTTATTTAATTTTATTGCGAGGTAGATTCTTAATAATTTCCCAATACATTTTAAGTCTTGCCCTTAGTCCCTTGAATACTCCTAATTTTTCTTCTTTCATCACATGAGTTAGGTCTTGTAACTCTACCTCTTTAATCTTAATATTATTTTCTTTAGCATACTGTGTTAAAGCAATTTCTACTCCAAATTGTGTCATCTCTAAACTAGCGATATCATCTAATAATTTACTTTTTACTGCTCTTTGTCCAGATAGGAAAGGAGTAATCTTTTGGGCCAAGTCTGTAGTAAATCTACCAGCAGTAAAAACCCCTACCGTCATTTCTGCTTCTTGATTAATCACTGGTAATAAAAGTTGATCAATATGCTCTAGAGTTAATCTTAACAAATCTGCATCTAAAAATAAAATGATATCCCCTTTAGCAATATCAATTCCAGTTTGAATTGCAGCTCCTTTACCTAAATTGCTTTCTAATTCTATTACTTCAGCTCCCGTATCTCTAGCTATAGCAGCAGTATTGTCTTCTGATCCATCACTAATAACAATTACATTATTTACTAATTTATGAGCTTTAACTTTACTGACCACTTCACCAATAGTCTCTTCTTCATTATAGGCAGGAATTACTGCGGTTACAGACATTTAACCAACCCCCTAATAAATTGAATCAGTAAGCAAACTTTCAATTTTAGCTAAAAACTCTTCTACTTCCACTTTAAACTCTTCACCTGTCTGACGTAATTTAACTTCTACCTTGCCATCTGCTAAAGAACGAGCTCCAATAGTTACTCTTATTGGAGCTCCTATTAAATCAGCATCATTAAATTTAACTCCTGCTCTTTCAGCTCGATCATCTAATAAAACTTCTATTCCCTCTTCTTTTAGTTGCTGATAAAATTCCTCGGCTTGTTCCATTACTTCTCCACTTCCTAAAACTAATAACTCTACATTGTATGGAGCTAGTGCTTTAGGCCATTTAATACCGTATTCATCATGATTTTGTTCAATTGCAGCAGCAATAGTTCTAGAGACTCCTATTCCATAACAGCCCATTACTAATGGTTGCGGTTTACCATTTTGGTCTAAGAAAGTTGCCTCCAAAGCTTTACTATATTTAGTTCCTAGTTTAAATACCTGACCTACCTCAATCCCACGGGTTTGTTTTAATTGGCTACCGCACTGGATACAATCTTCTCCTACTTTAACCTCTCTAATATCTGCTACTGTTGTTACTTTAAAGTCCCGACCAGGATTTACATTCAGATAATGCTGGTCTAACTTGTTAGCTCCACTGACTGCATTACTCATCTCCATCACTAATTCATCAGCTACAATTTTAATCTCCTCTAGCTTAACAGGTCCCGTAAATCCTTTAACAGTATCTAACTTTTGATATACTTCCTCAGCAGCTAATTCAAGATTAACTACGTCTAATATATTACCCAATTTAACTTCATTTATTTCATAATCACCTCTAACTAACGCTAAAACTGGCTCTTCATCAACCTGATATAATACTGCTTTAATCATCTTATGGGCTGCTAAATCTAATTCTGTAACCAAATCTTCAATTGTAGAAACTTCAGGAGTATCTACTACTTTTAATTCCTTTGCTTCTTCGTCTTGAGCTATTACTTTAGAATCTGCGGTAGCTAGTTCTAAATTAGCTGCATAATCACATTCTTCACAATATACTACAATATCTTCTCCAGCATCTGCTAAAACCATAAACTCATGAGAATCATCACCACCAATAGTTCCTGTATCAGCTAAAACTGGTCTATACTCTAAACCACACCGTGAAAAGATATTACAATATGCATCATACATTTGCTGATAACTTTCATTTAGTCCTTTTTCATCAGCATCAAAACTATACGCATCCTTCATAATAAACTCTCTACCTCTTAATACACCAAAACGAGGTCTAACTTCATCTCGATATTTAGTTTGAATTTGATATAAATTAAGTGGTAATTCTTTATAAGATCTGACTTCATCTCTTACTAGATCAGTAATTACTTCTTCGTGGGTTGGCCCTAAACAAAATTCTCTTGCATGACGATCTTCAAGTCTCATTAATTCTGGCCCATAATTTTCTAATCTACCTGACTCTTCCCATAAACTTGCTGGTTGTAAAGCTGGTAATAATAGTTCTTGAGCTCCTTTTTTATTTAACTCTTCTTTAATAATTTCTTCTAAATTACTAATTGCTTTATAACCTAAAGGTAAATATGTATAGATCCCTGAACCAAGCTTTCTTATCATTCCTGCTCTTAACATTAATTTATGACTTGTAACCTCAGCATCAGCAGGTGTTTCTTTTAGTGTTGGTAGATACATTTGTGACATTCGCATAATTATTACCTCCAATATTGTTTAGTTTATAATTTTTCTACCTCATTCATCAATTCATCAACTAACTTATCTGCTGGTACTTTCCGTAAAATTTCTCCTTCTTTAAAAATTAATCCTTCATTTTTGCCACCAGCAATTCCAATGTCAGCTTCTCTAGCTTCACCAGGGCCATTAACCGCACACCCCATAACTGCTATTTCTATAGGTTGATCTAATTTAGCAACTTCTTGCTCTACTTTATTAGCAATCTGTACTAAATCTATTTCACACCGTCCACAAGTAGGGCACGAAACTAAGGTTGGCCCTTTATCCCTTAATTTTAAAGATTTAAGAATTTCATAACCTACTTTAATTTCTTCTCTTGGATCACCTGTTAAAGAAACACGAATAGTATCTCCTAACCCTTGGCTTAAAATAGAACCAATACCTACAGCAGATTTAATAGTACCTGATTTAACAGTTCCGGCTTCAGTAATCCCTACATGAAAAGGATAATCAACCTCTTGGGCCATCAGTTGGTAAGCTTTTAGAGTCATTAACACATCTGAAGCTTTAAGAGAAATAATAATATCTGTAAAATCAAATTTTTCTAATACTTTAATATTCTCTAAAGCACTCTCTACCATTGCTTCAGCAGTAGGATAACCATACTTCTTTAGTACATCTCGTCCTAAAGAACCAGCATTAACACCTACCCTAATTGGTACTTTCCTTTTAGTAGCCTCTAAAGCTACTTGTCTAACTTTATCTTCTCCTCCAATATTACCTGGATTAATTCTCAAACCATCTATTCCTCTTTTTAAGACCTCTAGGGCTAATTTGTAATCAAAGTGAATATCAGCAATCAAAGGAATATTAATTGACTCCCGAATTTGATCTACCTTAGTTGCTGCTTCTTGATCAGGAATTGCTACTCTAATTAATTCACAACCCACTTTTTCTAATTCTTTAATTTGAGCAACTGTTTTCTCTACATTTCTAGTATCAGTATTAGTCATTGATTGAATAGAGACAGGAGCATTCCCTCCAATCTGAACATCTCCTATCTCGACTGCTTTAGTTTTCCTTCTCATTCTCTCACCTCAAAGTTTCAATGATTCAATTTACATTCACTACTCCAGTCACATTCTTCACAGATATCTTGGTTATATTTTATATGTCTATAAATTAGCATATCTAATCTTCTTATTCGTTGTAAAGCTTCAGTATAATCAATCTTAACCCGATGATGCTCTCCACCTTCTTGTTTATCCATATCATCAGCATCGCTTATTAACCGTTGTAATAAAGTCAGCTTAACATTCTGACTTACTGAACTAGAATCACTATGAAATAAAATTGCTAAAGCAATATCACGAGCTTTACCTAAATCTTCTCCCTTTAAAGTTAATAATTCATGAGCTCTTTCTGCCCCTTTAATTGTATGAATATCAAACTCACGATAAGATTCATAGTCCCATTTACCTTGGTGTTCCCAACTAGTATGACCAATATCATGCAATAGCCCTGCTTTAGAAGCTAAATCAACACATACATTCTCTTCTATTGCTAATTCAAAAGCATTCTCAGCAGTAGCTACTGCATGAGCATAACCTGCCTTAGGGAGATGTTTTTTAGCTACGCTATCTGTTAATAATGTCTCTAAGGTAACATATTCTTCAATCATTGTCCCCCTCCTTCTGCTATCTATCTGCACAATCATCACATAACCCATCATTTCTCTTAACTTGAGCTTGAGCTTCCTTACCACAGTTACGACAATTAGTCCCCATTATCTCAAAACATTTTTCACAAAAACCATGCTTTTGTACAAATTTAGGATCGGGTTTCCCACAGGCACGACAGATACAATCTTTGCAATATCCATTATTATCCTGTACTTGTTGAGGAGCTACTTTACCGCAACCTTTACACGCATATTTACCACCCTTTTTTTGCTTTAGCTCTTTTACACAATCTTCACAAATATTTTCATACTTTAAGATTCGAACTTGAGTTGCTTTAGAACCACATATCTTACAATATCTATCAACGTGACGACCTGATACTTTGTTAGGGTCTAACCACTTGTCTTTATTTTTTCCCACAAATATCACCTCATCTAAATTATAGATTTAATATCTTTAATCATTATAAATACAAATAATAACATTAATAATACAAATCCAATCAAATGAACTACCCCTTCTTTTTCTGGGTCAACTGGTTCTCCTCGCACTAACTCAACTCCTAAAAATACTAGTCTACCTCCATCTAAAGCGGGGAATGGTAATAAATTCATAATCCCTAAGTTAATACTAATTATAGCAGATAACCGCATTAATCTCATCATTCCTGATTCAGTCGCATTACCAACCATCTGAGCTATTTTAACTGGCCCTGACACCTGAGCAGACATTTGCTGAGTAATCATCTTCCATAATCCCATAACAAGTGCAAAAATATACATTCCAGTTTGTTTTATCCCTAAAATAATTGATTTGAATAAATTAACAGGCTCCCTTTTTAAAATTGGAATAATCCCAATCAATCCTACTTTGCGATTTTCATCTAATCTAGGAGTTACTTTTAAATTCAATATTTCTTGGCCCCGAAGCACCTTTAGACTAATCTCTTCTTTAGGATGCTGGTGAATTATTTTAGCCATTGCTTTCCAATCATCTACAGGCTTATTATTTATAGCTAAAATTTTATCCCCTTCTTTAAGTCCTGCTCTATAAGCAGGGCCTTCAGGAACTACTTGCCCAATTATAGTAGAAGAAGAAGTATCTACTGGGATACCAAAGATATTAAAAATCAACATAAATAATACAGCTGCCAATAAAAAATTCATGATTGGGCCCATGGTAATTACAGATATTCGTTCTAAAACAGACTTTTGAAATAAACACTTACCTTTTTTAACAGCTTGTTGATATAACTTAATTTCTTCTGGGTCACTTTCTTCATCATCAACCGGCATTTCACCAGTCATTTTACAAAACCCACCTAAAGGTAAAATTCGTATTGAATATAAAGTTTCTCCTTGCTGGTGACCAATTAACTTAGGTCCCATACCAATAGCGAATTCTTCTACTTGTACTCCTACATATTTTGCTACTAAAAAGTGACCTAATTCATGAAAAAAAACTAATATACTTAATACAACTATAAAAGAAACAATAGTAGTTAACAAATCTGATCCCCCACTTTCTGGGCTTCACTCCTAGCCCAAGTATCTGCTTGTAGAATTTGATCTAACGTAGGCTTATAAACTACTTGATGATTGGAGATTACTTTAGAAATTAACTCTGGTATTTGATTAAACTTAAGTTGATGACTTAGAAATTTACTCACTGCTATTTCATTAGCAGCATTTAAAACAGCAGGCATTGTTCCTCCAACCTTACCTGCTTGATAAGCATATTCTAAACAAGAAAATAAATCAGTCTTTGCTTCTTCAAAAGTTAATTTTCTGACTTCAGCTAAATTTAAACTCTCTAAATTATTTTCTTTCCTATTAGGATAGGTTAATACATATTGAATTGGTACTTTCATATCAGGTAATCCCAATTCAGCTATCGTAGAATGATCTTTAAACTCTACTAAAGAATGAACAATACTTTGTGGATGAACTACAACATCTATTTTATCAAAACTAAGATCAAATAACCAATGGGCTTCTATGACTTCTAATCCTTTGTTCATTAAAGTTGCTGAATCAATAGTAATTTTACCACCCATATCCCAATTCGGATGATCTAAAGCATCCTCTACTGTAACTTCTTTTAATTCTGATGCAGTAGCTTCTCTAAATGGACCTCCAGAAGCAGTTAAAATTAACCTTTTTATACTAGTTGATTTTTCACCATTTAAGACCTGAAAAATAGCATTATGTTCACTATCAATTGGTAACAACTTTACTCCATTTTTCTTAGCTTCTCTAGTTACAATAGAACCTGCTGTTACTAATGTTTCCTTATTAGCTAAACCTATATCTTTTCCTGCTTTAATTGCTGCTAAAGTAGGTCTAACACCTATTGCACCTACTACTGAATTAATTACTAAATCAACTTGCTCTAAAGTAGCTACTTTAGTTAAACCTTCTAAACCAGATAAAACAGTAATTGTAGTACCAGTTAACTTACTTTCTAATTGACTAACTTTTTCTTCGTTCATAATCACTGCATAATCAACTTTAAATTTTTTAGCCTGCTGAACTAATAAATCTATACTGTTATTAGCAGTTATAGCTACTACAGAAATTTCTTCATCTAAGTTCTCTATTACCTCTAAAGTTTGCGTTCCAATTGAGCCTGTAGAACCTAAAATAGATATCTGTTTCATAAATCATGTCGTTATTAAAAACGACTTCCCTCCTTTATTATATATACGTTTTCTAATCATTAATAATTAGTGAAATAAATCCTGTATTAATTATTGCTTTTAAAATTATGACTAAGGCTGGGCCAATAAAAAAACCTGTTGCTCCAAATAATTGTACACCTAAATACATTGAGACCAAAGTAGCCAAAGGATGAACTCCTATACTTTCTCCTACTATTTTAGCTTCAGCTACTTGTCGTGTAATAGTAACTATTATGTAGATAATTAATAGACCTAAAGCAAAATGAAGATTATTAATTACTAAATTATATATTATCCAGGGTGTATAAACCATACCAGGGCCAATAATAGGGATTAAATCTAATGTTCCAGCAGCTAAACCAGCTACTAAAGCATAATCGCTTTGCAAAGTTATTAATCCTATAATTGAAAGTATAGTAGTAATTGAAATTAAAATCATTTGGGCTCTGATAAATCCTACCCCAGCACTAATAATTTCTACTTGTACTTGCAATATTTTTTTACGCCAGTATTTAGGAAATGGACTTAATAAAGTCTTTAAAATTAATTTTTTATCTCTACTAATAAAGAAAGTAGCAATTAAACTAATTAATAAAATCGTTACTAAGCGCGGTAGCTGTTTAACAATTTCTAATAAAGAAGTAATTACTAACTGAATCATCTTTTTAATTCTATCATAAATCTTTTGCAAATTACTATTAATTGCTTTTTTAATTGAATCAGAAAGCTGCCATTCCTCCATCAATTCACTCAATTCTTTGTTTTGCTTAGCTAGCCAATGAAACTTATTACCTATAGTTTGATAGTCAGGTAAATTATTAACTAAATTATCTAATTCTACAAATAATCTAGAAAAACAAATAGCTAATAATAAACTGATTAAAATAATAATTATTATTAACACAATAGCAACAGCTAATCCACGTGATAATTTACCCTCTTGCTGTAAAAAATTAACTACTGGTTCAATTAAACTAGCTACAATAATAGCAATTACAAAAGGTAATAGATATGCAACTACATAATTTAAAAAAAGGAGACTAGCTAATATTAAAAGCAAAAAGAATAGGACCAATTTATAAGTAGTTTTCATTTTTTCACCTACTATTAACTCAATACTAATTCTAAATAATAATAAGCAACAGGTAACACAAATAATAAACTATCTATTCTATCCAATAATCCTCCATGACCAGGTATTAAATTACCTGAATCCTTAATTTGGGCATCTCTTTTAAAAGCCGACTCAGATAAATCACCAAGTTGAGCGAAGGTCCCAATTAATGTCCCTAATACTATACCAGATAAATAACCAAAATCTAAGTACACACTAAATAATATTGTAATTAAAATACTACTAACTACTCCGCCAATTGCACCTTCAATTGTCTTATTAGGACTAATCTTAGGGGCAAGAGGATTTTGCCCTAAACTCTTACCTATAAAATAAGCACCTGTGTCAGTAACCCATGTTGCTAAAATTGGTAACCATATAATGATTGCAGAAGACTGTAAAGTTTCAAATTGTAAATTATATAATAAAGTTAAGTAACTAAATAGACCGGCCATATAAAAAACACCAAAATAAGTTGTTGCAGTTGTTAAAATTACTGCTTTATCTAATTTAATTAATATTTGTTTTAATAAAATTATAACTAATCCTAACATTAATAATGCTATAATCTGTTGAGAACTAAAGCCAAAATAAATTGCACTATTTAATAACCAACCCAATAAAACTCCTAAAATTTTATTTACCTTAATTCCTTTAGCTTCTACTAATTTATAATACTCATTCATTCCTACAGCTATAACCAATAAATTAAATCCAAAAAAAATCCAGCCACCAATTTTAAAAATAAGTACTAATAAGGGAACCCCTAAAATAGTACTTAACACCCTTTTGATTAGCATTTTATCACCTACTCTTCTTTAAGTCCACCAAAACGTCTATTTCGTTTTTGATATTCTTTAATTGCTTTTAAAAACTCTTCCTCTCCAAATTCTGGCCAATAAATATCTGTAAAATATAATTCAGTATAAGCTATCTGCCAGATAAGAAAATTACTAATCCGTTTTTCACCACCTGGCCTAATCAATAAATCAGGATCTGGTTGACTAGAAGTATATAATCCATTAGCCAGTCTTGTTTCACTTAACTTTTCTTGTTTAGTATTTTCAATCATTTCTTTGACTGCTTTTATTATCTCAGCCCGTCCACCATAATCTAGAGCAATATTAAGTGTTAAACCGTTATTATCACTAGTTAATTTCATGATTTTTCTCACTTGCTCTAAAACAGAATCAGGTAATCTATCTTTTCGGCCAATAATATTGACCTTAATATTATTTTGATTAAAGTTATCTGCTTCCTTAGCAAATGTTTTTTTAAATAAATTCATTAAAAAATCTATTTCTTTTTGAGGCCGTTGCCAATTTTCTGTCGAAAAAGCATAGGTAGTGATGTATTTAACTCCCAAATTACTAGCTATCTGTACAATCTTTTTTAAAGTATTAACTCCTACTTGATGCCCCCTACTACGAGGGTACCCTTGTTTTTTGGCCCAGCGCCCGTTACCATCCATAATCAAAGCTATATGTTTAGGTATAATTTGCTTATCAAGTGGCACATTCACGTCAGAAGCTTCAGAATTAACCAACAAATTCTTAAACCAATCGAAAATCTGCCCCATCAATTTTCCTCCTATCTTACACAGTTAAACTAG